>NZ_JAAFYZ010000069.1 GCF_018274385.1 Catenulispora pinistramenti | reverse complement strand
ACTCCCGACAGGTCTCCCACACATCCGCCCCGACCAGCTCACCAGTCCACTCACCCTGCATAACAGCAGTCTGACCCCACCGGAGAACCGACGAGGTCAGAACGCATGATTTTCATGAGTCTTCTAGATGATTGATTCCTGGGGGTTCCGGCATATGGAACCGCCGCTGACACGTGAAATTGCGAAACGGCTCAGCAGCAAGCATGGGCGACCCGGACGGCCTCCCTCAGCCTGGTTGGCTTCGGGTGGCCGGCCGGGGCGGTCAGGCGCCGCTGATCAGTCGTTTCGCGCCGGTACCCCCAGGAATCAATCATCTAGTTCGCGCGCCCGAACAGCCGCCCGGCGATGTCGATCCCGACGACCGCGCCGCTCTCGTCCCGGGTGAAGAACCCGCGCTGCCCCTTGAGCCCGCCCTCGGTGATGATGTAGTCGTCACCGTCCTGGCCGAGGAACCCCATCGCCGCGGCCGGGTAGTCCTGCGGCATGTCGGTCTCGGAGGCGGCGCGGATCTCCGGCTTGATGCCGACCGCGAGGGCCAGGCGCTCGCCGTCGTCGAGCACATCCAGGTTCATCGCGTCGATCTCGTAGCGGCCGACGACGTCGCCGTTGCGCCGCGGGTCGTAGGCCACCGGCTCCGGGTCCTGCTCGGCCACGCCGACGAAGTGCTCCAGCGCCCACTTCACAATATCCTGATTCAGCTGGTAGCCCTCGGGCGCGCAGTTGCTCAGCACCACCACCGCGAAGCCGTGTTCGGGCACCATCAGCACCTCGGCGAACTGACCGTTGCCGCTGCCGCCGTGCCCGAAGGCGCGGACGCCGCCGATCTCCTTGAGGAACCAGCCGAAACCGAACGCGTCGCCGAGCGTGGAGCCGCGCACCTCGGACTTCGGCTCCTGCATCGAGCGGCGGTCCTGGACTGACAGCACCTCGTTGTCGGCCGCGGTGTCCTGCCCGAGGTGGAACCGGGCCCAGCGCAGCAGGTCCCGGGTGCAGGACGCGGCGCCGCCGCCGGGGTTGTTGCCGTGCGTGCCGGCCGGGTAGGACTTCCACGGCGTGGCGGTGTGCAGAGCGCCCTGCGCGTCCCGGTTGTGGCCGACGGCGAACTTCCGGGTCATGACGTCATCGAGGTCGAAGACGGTGTCGGCCAGGCCCAGCGGGGCGAGCACCAGCTCGGCCACGGCCCGCTCGTAGGGCTGCCCGGTGACCTTCTCGATCACCCGGCCCAGCAGGTTGTATCCGGCCTGGCTGTAGGAGGCGCGGGAGCCGGGCTCGCCGATCAACGGCAGCGCCTCCAGCTTCGCCACGAACGCCGCCAGCGTGCCGTCGCCGTGGGCGGTGTCGGCAGAGGAACCGGTGTCGATCAGGTTCCACTCCAGGCCGCCGGTGTGGTCCAGCAGGTTCCGGACGGTGAGCCGCGCCGCGTGCGCCTCGTCGGCCAGCTTCAGCTCCGGGACGTAGGTCCGCACCGTCGCCGCGAAGTCGACCTTGCCCTCGGCGGCCAGCCGCATCAGGGCGGTCGCGGTGAAGGACTTGGTCGCCGAGGCGATGTGGAACAGCGTGTGCTGGTCGATCGGGACCGGGTTGGCGGCGGTGGCCACGCCGTGCGCGGTGCACAGCTCCGTGCCCTCGAACAGCACCCCGACGCTCACCCCGGGCACGTCGTACGCCTTCGCCGCCTCGGCGACGAACGCGGCCAGCTCCTGCGCGATCTCCTGCTTGTTCTGCTCGCCCTGCTGCGCGGTCATCTCGATCTCCCCTTGCCGAGTAACTTGCACTTAGTTCAAGTGGAACGGTAGCCCGTACTTGAACTAAGTGCAAGTACACTGGACGCCATGCCCCGGAACACGCTCACCGCGGACCAGATCGTCCAGGCGGCCATCGCCCACCTCGATGAGGAGGGCCTGGACGGCCTCACCATGCGCGCCCTCGGCAAACGCCTGGACGTCGCCGCGACCGCCGTCTACTGGCACATCAAGACCAAGGACGAGCTGGTCCGGCTGGCCGCCGACGCGGCCTGGGCCGAGGTGGAGCTCCCGGACCCGGCGCGGGTCGGCTGGCGCGCGGCCGCCGTCCGCACCGCGACCAGCTCACACGCGATGTTCACCCGCCACCCCTGGATGGGCCAGGCCTTCGGCGGCTACCTGCTCTACGGCCCCGGCAAGTCCCGCCACGACGACCACCTGCTCGCGGTCTACGAGGCCGCGGGCTTCGCCCCCGCCGACGCCGACCGGGCTGCCGCGGCCGTGTTCACCTACGTGCTGGGCAACGCCCTGGCCCCGGCGGCGATGGTGGCCCTGAACCGCCGGCTCGCGATCGGCGGCGAGGACGCGGCGCGGGCGTTCGCGGAGGCGCAGGAGAACTCCGTGGCGATCGCCCGTACCTTTCCCCGGCTGCGCGAGCGGATCGACAGCCCGGCCGCGTCCTACGCCGGGACCCCGGAGGACAGCTTCGAGCTGGGGCTCACCGGGATGCTGGACGGGTTCCAGGCGCGGTTGGCGGCCGGGGCGGAGCGCTAGGGGCTTGAGCGGCTTGAGCGGCTTGAGTGGCTTGAGCGGTCGGAGCAATTGGAGCAATGAAAAACGGGCCCCGAGAAGGGGCCCGTTCGGCTTGGAAAGTCCGTCGCCGGACTATCACGTGCGCCTGTCACATCCGCGGATGGATCGACGGTCGCGCAGGCTCCGCCGACGTCGAGCTCCCGTTGTCCGGCTTCTCGGCCGCGGTGGTGTCCGCCTGCGGCGGCTGCTGCGGCTGCGGGGCGTCCCCGGCCGGGGCGGGCGGCGCCGCGAACACCTTGCGGCCCTGGACGATCCGCTGGACCAGGAAGCCCAGGCCCAGGGTCACCAGGCCGAAGACCGCGTCCAGGACGTAGTGGTTCGCGGTGCCGATGATGACCGCGAAGGTGCACAGCGGGTAGGCGATGCCTAGCGCCTTGACCCACTTGCGCTGCGCCAGGTGCGCGATGACCAGCGCGCACCAGGTGGACCAGCCGATGTGCAGCGAGGGCATGGCCGCGTACTCGTTCGTCGACGAGCCCAGGCCCGCGACCCCGTCGGAGGTCGACGCCGGCTGGCCCCAGGGGTTGAGCAGCTTGAACGTGTCGACGAAGTTGCCGCCCTGCAGCAGCCGCGGCGGGGCCAGGGAGTAGAAGTAGAAGCCGAACAGCGCGATCAGCGTCATCGCGATCATCACGGTGCGCACCGCGCGATAGCGGTCCGGGAACTTGAAGTACACCCAGACCAGCAGCACGATCGGCACGATGAAGTGCAGGGTGGCGTAGTAGACGTTCATCGAGAACGCCAGCCAGCGCACGCTGTACACCCAGTGGTTGAAGGTGTGCTCGAAGTTCAGCCCGAGGTAGTGCTCCAGGTGCAGGATGTCGTGCCCGCGCTGCTGGGCCGCGGTCGCGTGGGACGGGGCGGCCAGCCGGGTCAGGGTATAGAGGTAGTACCCGAGCGCGATGAGCGCGATCTCCAGCCAGAGCTTGGGCCGGTTGGTCGGGCGGAACCGCTGGGGCAGGATCGGCCCCGGGATCCAGCTTCGGCGCTTTCGGCCCGTCTCGGTCCCGGCGCTGTCTTCGGGGCCCGTCGGTCCGACCGGCCCGCGCTGCGTCGTAGCCTCGGCGGTGCTTTCCAGCGGCTGTGTCGTCGTCACGAGTTCACCCCCATGACAAGCAAGTCTGCCAGGGTACGTGGCGTGGACGCGTCATACCCCGGGTCCACATTCCGCATCACTCCATGGTAGGGCTTTGGTCGTGGTCTGCGGCCGTCCCGCCGTAAGGGTCGCCCCGGCGGAGTACGCCAGCCTATCCGGATCCGCTGTTTCCCGCGCGTCCCATGGCAGGTCATCTCCAGCCGGTACGCTCCGCGCCAAGCGTCACCGCACCCGGTCAGATGGGGCGCGACGTGATGAATCAGACACGCGAGGAGCCACCCCATGCCCGTCCCCGTGTACGTCCCCGCGAACGGCGGTCGCTGCGACCACCTCGAGCAGCCGCGGCCCGGTGAGCCGCCCCGAGTCGGCGAAACCGCCGCCGCGGACGAGTGCCGGGCCTGCCGCGCGGTCGGCGGTCGCTGGCTGCACCTGCGCGAATGCCTGGTCTGCGGCCATGTGGGTTGCTGCGACAACTCCCAGAACCGGCACGCGACCGCGCACTGGCGCGCCACCGGCCACCCGCTGATCCGCTCCCTGGAGCCCGGCGAGGTCTGGGCCTGGTGTTACCCGGACGAGGCCATGCTGCTGCCCGCCGACTGCTCCTGAGCAGGCGTCCCGCACCCCAGGGCGGCCCGCGGCCACCGGAGTGCTCCGGTGGCCCGGGCCGATGCCCCGGCTTAGCGTGAGGACACGGCAGCCGTTCCCCCGCGGCTCCGGCAGGCAAGGAGTTGAAAACGCATGGCGAAGAACAGCCCGGCCAAGGGGCAACACGGACTCGGTGCACGCGGCCAGGGGAAGCTCCTCTACTTCCACACGCGTGTCACCTACGCGATCCGCCACTCCAAGGAACAGCTGCTCCGGAAGTACCGCAAACAACCTGAGTACCGGCAGGCGAACGGGCACTGGGCGGGAACCCGGTAGACCGGGGCTTGATCTGTATAGCCGAATACCCAAGGTAGCCAAATACCTGAGCTGAACTACGCGCTCCTGGCTGTGGTCGTGACGACCTGCCAGGGGCGCATATTGATGCTGTGGCTGTCATAGGCAGTGCTGATCGTGGCCGTGGTCGGTTCCGGGGTGAGCGCCACCAGCCGCAGCTCCGGGTCTTCGCCGCCGACGTCGCGGCAACTGCTCAACACCACGCCACGGCCACCGATCTCGAGTCCGCCGCCCGGAATCCGCGGGACGTTGTCCGGATCCTGATTCCGTCCAGTGTCCTGATTCCGTCCAGCGAGGGACGTCAGCGGATGGCGGTAGCGCTCGGCGGCGTCGAGCAGGCCCGACTCGTGCCACTCGCCGGCGTAGAGATACAGGCCCAGCTCCACGGTGCGCATCCCGTGGACCTGCGCACCCGGGGTGGCCAGCTGCGGCCCGGCCGGCTCCGCGCGCCAGCCGTTGTCGTTGCGCGAGAGCATGCCGACGGAACGCAGGAGGGTCAGCGCGAGGGTGCGGCCGTCATCGACGAGCTCGTATTCACTGACGTGGTCCAGCAGCACGGCCAAGCCGCCGGCCGCGACCCAGCCATAGGCCGGGAACGTCGGCACGGGGCGTTCGCCGAAGCCGCCCTCGGCGTGCGGCCCGCGGTCCACGACGGCGAACTGGCCCTCGGCGTGCGAGCGCGTGGCCGGGCGGGGGAGCGGAAGGTGCACGCGGACGCGGTGGTCGTCGGTCTTGTTGTCGAAGGCGATGGTCAGCCGGACGAACGGTTCGCCGTGGCGCAGTTCGATGCCGGTGGTGACTTCGGTGGTGTGGGTGGCGTCGGCCCGGGCGGTGGGTTCGCCCGCGACCGGCCACTCGAACCAGCGTGCTGATTCAAGCGCGCCGGTGAGCGGCCCGCTCCAACACACCCGGTTCCAGATCTCGTCCGGCGAGACCACGAGCCGGTCATGCTTCGGCGGCGCGTAGTTGTACTCGTCACCGAGATCGCCGCCGTCCACGATCAGGCCGAGCCCGGCGGCGTGCGTGCCGTCGGCGGCGAGGACGTCCAACAAGCCGTCAGGGCGCAGCGCCACGTGCACCAGGCCGTTGTCGAGGTCCGACACGGCACGTCGGCCGGCGGCGATGTTCTTCGGCGTGGGGCGCGGCGCGCTCTCGTCTTCCGGCGCGGTCACGACCGCGGCGAGCGCGAGCGGGCCGACGTCGACGAGCGCGGCGACTATGGCCCGCGGCCGTGTACGCACCTTGATACACCACGACCCGGCGGCGTTCGCTGCCGCCTCGGCGCGGACCTGCGCGACGTCGAAGACCAGCTCGGAGCCCGGCGCCAGCTCGAAGGCGATGGTCGCCGCGACCGGATCGACACGCCACGCGGCGATCTGGTGCCCGTAGAGCTCGCGGCCGTGAATCTTGCGCAGGAACAGGTCGAGCTCCGCCTGCGCGACGATCTCGTCGGCGAAGGTCTCCTCGACAGTCTCAAGAACCTGATGCGACACAGACCCACCCGACACGGTCCTCAACGCGCGGCCGGCGGGAACGTCGAGCCTCACGACCTCGGTACGACGCCACGGCGAGGGGTTGAAGAGCAGATGGCCGCCCCCGGGAACGCTTTCCGCGATCGCCCCGAGCACGAGATCGACCACCCCGCGCCCGAGATCATCGGCCTCGGCGATCCGCGCCGCGACCTGATCGGCGGTGGCATCGACACCGCACCCGGTCACACTGTCATGACAGGAGGAATCGACCAGCCGCCGCCACGCCAGATCAAGGAACGGCTGGCACGCCGCACGAGCGCCATACAGCGCCGCGAGCGGCTCGGCATAGCGCTCGACCAGGCGCTCGGCGCGGCTGAGGGCCTGCTTGAGGCCGATGCGCGAGGACAGGACGCCGGGGAGGATGTTGGCCCGGGCGTGGCTGCGGAGTTCGCCCTGGATGATTTGGGAACCAGAACCAGAACCAGAACCAGAACCAGAACCAGAACCAGAACCAGAACCAGAACCAGAACCAGAACCAGAACCAGAACCAGAACCAGAACCAGAACCAGAACCAGCAGCAGTCGCGGCTCCAGCCGCAGTGCCTGACTCAGCGCCAGAGCCAGAGCCAGCAGCAGCTCCAGCCTCGGCGACAGCGCCTGCGCCTGCGCCTGCGCCAGAGCCAGAGCCAGACCCAGAGCCAGACCCAGAGCCAGTGTCCGACCCAGCGCCGGCCACACCAAAGAAGCCAGCGAGCGTGTCCAGCCTGATCCGTGTGGCCCCATCCCGCCCGGAGGCCGCCGCCACCAGGTCCGCGAGTCCGTCCACCGGGGCCGAGTGGTCCGTTCCGTACATCCCGAGCAGTGTGCCGGTTGGTTGCCAGTGTCGCAGGGCTCGCACATGCTCCTCGGCCCGTTCGCGCACGATCGCGGGGTCGGGTTCGGTGAACACGGCCGCCGCGCCGCCGTAGCCGCCTTCCGGGAGGTAGCGCGTGTGGAGTGCGGTGCCGTCTGGTGCGGTCCACCAGAACTCCGTTGTGTGCACCGCCTCCGGTACCCCGCGGTAGACGCATGCGTGCTCGATTCCCGCGAGGCTCAAGATCTGCGGGAGTTGGGCCGCGTGGCCGAACTGGTCGGGCAGGTAGCCGATGCGCATCGCGCCGCCGAGGGCGTCTGCTCGGGCTAGGCCGATCTCCAGGTTGCGGAGAAGGTTCTCCCCTGAGCACAGGAATGAGTCCGCGAGTACGCGCCACGGGCCAAGTGCCAGCTGGCCGCGGCTGGTCAGGGTGCGGACCAGTGGCTCCTGTTCGGGGCGGATCTCCAGGTAGTCGTCGATCGCCGCGGTCTGGCCGTCGAGGGTGAAGCGGGCGCGGGGGTCGGCGGCGAGTTGGGCCAGGAGCCGGTCCAGGACGGTGACCAGGCGGAGGCGGAAGCGCTGGAAGGGTTGGTACCACTCGCGGTCCCAGTGCGTGTGCGGGACGACGACCAGCTCGTTCATGCGGTCCTGCCCAGGGCGCGCAGGACGTTCAGCGCCGTCCGGATGTCCGCGGTGCCCTCGGCGACGCCGCTCAGCGGTGCGGTGCCGGCGGTGACGAGGGCGTGGAAGGCCAGTAGCTCGCGTTCGAAGCCTGATTTGGCGCCGAAGAAGTAGGGGTTGCCGAACGCCAGGTAGTGGGTGTCGGTCTCGGTGTGCACGCGGACGGTTTCCTCGTAATCGAGATGGTCGGGCAGGAAGTGCCAGCGCACGCTGTAACGGCCGTGGGGGAGCGGCCCGGAGAACTCCAGCGAGCCCGGCTCGTCGCCCCGTGCGCCCCACGACGCCGCGAAGTCGACATCGAGTTCCGCGACACCGGCCAGCAGCCGGATCAGCGCCACGTCGTGGCACGCGCTGTCGAGCACGGCGCGGTACTCCCAGTGCGCGCGCGGCCCGCGGTGCGTGGGCGGGGGAGCGGCGACGGGAGTCCAGTCGGTCGCCGGGAAGCTCTCCGGCGGATGCAGGACGTTGACATCGATGTGCCGCACGGTCGCCGGATCGAGCGAGTCGACGGCCTCGGTGACGTTGGAGTCGTACTGCTTCATGTAGCCGAGCATCAGGCGCTCGCCGGTCGCAGCCCCGGCCCCGGCCCCGACTCCGGCTCCAGCCACTAGCGCGGCCTCCTCGATCGTGTGCGCGAGCGGCTTCTCGCAGAAGACGGCATACCCGCGCTTCAACGCCTCGGCGGCCAGCGACGCGTGCGACCCGGAGGTCAGCAACAGCACCGCGTCGAACTCGCCATGCTCCAACGTGCTCTGCGCATCGGTGAACACGCCGGAGTCGGGGATGCCGAGGCCGCGTGCGAGGTCGGCGGCGTAGCCGGGGGCGGAATCGCAGAGAGCTGTGATCCGGAAGTGTTGATCCAGGGCGGTGAGCAGCGGCAGATGCACATGGCGCGCCACGTGGCCCAGCCCGACGACGCCCACCCGGACGACCGCGTCGGAATTCGCTATCCCGCCACTCATCAAACCCCCAACCCGGCCAGCACCGCCCGGTTGTGCCGCATATCCCCGATGATCCGCCCCAGATCCTGCCCGCCGTCCGGCACGTCCTGCTCCACGACGATCCACCCCTCGTACGCCAGCGCCCGCAACGCGTCGAGGAACGCCGCCAGGTCCAGCCGCCCCGCGCCGAGCCGGCAGAACGTCCCGTCGGCCAGCGCGTCCTTCACATGCACGTGCCGCACCCGGTGCCCCCATCGGGCCAGCGTCGCCAGCGGATCCCCGCCCGCCGCCAGCAGGTGCCCGGTGTCCAGGCACAGCTCCAGCTCCGTCAGCTCCAGCAGCCGGTCGATGTCGTCCGGGGTCTCGATGCTGGTGTCCAGGTGGTGGTGGAACACCGGTTCCAGGCCGTGGTCGCGGCAGCGGGAGGCGGCCCGGTAGGCCTGCCGGACCAGCAGACCCCACCCGGCCGCGTCCAACGGTCCCGACGGCGGGCATGCCAGGGTCGGCTTCGGCGCGAAGCTGCTCATGTCCGGGTAGCGGTTGCGGCTGTGCAGCAGCCACGCGGTGTCTTCGAGGGCTGACAAGTCCTCGGCGAAGCCCTCCTGCTGCCCGAACCGCAAGTCGTGCCAGCCGCCGGCCAGCGCCGGACAGGAGTCGGTCGGCACCTCCTCCAGATACCCGCGCGGTCCCAGATCAGTGCCCGCATACCCGCAGTCCACAGCGATCCGCGCGTACTCCGCGGCGCTGATGAACGGCTCCCGGGCCGAGTAGATCCCGAAGTTGACCGGTGCGGTCGCCACCTTCACCGGCCAGGCCGACTCTCGCGCCGGCGGCTCCGTCACGCGCACAGTGCCATCACCTCGTTGCGCCAGGTCTCCAACCGGTACATGCCCGATTGCGACGCCGGGAACGACTGCCGTCCCGAACTGTCGGCGCGCACCACCACCCGGGTCTCGTCCGGGCGGACCAGGATCAGGCCGTCGGCGTCGATCGTCGTCACCTGGTCCCCGCAGCGCAGGACCAGCGGTCCGGTGCGGGTGGCCGAGATCGCGGTGTGGCCGGCGGCGATGCCGGCCAGCAGGGCCGCGGTGGTGCACTCCTCGGCCAGCACCCACGTGATCGGCTCGCCGAGCGAGGCCGGGGTGCCGTCGGGCTCGTGGAAGTCGCTGCCGCCGACCGGGATGATCGCGGCCGGATGCCGCCGGATCCAGGCCAGCGGCCAGCCCCAGGTCCGGTCGAACCAGGACCAGTGCCAGACCTCCGCGATCGAGGGCTGGGTGGTCAGGTGGTGCCGCCACGCGCAGTCCCCGGCCAGCGGATGGTTCACCGAGAACAGCGCGCCGGCCTTCTCCGCCTGCTTCATCCACTGCGAGGCCGGGCGCCGGAAGTCGATCCACTCCGGCGAGCCCCACACGTTGGCGTGCCCGAGATCGGTCGTGACCTCCTGCCCCGGGATCAGCGTCACGCCGCTTCGGGCCGACTGCTTCTCGAGGTAGGGGTAGTGGCTGATCGTGTTGTGGTCGGTGACCGCGAGGAAGTCCAGGCCCACGGTCGCCGCCAGCTCGGCCAGCGCGCGGATGCTCAGCGTGCCGTCGCTGTGCTCGGTGTGGGCGTGCAGGTCTCCGGCGTACCAGCGGGCGCCGTCGACGGTCGGCAGCTCGCGGGCCGGCGGTCGCTCCAGGAGTCGTACGTGGTGGTATCCGAGGTCGCGGGCGACCTTGGTGGTCTGGTCGCTGAACGTGATCTCCAGCGAGTACCGGACGCCCTCCGGCGGAACCCGGTGCAGCCCCAGCCACACGTGCCACACCCCGGGCAGGATCTCCCCGGGCAGATACCCGGGCGTCGCCCGCCCGGGCCCGACCTCGAACTCCTGCCGCGCCCCGCCGGACCATCCGCGGAAGCCCTCGGGGCCGGCGCACCCGAGGTCCAGGACGGCGCCGGCGGACCGGTCGTAGTCCAGCCGGACCTGGATGAGCGAGGTGCCGGCCGGCACCTCGAACGGGACCGGCCGCAGCTGCTGCCGCAGCCGGTCCTCCAGCCACCACACGCCGTCCAGCCGCATCAGCCCACCAACTCCCCATCCGCGTAGAGCAGGGTCCGGTCTGCGCGGGGCAGTGCCCACACAGTGGCTCGGGGTTCCGGCTCGTCCTCCTCGGCCACCACGACCTGCACGGCGGTCCCGGAGACGTCCAGGGTGAGCAGGAGCGAGCTGCCCAGGTTCTCGGCGACCTCTACCGTGCCCCGAAACGCCCCGTCGAGCGGATCCGGCGATACGCGGAAGTACTCCGGGCGCGCGCCAAGGACCACCGCGGCGCGTTCGGCCAGGCGCTCCCCGGTCCCGTCAGGTGGCGCGATCTCGGAATCTGCGACCAGAACGCGTCCGTCACGGACGACCCCCTCCAGCAAGTTCATCGGCGTGGAGCCGATGAAAGAAGCCACAAACGTGTTCGCCGGCCTGCGGTACACCTCACGAGGCGTGCCGAGCTGGCGGATACGGCCGGACTGCATGACCGCGATGCGGTCCGCGAGCGCCAGCGCCTCGGCCTGGTCGTGGGTGACGAAGACCGTGGTGACGGCGAGTTCGCGTTGCAGTCGCTTGAGGAACGTCCGCGCCTCGAGCCTGAGACGAGCATCAAGGTTCGACAGGGGTTCGTCAAAGAGAAAAACGGACGGCTTGGCCGCGGTGGCGCGGGCCAGGGCCACTCGCTGCTGCTGCCCGCCGGACAAAGCCTCCGGTCTGCGGTCCAGAAGTCCCACGGTGGTGTCGGTGCCGGTGAGCCCGAGATCGGCGGCCGCGGCCAGAACGGCTTCCCGTTGTTGGGCTTTCGGCACCCCTCGTACCCGTAGCGGATACGCGATGTTCTCCGTCACGGTCATGTGCGGGAAGAGGGCATAGTCCTGGAACACCATGGCCACGCCCCGCTTGCCCGCCGGCGTGCGGGTCATGTCCGCCTCGCCGATGTACACGGCGCCGCTGCTCGGCGTCTCCAGCCCGGCCAGCGTCCGCAACAGCGTGGTCTTCCCGCAGCCGGACGGGCCCAGCAGCGCGAAGAACTCCCCGTCCTCGATCGTCAGGGTCAGCGCGTCCAGCGCGGTGACGCCGCCGCCGGCGTCGGCGAACGTCTTCGTCAGGTCGGCGGTTCTTATCTGTGTCATCTACGAAACCCTTGCCATTAAGAGCGCTCCTCCTACCGCTTGATCCCGCCGTGGAACCGGAAACCGTAGCGATGGCTGACGAACAGGTACAAAAGAACCACCGGGATCGAGTAAAGCAGAGAGAAGGCCGAGATCAGCGCCAGGTCGGGCTGGCCGCCTTCGGTGTAGAAGGTGTAGAGCACCACCGAGGCTGGGTACTTGTCTGGGTTCCGGATCAGGATGTACGGGATCAGGAAGTTGCTCCAGACGTTGACCACGGCCCAGACCGTCACCGTGGCCAGCCCGGGACGGATCATCGGCAGCACGATGTGCCGCATGATCTGGAACGGCGAGGCGCCGAACACCCGTGCCGACTCCTCGTAGGAGCGCGGCATGTTGTCCGTGAAGTCTTTCAGGATGAAGATGGCCGCCGGGAGCAGGCCGCCGGTGAAGACCAGGATCACCCCGACCCGGGAGTCGATCAGGTGCAGTTTGAAGGCCAGCTCGAACAGCGGCACCATCGCGGCCGTGCCGGTCACGATCGAGGACAGCAGCAGCAGCGCGTAGAGGATCCCGTTGCGGCCGGGGATGCGCACCCGGCTCAGCGCGTACGCCGCCGCCGCTGCGAACCCCACTGTCAGCAGAGCCGTACCCCCTGCCAGCAGTAGAGAGTTCCACAGCGACGGCAGCGCATACGGATCCTTCAGCAGGACCGAGAAGTTGTGAAGAGTAAACGAGCTGATGCTGACGTCCAACGTGGGGTGCGCGTTGAAGGGCGTCGAGGCCAGCCACAACATCGGCAGCGCGAAGAAACCGAGCAGCACCGACAGGAACGTGTAGCGGCCGATCTTCGCCAGGACCGCGCGGACGGTGGGATCCTTCACGGCGCCACCCGTTCCGGCTTCCGCCCGCCCCGCCGCTCCCGCAGCAGTCTCAGGTACACCAGCGCCACCACGAGGTTGATCAGCAGCATCAGCAGCGAGATCGCGGCCCCCAGGCCCATCTGCCCGTCGAACAGCGCGGTCTGGTAGATGTACACCGGCAGGATCTCCGACTTGCCGTCCGGGCCGCCGGCGGTGATCTGGTACGGCGTGAAGTCGTTGAACGTCCACAGCGAGATCAGCAGCAGGTTGGTCAGGATGTGCCCGCGGATGTGCGGGAACACCACGTCGCGCAGCTGCTGCCAGGAGTTCGCGCCGAACATCCGGGCCGTGGCCAGCTGCGACGGCGGCACGCCGGTGAGCGCGGCGCTGTAGAGCAGCATCGAGAACGCCGTGCCGCGCCAGATGTTGAAGACCACGATGACGGCCATCGGGTGCTCGATCGCCCACGCCGTGCCCGGGGTGTTCAGCAGCGCGTTCAGCGTGCCGGAGCCGCGGTCCAGCATCGCCACCCACAGGAACGCCACCACGGAACTCGGCAGGATCCAGGCCAGCAGCACCAGCGCCTCGATCAGCCGCTTGAGCCAGCCCCGGGTGTCGCGCAGCATCCAGGCGATGACGAAGCCGAGCAGCGCCTGGCCGAGCACCGCCGAGAACAGCACGTACTCGACGGTCAGCCACAGCGAGTGGTGGAAGTCCGGGTCCTGGATGACGTTCGTGTAGTTCTGCAGGCCCACGCCGCGCGGATGGCGCGCGGCGAAACCGGTGAGCCGGTAGTCGGTCGTGCCCAGATACAGGGTCCACAGGGCCGGGAAGACCAGGAAGGCGGCGATGATCAGCAGGGCGGGCGCGGAGATCGCCGCCGCGCGCGCCCTGCCGAGCCCCGCGGGATCCTCGGTGTCAGTTCCCCGCGGCGATGCTGTCCGGGCCAACGAGCGCCTCCAACGCCTTCTCGTAGGCCGCCGCGGCATCGGCCGGGCTCTTGCCGCCGACCACGTCCGCGGTCGCCTTCTGCACCAGGCTCGACACGTCGTTGTACGCCGCCTGCGACGGCCGGAACGAGGTGATCGGCAGCACCTTGTCGGTGGCGAACTTCAGCATCGGGTCACTGGCCAGCACCTGCTGGTTGACGTCCGTGCGCGCGGTGAGCAGCGGCGCCCCGGCGATCCGGGAGACGGTCTCGGACTTGGAGTTCAGGAAGGCCAGGAAGTCCCACGCGGCCTGCGGGTACTTGGTCTTGGGGTTGATCGACCAGTCGGATCCGCCGGAGTAGGACACGAAACTCTGGCCCTTGATGCCCGAGCCGGCTGTCTGCGACGGGATCAGCGCGTAGCCGACATCGGTGTCGCGGTCGGCCATCGGCGCGGTGCCGCCGGCGGGGTTCACCACCGAGCGCCACATGTAGTCGGACTCTGCGTAGATGCCGATCTTGTTCGCGGCGAACTCGGCGAAGGACTCGTCGCGGCCCTTGGCGTCCTCCTGGAGTACCGGATCGCCGTAGCCGCCGCCGTAGATCTTCTGGTAGAAGCCGAGCGCCGCGGTGAACGCCGGGCCCGCCTTGACCCACTTCCCGTTGGCCCACAACGTGCCGTTCGCGCCGGCCAGCAGTGGCAGGAAGCCCTGCATCGTGGTGGCCTCCCCCATGGGGACGCCAGCGTCCCACTGCACCGGGGTGACGCCCGGCAGGGCCTTGAGTTTGGCGGCCGCGTCGTAGATGTCCTGCCAGCTGGCGGGCTGCCAGTCGGCCGGCAGTCCGGCCTGGGCGAACAGCTTCTTGTTGTAGAAGATGACGCGGGCGTCGGTGCCGTTCGGGACGCCGTAGCGCTGGCCCTGGTACTCGCCGAGGGCCTGGACCGCCTGCGTGATCTGGGACCAGCCGTCCCAGCTGTCGGCCTGGGACCCGGCCACCTGGTTCAGCGGCTTGAGGTAGCCGGCGTCGGCGAACTCGCCGACCCAGATGCCGTCCAGCGAGAAGACGTCGTCCCCGGTGCCGGACTGCAGGTCCAGCGCGAGTTTGGACTTGTAGGAGTTGTCGTCGACGCCGTTGGGGCGGAAGGTGACGTGGGCCGTGATCCCCTTGGCCGCCTCGGCCTTCACGAAGTCCGGGATCAGGGTCTTGGAGATCCAGTTCGCCTCGTTGCTGTTCTTGCCGCCGGCGATGTCGTTGGCGGTGATCACCAGCGTCGGGTTCTTCGGCTGGTTCGAGGAGTTCACGTCGGCCGGCTTGGAGCCGGACGAGGAACTGGAACAGCCGGCGAGAAGGGTCGCGGCCGTGACGCCGATCGCTATCAGGGCTCGAAGGTTTCTGGCAGGTGCCGAACGTGCTCCCATCGGTGCCTCCGCGGGTGTCGGTTCAGTACGGCTTCAGTGTTCGGTGACGGTCACTTCCAGGCTGTACCGGGACGCGCGGTAGATGTGGCTGCCGAACTCCACCGCCCGCCCGCTGTCGTCGAAGGCCGTGCGTTCCATGGTCAGCAGGGCCGCGCCGCGCCGTTCCTCCAGCAGGGCCGCCTGTTCGGCGTCGGCGGTGCAGGCGCCGATCCGCTGCCGGGCCACGCAGATGCGGATACCCGCTTTGCGCAGCACTTCATACAGGCCCCTGGTCTCCAGCACTTCCTCGGTCAGCGGCGGCACCGGCTCGGGCAGCCAGTTCCGCATCACCGCCAGCGGCTCGCCCTGGGACCGGCGCAGCCGCACCACCTTGGTCACCGGGGTCCCGGCGGCCAGGCCCAGAGCGGCCGCGGCTTCCGGCTCGGCCGGGACCCGCGCCAGCAGCAGCACGTCGGTGGCCGGGGCGCGGCCGCTGCGGGCCAGATCGTCGTGCAGGCTGGTGAGCTCCATCTCGCGCCGCACCGGCATCGGCAGGATCTGCGTGCCCACGCCGCGCCGCCGCACGATCATGCCGCGGTCCACGAGGTGGCCGATCGCCTGCCGCACGGTCGGCCGGGACAGGCCCAGCGACTCCGCGATCTGCACCTCGGAGTCCAGCTGGTCGCCCGGCGCCAGCTCGCCGGTCCGGATCGCCTCGGCGATCTGTTCGGCGACCTGGAAGTAGAGCGGGATCGGGGAGGAGCGGTCCACCTCGATCCGCGGTCGGATCCCCATAGGCGTCAGTATGCTGCGGTCACTTTGTCCGGACAACAGGTTGACCGGCGAACGCCGTCCTGCTATGCAGCAAACGGGAGGCGGTATGGCAGACATGGCAAACATCGACATCACGCCGGAATCGGCGGGCTGGCGGTACGCGGGATTGAAGACCTCGAAATTCGCCGGCTCGTACGAGTTCGGGA
This sequence comes from Catenulispora pinistramenti, assembly GCF_018274385.1. GTDB lineage: Bacteria > Actinomycetota > Actinomycetes > Streptomycetales > Catenulisporaceae > Catenulispora > Catenulispora pinistramenti. Next base: position 27,347 of record NZ_JAAFYZ010000069.1, on the reverse strand, counting down.
CTACCGAGGAAGAAGCTTTGGTCCTGCCGTTGGCGGGATCGTGCACCGTCAGGTGCGGCGGCGAAGAATTCCTTCTGGACGGCCGCAAGGACGTCTTCGCCGGACCGAGCGACTTCGCCTACATCCCGCGCGGCAGCACGGTCCAGCTGACCGCGGTCGACGGCGAGTGCCACGTCGCGATCCCCACCGCGCGGGCCGAGCTGGATCTGCCGTTCCGGTACGGCGCGCGCGAAGCGGTCCCGGTCGAGCAGCGGGGAGCCGGATCGGCCGCGCGCACGGTGCGCAACTTCTGCGCTCCGGAGGCCTTCGAGACCGACCGGCTGCTGGCGGTGGAGGTGATCACTCCGGGCGGGAACTGGTCGTCCTGGCCGCCGCACAAGCATGACGAGGACGTGGAAGGCGGCGAGCGCGCCAAAGAGGAGATCTACTACTACGAAGGCGGGCCGGGATACCAACGGGTCTACTCCTCGGCAGCCGGCGAGATCGACGTTCTCCGGGAGGTCGAGGCCGGGGACGTGGTGCTGATCCCGTACGGCTACCACGGCCCGTCGATGGCCATGCCCGGCTACGACCTGTACTACCTGAACGTGCTGGCCGGCCGGGACCGCGGGCCGGACCGTTCGATGGCGTTCAGCGACGATCCGCGGCACGCCTGGATACGGCAGACCTGGAGCGCCTGAGGGAACGGCGCGTCCAGGTCTGCCGCGAGGCGGGGATCGCTCAGCCGGGGCTCAGATGATGCGGATCTCGTCGTTGGAGTGGTCGTGACCGCAGTTGTCGCCCTCGTAGTGGTAGTCCCGCTTGCCCAGCTGCACCACTCGGAAGGACTTCTGCTCCACGATGCGCTGCAGATGCCGGATCCCGCTGGCGCCGGCGGCGACCACGGCGAGGATCGCGGCCAGCACGGTGATGCCGATGACCGCGAAGCCGCCGACGACGTGCCCGAACACGATCATGAACAGTGCCACCAGGATCGAGATCGGCACCGCTACCAGGAGCAGTACCGCGATCGTGGTGAGCAGGATCAACGGCTTGGCGGACGGGGAGCGGTCACCGTCGTAGCGGATCGATTTACTGGCCATGGCTCTTCCCTCTCGGCTGCGGCCCCAAAGACGCGTTGTATCGCGTTTAAAGTGTATCAACGAGGAGGGCGCCTCCGCTTGTTCCTTTTCCCGGTGCCGGATCCGTCACACTGGGGAGGTGATCTCCGACGTCGTCGACTGGCTGTCCTGCCCGCATTGTGCCACCGCCTTGATCGTCGAGGCCGGTGCGGGGTCCCGGCTGGTGTGTGAGGAGGGGCACGCTTTCGACGTCGCGCGGCCCGGGTACGTCTCCCTGCTCGCCGGGGCCGGGGCGGGCGGCACCGCCGACACCGCTGCGATGGTCGCCGATCGCGCCGCGTTCCTCGGAGCCGGACACTATGCGGGGATCGCGGATCTGGTCGCCGGGTTGGCGTCGGAGGTCGGTGCCGGGGACGACTCCGAGGGCACCTGCGTCCTCGACCTCGGCGCGGGCACCGGTTACTACCTGGCGCGGGTCCTGGACGCCGTGGACCGCCCGGGCATCGCGCTGGACATCTCCAAGCACGCCGCCCGCCTCGCGGCCAAGGCCCATCCGCGGATCGGCGCCGTGGTCGCCGACGCCTGGGCCGGGCTGCCGGTCCGCGGCCGGAGTGCCTCGGTCGTGCTCAACGTCTTCGCGCCCCGCAATCCGCGCGAGATGCGGCGGGTGCTGCATCCGCGCGGCCGGGCGATCGTCGTGGTGCCCGAGCCGGATCATCTCAGGGAGCTGATCGCCGAGTACGCTCTGATGGCCGTCGACGACCGCAAGCCCGAGCGGTTGCGGGAGCAGTTCGCCGACCGGTTCCGGATCGAGTCCGAGCATCCGCACAGCGCGAGGCCGACCCTGTCCGCGGAGCAGGTTTCTCAAGTCGTCGGCATGGGTCCCAATGCCTGGCACGAGCGGGCAGAAGAGGTCCGATCGGGCGGTGCGGTGACGGTCGCGGTCCGTGCCTACGTTCTGTCCCCGACCTGAGCGTGCCAGTATTTCGGCATGCAGATCGCGATGACGAATGGCATCCAGGCCGGGACCGTCCACTATCCCGCGGCCGACGGCGCACAGATCGAGGCCTACCTGGCGGTGCCCCAGGACAGTGCCGACGGTCCGCGCGGCGGTGTCGTGCTGATCCACCACCTGCCCGGCTACGACGAGGCGACACGCGAGTTCGCGCGCACCTTCGCCGTGCACGGCTACAACGCGGTCGTCCCGAACCTCTACAGCCGCGAGGGCGGCCCGGGGATCGCGCCGGAGGACGCCGCGGCCGCGGTGCGCGCCGAGGGCGGCGTGCCGGACGAGCGGCTGATCGCCGACGTCGGCACGGCCGCGGCCTACCTGCGCGGGCTGGAGACGGCCAACGGCAAGGTGGGCGTCATCGGGCACTGCTCCGGCGGACGGCAGGCGCTGCTCGTCGCCTGCGCCGGGCTGGACTTGCAGGCGGCGGTCGACAACTACGGCGCGTTCGTGATGCTCGACAGTCCGGAAGGCAGCGGGATGCGGGCCACGTCCCTGGAGTCCCGGCTGCCGGAGCTCTCCTGCCCGCTGCTGGGCAACTTCGGCGCGGACGACAAGTTCCCGTCGCCGGAGCAGACCGCGCAGCTGGCCGCGGTCCTGGACAAGCTGGGGAAGCCGTACGACTTCAAGACGTATGAAGGCGCCGGGCACGCGTTCTTCAACGTGAACCGGACCTCCTACCGGCCGGAGGCCGCGATGGACGCCTGGGACCGGATCTTCGAGTTCTACGGGACGCACCTGTCCTGAGCCGGTACGCCCCGAAAGCGCCGACGGATCACCGTGATCACTGCGATCATCGTGATCGCCGTCGGCGCTTTCGCGTGCGGGCTCGGGGGCCTCAGGGGTGCAGAGTCGGCCGGTAGATGAGCTCCTGGGTGCGACCGTCGAGCGTGCGGCTGTCGATGAGTTCGAGGTCGAAATCCGCGGCTCCGGCGAAGACCGGCGCCGCCCCGGTCCGGCCGGTGAGCGCCGGGAAGACGGTCACCTGGATCCGGTCGACCAGGCCCGCGGCCAGCAGCGCCCGGTTCATCGCCAGGCTGCCGTGCGAGCGCAGCGGCACGGCGGACTCCTTCTTGAGCCGGGCGACCACGTCCACGGCGTCGCCGGCGGCGACGGTCCCGTCCGGCCAGTCCAGCGGTCCGGTCAGGGTGGAGGAGACCACCGTGGCCGGCAGGTTGATCATCTTGGTCACCCACGGGTCGTAGACCTCGTCGTCCTCGCCGGCTCCGGCCAGCATCTCCACGAAGTCCCGGTACGTCTGGGCCCCGAAGACCATGCGCTGGTCCTCGCTGTACAGGGCGAGCCGGTGCGCGAGCAGCTCCGGGCCCTGCTTGCCCCAGTAGCCGCCCCAGTCCCCGGTGCTGCCGCCGAAGCCGTCCAGGCTGCTGAAGACGTCGAAGGTGTAGGTGGCGGTCATGGTGTCCTCCTCGGTTCGTTGTGCTCTCACCTGCTCCACGAACGAGCCCGACGCGATCCGACAGACCGCACCCTCCGAGTTCTCTACGGCTCGGATCTTCTACGCCTCGAACAGCGCGCTGACCGATTCGCCGTTGTGGATCCGCCGCATCGCCTCGGCCAGCGCCGGGGCGATGGACAGCACCGTGAGCTTGCCGTTGTCGGAGTCCTCGGTCGGCGCGATCGGCACGGTGTTGGTGCACACGATCTCCTCGACCTCGGGCTGGTCGGAGAGCCGCTTGAGGGCGCCGGCCGCGAACAGGCCGTGCGTGCAGGCCACGCGCACTTTGCGGGCTCCCAGGTCGCGCAGCCGTTCCAGCAGCTCGATGATGGTGCTGCCCTTGGCGATCTCGTCGTCGAGCACGATCACGTCGCGGCCGGCCACGTCGCCGATCACCGAGCTGATCGCCACCTTGTCGCCGGCGAACCGCTGCTTGGCCCCGGCCGCGACCGGGACGCCGAGCAGGCGCGCGAAGGCCGCGGCCTCCTTGGCGTTGCCCAGGTCCGGGGAGACGACCGTGGTGTTGGACAGGTCCGAGCCGTGGAAGTGCTCGGCCAACTCCCGCAACGCGTGCAGGTGGTCGACCGGCACCGAGAAGAACCCGTGCACCTGCGGCGAGTGCAGCGTCATCGCCAGCACCCGGTCGGCTCCGGCGGCCACCATCAGGTCGGCGACCAGGCGGCCGCCTATCGAGATGCGCGGCGCGTCCTTCTTGTCGCTGCGGGCGTAGGCGTAGTGCGGCACCACGGCGGTGATCCTCGCCGCCGAGGCGCCGCGGGCCGCGTCGCACATGAGCAGGAGCTCGACCAGGTGCTCCTGGACCGGCGCGACCAGCGGCTGGACCAGGAACACGTCGCGCTCGCGGCAGTTGGCCTGGAGCTGGACCTCCAGGCAGTCGTTGGCGAAGCGGCTGACACGCACCGGACTCAGTGGGGTCTCCAGGTGCGCGCAGATCTCCGCGGCCAGGGTCGGATGGGCGCTTCCGCTGAATACTGCGATGTCGCGCATCCCTGCATGGTAGCGATCTCCCACCTGGTGGGATCAAGTACCTTGCGGGCGGCCCTCGGAGGTCCCACCGGCCTGCGGGCGGTTCTGGGCTTGCGATGCCGCCGGGTTCTCCATGCCGCCGGCGCCGGTTCCGGCGCCGGTTCCAGCCCCGGCCGTGGCGGCCTGCGGGAGCTGGCCTTCCGGCGTCATCGCGTCGACGACCTGCGGAAGGGCCGCCGCCATCGTGTGCGCGGCTTCCTCGTGGGTCATGCCCAGGGTGTTGGCCACCTGCGAGATCTGCTCGTGGCCCAGGGCCTGGGTGATCTGCTCGTCGCTGACCGGCTGGTTCGGCTGGTCCGAGCTGACCCAGGACTTCGCCTGCGAACCCGCGCCGGCGCCCTTGAGGTTGTCCATCAGCTTCGCCAGACCGCCGCCGGCGACCAGGCTGCCGATCATCGGCGCCAGCTTCTGGATCATGCCGCTGCTCAGCAGGTTGCCCAGGCCGCCGCCACCACCGCTGGGCGCCGCTCCCATCGCGTGCGCCGGCTGCTGGCTCTGGTCCTGGGCCTGCATCTGGGCCTGGTCGCCGGGCTGGCCCTCCTGCTGCTGCGGTTGCTGTTCCTGCTTGCCCATCAGCTGGTTCAGCAGCGAGTTGATGTCGAAACCGGCCATCGCACGTGCTCCTGACGTCCGGGCCGCGCCCCGCCCGACGGCCACACGCCGCCGCGCCCCACGACCCAGCCTCAGGCAGGTCGGCTGCGCTCGCCAGTCGGGCGGCGGGATCCGCGGCCGCGGATGCTTCGCCCCAGTGCCGCGCTCAGGCCTTGCGGGCCGCGCGCTCGGCGTCCTTGACCAGCTCGGCGGCCTTTTCCCCGATCACGATGGACGGTGCGTTCGTGTGACCCCGGATGATCGCCGGCATCACCGAGGCGTCGGCCACCCGCAGCCCCTCGATGCCGCGGACCCGCAGTTCCGGGTCCACCACCGAGCCCTGGTCGCTTCCCATCCGGCAGGTGCCGACCGGGTGGTAGAGGGTCTGCGCGTAGCGGCGGATCGAGGCTTCGGCCAGTTCTTCGCCGGACATGCCGGGGAGCAGCATGTAGCCGTCGCTGTAGGGGGCCAGTTCCGGGGCGGCGGCGATCTTCTCGCACAGCGCGATGCCGCGCGCCAGCGTCGCGTAGTCCGCGCCGTCGGGATCGCTGAGGTAGGCCGGGTCGATGTTCGGCGCGGAGGTCGGGTCCAGGGTGGAGAGCGTGATCGTGCCGTGTGAGCGCGGCTTCTGGACGACGGCGCTGATCGTGTAGCCGTGTTCCTTCGGGCGGGTGAGGCCTTCGTCCAGGAACGCCACCGGCGCGAACAGCACTTCCAGGTCCGGCTGCTCCAGACCGTCCCGGCTGGCGGTGAACAGGTACGCCTCGGCGACGTTCGACGACAGCGGGCCCTGACGCCGGGTCAGGTAGCGCGCGAAGCCGGCCGGGGTGCGGCCGCTGATCAGCGACTTGGCGTCCTTGGTCTTCACCACGACCCCGGAGGCCAGGTGGTCGCGCAGGTTGCGGCCGACCTCGGGAAGGTCGGCCACGATCTTCACGCCGCGCTGCCTCAGATGCTCGCCCGGCCCGATGCCGGAGAGCATCAGCAGCTGCGGGGTGTTGATCGTGCCGCCGCACAGGATCACCTCGCGCCGGGCCGCGACGGAGCCGACGCGGCGGCCGTCCAGATAGCGCACGCCGGTCGCGCGGCGGTCGTGGAACAGCACCCGGGTGGCCAGCGCGCCGGTGTGGACGACCAGGTTGGGGCGGCTGCGCGCGGGCTTGAGGTAGGCGTCGGCGGCGGACCAGCGGCGGCCTTCGTGCTGGGTCACCGCGGTCTGGGTGCCGGGTATGCCCAGGGACGTGCACGCTTGCAGGAAGCGGGCGGTCAGCGGGTGCGGGGAGCGCAGGTCCTCGACGAGCACCGGGCCGGTCGCGCCGTGCTCGGTGCCGTCCGGCGCGGCGGTGAAGGCCTCGACGCGGCGCAGCGCGGCCGCGATCGCGTCCGGCCCCCACTGCGGCCCGGCGGCCTGGGCCCACTCGGCGTAGTCGGCCGCGAACCCGGTCACCCACATCATCGCGTTGATCGACGAGGACCCGCCGAGCATCCGGCCGCGCGGCCAGTAGATCCGCCGGCCCCCGAGCTTGGGCTGGTTGACGGTGCGATAGGCCCAGTCCAGCTTGCTCTCGAAGAGCTCGGAGAACGCGGCCGGTATGTGGATCAGCGGATTGCGATCCACCGGCCCGGCCTCCAGCAGCGCCACCCGGCATCCCGGGTCCTCGCTCAGCCGCGCCGCGACCGCGGACCCGGCGGAGCCGGCCCCGACGACGACGTAGTCGTAAACACTCCCGGTATCGGTCCGTGCGTCGTCGGTGGCCATGTCTACGAAGTTAGACCCGCGCTGTGTCAATGAGTAGTCCCGGCGGCAGCATCGCCTCCGGCACGCTCTCCAGCGCCGTTAGGATGGCCTGCGCCAGGTCGTACGCGGCCTGCGCGCTCAACTCCACCGCGATCCGCGCCGACGGGCCGCGCTCGGGGTTGCGCAGGTCGATGTTGAGCGTGTGCTCATCGGTGGCGTGCACCGGATGGTCGTAGTACACGCTGGCCTCGGTGACCCGGATCCACGCGCTGGTGCCCTTGGCACTGCCGGCCACGGCGAGCTTGAAGGTCTGGTAGGTGCACATGGATCCGGATCCTCGCAATCGGTGGGACGAACGCCGGTCTGGGGACCGATTATCCAACAGCGCGGCACCGCGCCCTACAAATACAACCCTGTCCCGGTGTCGTTCCCGGCCGAGGCCACCGGCTCGTTCCCGTCCCGAGCCGCGATCAGCTCCGCCAGCGTCGCGCCGCCGATCGGCCCGCCGGGGCCGCCGCGGCCCTGACGCGCGGCGGCCAGCCGGGCCGGGTCGGCGCCTTCGCGTTCCATCCAGGCCATGGCCTCGGCGCGCGGCAGCGGCCCGACCTCGATCTGCGCCAGGCAGCGGCCCGGCCTTATGACCGCCGGGTGCAGGCTGGCCAGGTTCTCGTTGGTGGTGATCGCGACCAGGACGTCGCGGCCCTGGCCGAGCAGGCCGTCGGTGAGGTTGAGCAGGCGCGACAGGGCCTGGCCGCTGGTGGCCTTGGCCTCGCCGCGGATCAGCTCGTCGCAGTCCTCCAGCAGCAGCAGGCGCCAGCGGCGGCGGTTCTCCTCCTCCTCGCCGTGGCCGTGATACTCCACGCCCATCGCGACTTCCATGAGGTAGCCGGGGGAGGAGAACAGGGCGTCGGGGTCCAGGACGTAGTCCACCTGGCACCACTCACGCCATTCGCGGGCCAGGGTGCGCAGGGCCGTGGTCTTGCCGGTGCCGGGCGCGCCGTGCAGGAGGATCATGCGGCCGGCGGCTTCGCTGCGGCGGACCGCCATCAGCTTGTCCATGGCCGCCGAGGCGGTGGCCGAGTAGTTCTTGCGGACGGCTTCCCACGGTTCGGCCGTGATGGTGCGGACGGTGCGGTACGGGCCGCGCTGGGGAGCGGCGTACCAGAAGCCGACCGAGACCTTCTCCTCTTCGGGCTCCTCCTCGGCCGCGACGCCGTCGGTGGCCTGCTCCAGGATCTTGGTCGCCAGCTCCGGGGTCTCGGCGACCACCGTGACCTCGCCGCCGCCGCTGGACCAGCGGACCGAGCGGGCGGTCCAGCCGGGGCCGGCGGTCAGGCACGACTCGCGCTTGTCCTCCACCACCGAGCGCAGCACCTCGCCCTCGGCCGGGACCAGCGTCGCGTCCTCGCGCAGCGCGTCCAGCCGGGCGTGCCGGGCGTGCGGCTGGACGCCGGTGGTGAACGGGGTCAGCAGCAGCGCGTCCACCACGTCGTAAGGGGTGTCGGAGTCGTCGATCGTGACCCGGAACGGCAGCCGCTGCCCGGGATCGCTGGCCGCCGGGGCGGCGGGGGCCGCGGCCTCGGCCGGTTCGCCCAGCTCTCCGGGGTCCGGCGCCGGGTGGATGGCAGGCCCCTGAGGGCGCTGGCGGGGCAGCGTCATGTCCTCGATGATCCCGCCCCGGGACGTCCGGCCACAACACGTTTGTCGAGGTTCATGCATACTCGGCCCGCCGCAAGGGTTGTTTTACCCGCACTTTGCCGAGGCCGGGGACCGGCCCCGCGACGGCGAAGATACGATGACCGGTCATGAGCTCGTCCGACCAGAACCCGCCCTGGGGGACGCCCCAGTCACCGTCCGGCATGCCGGACGGCGGCTCGCTGCCGCCGTTCGGGTCAGCGCCGCAGTCCGCGCCGCCGCCGATGGCGTCCCCTTACGGCATGCCGCTGAACGGCGGTCCGCAGGGACCTGGCGGCTTCGGGCCGGGCGGCTACGGCCCCGGCGGGCCCGGTGACGGCAACCCAAACCCGAACCGGCGTCGCAAGACCCTGATCGCCTCCGCCCTGGCGGTGGTGGCCGTGGTCGGTATCGGCGGTGCGGTGGCCTTCGCCAGCAGCGATTCCTCGAAGAAGCACGACTCGACCGCCCTGGCCGGCGCCGGTGCCACCGAGACCGGCGGCAGCGGCATCGGCGGCGGCAAGCCGGACGGCGACAGCATCGCGGCCGACCCGTCGAGCAACGGCGCACAGGGGGCGAACGTCCCGGAGAATCCGACCGCGACCTCCAGCGTCACCAACGGCGGCCAGCCCGGCCAGACCGGCCAGGGTGCGAGCACCGGCGGGGGCGGCACCACCAGCACGACCTCGGTGCCGGGCAAGCCGGTGGCGTCGAACCCCGGCAAGGCGACGACCTCCGCCCCCGCCGCCCCGGCCCCCAGCGCACCGAAGCCGAGCGCTCCGGTGACCACCGTGGCGGTGCCGAAGCCGAGCAACCCGGCCCGGCCCTCCAGCGACTGCACGTACCTGGACCTCCCGGCCACGCAGATGCCGCAGATCAAGGAAGGCTCCGGCAACGTCAACGCGGTCAAGGAACTCCAGTGCCTGCTGAAGAAGGCGGAGCTGGGCATCCCGAGTCTGGCGATCGACGGCCAGTGGGGCCCGGACACGCAGACGGCGATGACGGACTTCCAAGGCTGTAACAACTCCCAGAACGTGCACTCGCCCGGCGGCAATCCGCCCTACCCGAAGCTGGCTGTGGACGGCGTCGCCGGCCCGCAGACCTGGGCCGACCTGTACTTCTGGGACAACCAGTCCTACAACGGGACCTATTACTACTGCAACGGCACCCGCTGAACCCTCAGCGCGTTCGCCCGGTGCGCCGAACTCTCAGCGGCGCGGGTGACGCCGCCCGCGCCGCGATGGTAGGCATGGTCCGGTGACCGTGCCTCTGCTGATCTTCGCCGGGTTCATAGTGGTCTTGCTGGCCGCCGGGATCGCCGCCAATGCCCGGCGCAAGAAGGCGCTCGCCGCGATGGCGGCGGTCAAGGGGTGGCAGCTGGCCAAGAAGGACCGCCGGCTGCCGACGACCTTCGGCGGCCAGCCGTTCACCGCGGGCCACGGCCGCCTCGCGCGCCTGGTGATGCGCGGCACGCACCACGGCCGCGCCATCCTCGTGATCGACTACGAGTTCCGGACCCGGGGCAGCGAGAGCGACGACGTCCACCACTACTGGGTCGCCTGCGTCGACGACCTCCCGGTCCCGTTGCCGCCGGTGGAAGTCGTGCCGCGCGGCTACAAGGACCGGCGCGTCGGCCCCGGCATCCTGGCCGGCGCCCTGGAGTTCGTCCGCGGCGATCCCGCCTTCGACCACCGTTACCGGGTCAGCGCCGCGGACCACCGGCTGGCCGCCGACGTCCTGGACCCGAAGGTGTTGCGGCTGATCGCCTCCTGGCCGGACTTCGCCTGGCGGATCGAGGGAAACAGGCTTCTGACCTGGGGCAAGGGGACGGTCAAGCCGGAGTGGGTGGATACCGGTCTCAACATGCTGGTGGCGCTCGCCGAGGCGGTCCCGGACGGGGTGTGGCGCACGGCGCGCGGCTGATCCGACCGGCCACCGCGCCGTTCGACCCATCTGTCATGGGATGATCAGGTGTCATGACGGCGCAACACCTCTTGTTCTTACTCGGCGTCCCGTTCTTCTCCGTCGTGGTGTCCGCGCTCGCCCGGCGGTTCGAGCTCAACGGGCCGCTCGTCCTGGTGGCCGTCGGGCTGCTGGTGTCGATCGCGCCGTTCATCCCGGACTACGACCTCGAGCCCGAGTTCGTGCTGATGATCCTGCTGCCGCCGCTGCTCTACCAGGCGGCCGTGGAGACCTCGGTGCCCTCGCTGCGCGAGAACTGGTCGGCGGTCCTGATCCTGTCGGTGGGGATGGTGCTGGTCACCACGCTGCTCACCGGATTCGCGATGCACCTGCTGATCCCCGGGCTGCCGCTGTCGGTGGCGTTCGTGCTGGGCGCGGTGCTCGGGCCACCGGACACGGTCGCGGCGATCTCCATCGCCAAACGCCTGGGATTACCGCGCCGGACCGTCGACGTGCTGGTCGGCGAGGGCCTGTTCAACGACGCCACCGCGCTGACCGCGTTCCGGATCGCGCTGGCCGCGGCGGTGGGGGAGACGGTCACGGTCTTCGACGCGGTCGGCCGGTTCGTGCTCTCGGCGGCCGGCGGCATCGCGATCGGCGCGGTGGTGGCCGTGCTCTGGGATCCGATCCGGTTCCGGATGCGCGATCCGCGGGCCGAGAGCGGCATCTCGCTGATACTGCCGTTCGTCGTCTACATCACGGCCGAAGCGGTGCACGTGTCCGGCGTCATGGGCGTCGTCATCCTCGGGCTCTACCTCGGCCACCGCCGCGTCCGTGCCGGTTACGCCACCCGCATGCTGGACACCGCGCTGTGGGACGTGATCGTGGAGATCCTGGAGGCCACGGTGTTCGCGCTGATCGGCCTGCAGCTGATCCCGATCCTGCGGGACGTGGACCACTGGAGCGCCGCGGAGTTGATCGGCTACGGCTCGGCGGCCTTCGCGATCGTGGTGGTGGCGCGCTTCGGCGGCGTGTACACCTTCGGGTACATCGGCCGCTTCCTGATGCGCCACCTGCGGCGCAACTCGGCGCTCGCGCCGCCGCCGGCCCAGACCCAGGCCCCGAAGATCCTGTTCGTCGTGGGCTGGGCCGGCATGCGCGGCGTGGTCTCGCTGGCCGCCGCGGCCGCGATCCCGCTGACCGACAACCACGGCGGGCCGCTCCCGGATCGCGAACTGGTCCAGTTCCTCACCCTGTTCGTGGTCCTGGCCACGCTCATCGTCCAGGGCCTCACGCTGCCGCCGCTGATCCGCCGGCTCGGCGTCGAGGCCAAGGACGAGGAGAAGGAGGACGCGTTCTCCTATTGCAGCGCGATGGGAACGGCCGCCACTGCCGGGATGGCGCGCCTGGAGGAGTTGGAGGCCACGCTGCCGGACCCGGCCGTGGACCGCATGCGGGACCAGGCGAGGTGGCGCGGCGACCGGGCCAAGAGGTTCGCGATGCAGGTGGCGTCCGGGGCCCCGAGCGCCAGCGCGGCGGCGGTCGAGGAGGCGCGGCGCTCGATGCTGGACGCCGAGCGCGCGGCGATCGAGCACCTGCGGGACATGCGGGAGATCAACGACGACGTCTACCGCCGGGTGCTGCACCAGCTGGACCTCGAAGAGGCTTATATGGAGCGGCGGTAGTAGCGCAGCCGGGCGCGGGGTCCGCTCGGCGCGAACGACAAGGGCCGGGCGTCCGCTTCGCCCAGCCCCTGTCAGTTTCTCAGCGCCTCAGCGCCTCAGTTCCTCAGCGCCTCTGTACCTCTGTGCTTCAAAGCTTCAAAGCTTCAGTGCTTCAGTGCTTCAGTGCTTCAGTGCCCGAGCATCATCGAGACCAGCTTGACCGCCACCAGCACCGTCGCCACCGCGAGGTAGCCGCGCAGCACGGTCAGCCCGACCCGGGTGCCGACCGAGAACCTGACCTGGCCGAGCTGGTCCAGCGGCGGGGTCCGCCAGTCGGCGCGGCCCGAGCGGTCGAGGTGTTCGGCCACGAAGTCCGGAGCCCGGCGCGTCCGCAGAGCCCTGATCCCCAGCCAGCCGCCGAAGGCCAGCGCGACGACCATGCAGCCGCCGAGGATCGCCTCGATCTGCCCGGCGGTGATGTTCTGGTCCAGCACCGAACCGGTCAGCACCAGCGACAGCGCCACCAGCACCGCGATCACCGAGCCGGTGAACACCGTGGTCTTGCGGTTGTTCACCCAGGGCCCGAGGACGTCCTTGTCCACGCACAGCAGCAGCAGGTACACCGACGCCGAGGGCAGCAGCACCCCGGCCAGCGCCTGCACGCCCACGGTCAGCACGCCCTGCACGTGGTCGCTGGCCACCAGCACGATCGTCGCGGCGAAGGCGATGATCCCGGCGTAGACCGCGTAGAAGCCCTTGGCCTGCTTCACACCCCGGTGCAGCGAGTGGTTGATCTTCAGGCAGTCGCCCATCGCGTAGGCGGTGGACAGCGAGACCGCGAACGCGCCGATGATCGAGGCGTCCAGCAGCGCCACGGCGAACATGTCGCCCAGGACCCGGCCGCCGTAGACGGTCAGGCCGCGGGCCACGTCGTCGGCGTCGGTGAACGGTCCGGCCAGGTGGGCGGCGGCCACCGCGCCCAGGCCGATGGTCGCCGCCGCGCCGACCACCACCACGACGATGCCCAGGCCCAGGTCGGCCTTCTCGTACTTCATGAAGCGCGGGGTGATGCGCTTGTCGATGACGTAGCTCTGCTGGAAGAACAGCTGCCACGGCGCGACCGTGGTCCCGACGATGCCGATCACCACCAGCATCACCGTGGCCATCTGGCCCGAGCCGCCGGGCAGCACCGGGGTGACGAAGCCGTGGGTCATGCTGCCGGCGCTGGGGTGCGCCATGATCGAGATCGGGATCAGCAGCAGCGAGCCCACGCACAGGGTCAGCGCGATCCGCTCGAACCGCTGGAACGAACCGCTCATCGCGGCCGCCACGATGACCAGCGCGGCCATCATCACCGAGGGCACCTTCGGCAGCCCCAGGTAGCTGGTCGCCAGCGTGATCCCGATGAACTCGGTGACCAGTGTCAGGGCATTGAGGATGAACAGGTCGATGACGGAGAACGCGCCCCAGAACCTGCCGAAGCGCTCGAAGATCAGCCGGGCGTGCCCGACCCCGGTGACCGCGCCGAGCCGCAGCACCATCTCCTGGTTCACATACAGCACCGGGACCAGCAGCAGGAGCGTCCACAGCAGCTTGGTGCCGTAGTCGTGGCCGGCCTGGCCATAGGTGGCGAAGGCGCCGGCGTCGTTGTCGCCGACCATCACGATCAGCCCGGGGCCGACGATCGCCAGCAGCGTCTTCAGCTTCGCCGACAGGCCGGCCCGCTCGTCGTGGTCGCCGAGCTTGATGGTGCCGAAAGCGCCTTTGATGTCACCGACGTGCGCCTGGTCGAGCACCGCGGACGGACTCGCGCCGTGCTGCGTGTCGCGGACTTCGCCGTTCAGCGTGGCCGTGGTCATGGGAACACCCCCTGCTGCCGAGTAGGAGCGGCTGGTCGGGTGGCACGCGTGAACCCCGCCGGCCGCGGTGGGACCCGGGCGGGGTCCCGGTGTGGCCGGGTGGTGGCAGAGCTCTGATGCGGTTAACGCGCGCCGGGGGACGGGCGGTGGGCTGGGTCGTGCGCGATGCGGGGCCGACTGTGGCCCGACCTACTACCGGATTTCATCGCTACCACCTCCCGACCGCCGTGGCGCCGCGGCGCCTGATGTCCCGCGCGGTTCCGCCGATCGCGGCGGACGCGCTCGACACCTCTGGGAGGAGCACCCGGGAGGTCCCGTCGGCCCGCCGTCGCACGGCAAGGCCAAGACCTGTCCCGGCCACCTCTCTCGTCAGAGCTTCGGCACTTCACGGCGTAGCGTCAGCTGCGCAGCCACTTGGGATCACCCCTTAATCCGAGGAGATCTGTCCTGATCCGGAGGGTCTCTCGACCGATGGGATCAGTGGCCTTTGTCCGTGAAGACGCCTCACCGAACGAGGTGTCCTAACGGAAACCAAGGATCCTCTCGCGGCGTAAGGGTGTCAACTCACGTCGTCACAGGTGGGTAACGATCGCGCAACGGCGGCAACCTGAAAGGGGGTGTCGCGCGTTTGCGGGTATCGGGGCTGGACTACCTATCGACTTGCCTGAGCCGCCGGTACGGGGTGTCGCGCATAGCATGCAAGCATGTTTAGAGAGTCGACGACCACCCGGTTGGTGCTGAAACCCTTGACGGAGGCCGACGCCGCCGAGATGGCCGAGGTGTTGGCCGCCCCCGAGCTCTACACCTTCATCGGCGGCGAGCCCCCGACGGCGGACGGCTTGCGAATCCGTTACACGCGGCTGGCCGTGGGCCATTCCCCGGACGGCTCCCAGGAGTGGGTGAACTGGATCGCGCGGCGGGCCGAGGACGGCGCCGCGGTCGGGACCGTGCAGGCGACGATCGTCGAGGGGGGCCGGCGCGCCGATATCGCGTGGGTGGTGGGATTGTCCTGGCAGGGCCGCGGGTACGCGGTCGAAGCCGCCTCGGCACTGGTGGCCTGGCTGCGGGAGCGTGGCGTGGCGGAGATCCGCGCGAACATCCACCCTGGCCACGCGGCCTCGGCCCGGGTCGCCGAGCGGATCGGCCTGGCGCCGACCGGCGAACTGGACGACGAGGGCGAGCAGATCTGGCGCGCGCAGGGTGCGCCGGAGCAGACGGATTCAGAGCGGACGGAGACGACCCGGTGATCGAGCTGAAGACGCCGCAGGAGATCGACAAGATGGCGGTCACCGGGCGGTTCGTGGGGGAGACCCTGGCCGAGCTCGCGGAGCTGGCCCGCCCGGGGATGAACCTGATGGACCTGGAGCACCGGGCGCGGCGCCTGGTCAAGGAGCGCGGCGCGGTGTCGTGCTACTGGGACTACGCGCCCTCCTTCGGCCGCGGCCCGTTCGGCAACGTCATCTGCCTGTCGGTGAACGACGCGGTCCTGCACGGCCTGCCGCACAAGTACACGCTGCGCGACAGCGACGTGCTGACGCTGGACTTCGCGGTGGCGATCGACGGCTGGGTCGCGGACTCGGCCCGCACGGTGATCGTCGGCACCCCGCGCGAGGAGGACGTCCGCTTGATCGAGTCCACCCGCCGGGCCCTGGACGCCGGCATCGCCGCCGCGGTCCCCGGCGCCAAGCTCGGCGACGTCTCCGCGGCCATCGAGGCGGTGGCGGTCGAGTACGGTTATCCGGTCAACCTCCAGTTCGGCGGACACGGCCTGGGCCACACCATGCACGAGGACCCGCACGTGGCCAACGCCGGCCGCGCCGGTCGCGGCCTGGTGCTGCGCCCCGGCCTGACGCTGGCCCTTGAGCCCTGGTGGTCGGCGACGACGAGTGAGATCTTCACCGACCCCGACGGCTGGACGCTGCGCTTCCAGGACGGGTCGCGGGGTGCGCACTCCGAGCACACCATCGCCATCACCGAGGATGGCGCACGAGTATTGACAAAGGTGGATTGACGATGGCGATACCGCCCTCATTGCCTTTCGACGCCGGGCTGCTGGACGGGTACCACGCGCTGCGGGGGACCACGGCGGAACCGATGAGCATGGAGCGGCTGCCGCAGATCCGGGCCGAGGACGCCGCCGAGCTGCCGACGCTCGATGAGCTGCGCCGGGGTGGCCGGTTCGAGGTGACTTCGTACCAGATCCCGGCGGAGTCCGGCGATCCCGAGGTCACCCTGCTGGTCTGCACGCCGGTCTCGGCCCCGGCCGCCGCGCGCCCGGCGATCTACTTCACGCACGGCGGTGGCTACTTCAGCGGCGACCACCGGCACCTGTTCTTCCTGGACCCGATGCTGGATGACGCCGAGCACTTCGGGGCGTCGGTGATCTCGGTGGGATACCGGCTCGCGCCGGAGCATCCGTATCCCGCGCAGATCGATGACGTCTACTCCGGACTGCTGTGGACCGCCGACCACGCCGCCGAGCTCGGACTGGACCCGGAGCGGATCGTCGCCGCGGGCACCAGCGCCGGCGGCGGCCTGACGGCGGCGCTGGCCTCGATGGTGCGCGACAAGGGCGGCCCGCGGCTGCTCGGGCAGCTGCTGATGTGCCCGATGCTCGACGACGGCAACGACAGCGATTCGGCACTGCAGATGGACGGCGCCGATGTCTGGGACCGGAGCTGGAACGGGTTCGGATGGCAGGCCATGCTGGGTTCGGCTCGCGGCGGCCCGGACGTGTCGCCGTATGCCGCGCCGGCCCGGGCCACGGACCTGTCCGGCCTGCCGCCGGCGTTCATCGACGTCGGCTCCGCCGAGACGCTGCGCGACGAGGCCGTCGCCTACGCCGACAAGATCTGGCGGGCCGGCGGCTCGGCGGAGCTGCACGTCTGGCCCGGCGGCTACCACGCCTTCGACCTGGTGGTCCCGGACGCCGCGCTCAGCCGGGCGGCTCGGGCGGCGCGTCGGTCGTGGCTGGAGCGGGTGCTGGCGGCCGGCTGAGGGTCGGGCTGACGGTCGGGCTTGCGGTCGGGCTGACGGCCCGGTCGCTTTCCCGGCGGACGTGCCCGGGCCACGTCCCCGTGTCGATAATGCGCCGCAGGCTCGCGACACCGACGCCGAACGCGACGGTGTCGCGGGTCGGGTAGCGGTCGACCTGGCCGTTGAGCAGGCGGAAGCCGTCCGACCAGCCTTCGGCGGCTTCGTCGACGGCGTGCTCTCCCGGGTCGTCCTCGTCGTCCATCAGCATGAGCAGGACGCGCTCGCCGTTGGTGACGAAGCCCAGGCGGCGGCCGTCCGGATGCTCGAACCAGGATTCGTAGACGCCCCGCGTCCGGCGTTCGATCAGGACACCGTTGATGTCCCAGCCCACCAGCGGCTTCGCCGACCCCTCGACGTGCCAGCCGGTGGAGGCCGCCCAGAGCTCCGTTCCCAGGCCCCACTCGTCCAGCCCTGAGTAGACGAGGGCCGCATCCGCCCCCGGATGCCCGAACGCCTCCGCCTCGCCCGAGTAGACGGCGACCAGCGAGTCGGGGCCGCGCCACCACCGATCGGCGACGCCCCGGACCGCGGGGACCTCCTCGAACCCGCCGAGATCGATGGCGGCGGCCTCGGCACCTTGCAGGACCCTGATGCCGGTTGCATGCGTCGAGGCGTGGTGAGCCAGGGACAGGGCCTCAAGCCAGCCCTCGATGCTCTCGTGGAGCCGGACCCAGCCCTCCGAGCCGAGGATCCCGAACGCGCCGTCCGGACCGATCTGGAACGAGTACGGCACGGCCGTACGCTGCGCGCCGACCTCGAAGAGCCATCCCACCCCGGGCACGTGTCCGGGGGCATCGGCGTCCAGATACTTCGGGCCGCCGTCGTTGCGGGCCGAAGGCGGCAGCACGAACCCGCCCCACGTCTGCTCGAACGCCACGGCCCGGTCGATCTGCTCGCCCGGAATCCCCGCCGCGAGCCACCGATCGCGGTACTCCTCAAGGGCCAGGGGCTCCAGGCGGACGCCGTGGGTCTGGAGGAACATCTGCGCACCGTGTGTCAGCCCGGGCGGCACCGCTGTGATGTGACGCTCCATCCCCATCTCCCCCTGTTCGCCTGGCGGGCCTGCGACGGCGACCCGTCGGACAACGACCCATCAGGCGACCCATCATCGGCCATCGGCCGAAGTCACCGGCACCCTTGCTGTTGACACTGCCGCCACCCTGGCGGGACGATAGAACCGAACGTTCGGTCGGTTGAGAGGTGGAAGCCGTGACGGCCCAGGCCAGGACGCAGGACGCGGCGGCAGCCGTGGCGGAACCGGAGCTGTCGGCGCAGTCGGAGCTGCAGGGGCGCTTCGACGATCTGATCGGCGCCGACGAGCGGATCGAGCCGCGCGACTGGATGCCGGAGGCGTACCGCAAGACGCTGGTGCGGCAGATCGCGCAGCACGCGCACTCCGAGATCATCGGGATGCAGCCCGAGGGCAACTGGATCACCCGCGCCCCCTCGCTGCGGCGCAAGGCGATCCTGCTGGCGAAGGTGCAGGACGAGGCCGGGCACGGGCTCTACCTCTACGCGGCCGCCGAGACGCTGGGCGTGGACCGCGCCGACCTGCTCGACGCCCTGCACACCGGCCGCCAGAAGTACTCCTCGATCTTCAACTACCCCACGCTGACCTGGGCCGACATCGGCGCCATCGGCTGGCTGGTGGACGGCGCGGCGATCATCAACCAGATCCCGCTCCAGCGCTGCTCCTACGGCCCCTACGCGCGGGCCATGGTGCGCATCTGCAAGGAGGAGTCCTTCCACCAGCGCCAGGGCTTCGAGCTGCTGCACGACCTGGCCCACGGCACGCCCGAGCAGCACGCCATGGCCCAGGACGCGCTGGACCGCTGGTGGTGGCCGTCGCTGATGATGTTCGGCCCGCCGGACGCGGAGTCGGCGCACTCCGCGCAGTCGATGGCCTGGCGCATCAAGCGGCACTCCAACGACGAACTGCGGCAGCGCTTCGTGGACATCAGCGTCCCGCAGGCCGAGGCGCTGGGGCTGCGCATCCCGGACCCCGATCTGCGGTGGAACGAGGAGCGCGGGCACCACGACTTCGGCGTGATCGACTGGACCGAGTTCCAGGAGGTGCTGGCCGGCAACGGTCCCTGCAACCGGCAGCGGGTCGCTTCGCGGGTGCAGGCGCACGAGGACGGCGAGTGGGTGCGGGAAGCAGCTTTGGCTTATGCGGCCAAGCACAGTGACAAGGGAGTTGCGGCAGCATGAGCACGGGTCTGCCTCTGTGGGAGGTCTTCATCCGCGGGCGGCGTGGGCTGTCGCATCAGCATGTCGGGAGCGTGCACGCCTCGGACGCGGAGATGGCGCTGCGCAATGCGCGGGATCTCTATACGCGGCGCGGCGAGGGAGTCTCCATCTGGGTCGTCCCGGCGGCGTCCGTCTGTGCCTCTTCGCCGGATGAGAAGGAGCCCTTCTTCGACCCGGCCGGGGACAAGGTCTATCGGCATCCGACGTTCTACAGGGTTCCAGACGGGGTGAAGAACCTGTGACCGCTACTACTGAGGCCTCTACAGGCTCCGCCTCTCCCGCGTCGGTCGCGCAATACGCGCTCCAGCTGGGCGATGACGCGCTCATCCTGTCGCACCGGCTGTCGGAGTGGTGCGCGCATTCTCCGGAGCTGGAAGAGGACGTCGCGCTGGCGAACCTCGCGCTGGATCTGCTGGGGCAGGCGCGGACTCTGTTGACGTACGCCGGTTCTCTAGAGGGTGCCGGACGTTCTGAAGACGACCTCGCGTTCCTGCGCACGGAGCGGGAGTTCCGCAACGCGCTCCTGGTCGAGCAGCCCAACGGCGACTTCGCTGTGACGATCGCGCGGCAGCTGTACTTCGCGACGTACCAGAGCGAGCTGTACGCAGCTCTGTGTGATTCCACGGACCCGGAGCTGGCGGCGCTCGCGGCGAAGGCCGTGAAGGAAGTCGCGTACCACCGCGACCACGCGGTGCAGTGGACGCTGCGGCTCGGCGACGGCACCGCGGAGAGCCACCGCCGGATGCAGGCGGGCCTGGAGCAACTGTGGCCCTACACCGCCGAGCTGTTCTTCCTCGACCCGGTGGCCACGGAGCTGGTGCAGCAGGGCATCGCGGTCGACCCGCGCACGCTGCGTCCCGCGTGGGAGGCGTCGGTGGCGGGTGTGATCGAGGCCGCGACGCTGACCGTGCCGGCCGACGGCTGGCAGCCGCGCGGCGGGCGTGCGGGGAAGCACGGCGAGGGATTCGGACTGCTGCTGGGGGAGATGCAGGCGCTGCATCGGCAGTACCCCGGCGCGAGCTGGTAGGTCAGGCGAGCTGGTAGGTCAGGCGAGCTGGTAGGTCAGCAGGATTTGGCGGCGATCTCGGTGGAGCGGAGGCGATGACGATGGCGATGGTGACGGCTGGGGAGCGCGGGCGCGCGACGCACGGCGCAGCGGCTGGTACCGCGGTGGCCGGCGCGGCCCTGGACCTCGCGGCGCTCGACCTCGCAGCGCTCGACCTCGCGGGGCTCGAAGCCGCCGCGGCGGCGGTGCCGGACCCGGAGCTGCCGGTGGTGACGCTCGGCGACCTGGGCATTGTGCGCGGCGTGTCGCTGACCGAGGACGGCGCGGTCGAGGTGCGCATCACCCCGACCTTCGTGGGCTGCCCGGCGACCGAGGTGATCGCCGCCGACGTGCGCACCGCGGTGGCCGCCTACCTCAGCGACTCCGGCGCGCCGGCCGTCGAGGTCCGTACCCGCACGGCGATGTCCCCGCCCTGGAGCACCGACTGGATCAGCGAGGACGGCCGCCGCAAGCTCGCCGAGCACGGCATCGCGCCGCCGCGGGGCGGTGCGCGCCACGCCGGTGGACCGGTCGCCGTGACGATCGGGCGGCGGGGCGGGCTCGAAGCCGGTCCGCTGCCTGGCGATGGCGCTTCTTTCCCTGCCCCGCGCGCAGCGCAAGCGTGCCCCCACTGCGGCAGCACCGACACGCGCGAGATCAGCGCGTTCGGCAGCACGCCGTGCCAGTCCCTGCGGGCCTGCCGGGCCTGCGGGGAGCCGTTCGGGGCGATGAAGTCCCTGTAGTCGTCCTTCGTCCCCTGTCTGTGACCGAGTCCTTGTGAGAGTGCTGTGACCTTGCTTCCTGTCGTCGGGTTGGACCGGCTCACCGATGACGCCGTGCGCGTCGTGTTCGGCGTGCCGGCGGGTGAGCGGGATGTGTTCCGGTACGCGCCGGGGCAGCACGTCACCGTGCGGGTGGAGCTCGGCGGGACCGAGGCCCGGCGGGCCTACTCGTTGTGCGCGGCGCCGTTCGGCGATGGCGTGGGTGCGGACGCGGCGACGCTGAGCATCGCGGTCAAGGAGCTCGGGCCCGGTGGGTTCGGGGAGATCGCGGCCGCCAAGCTGGGCGTCGGGGACCTGGTGGAGGTGCTGCCGCCGGCCGGGCGTTTCGTCTTGCAGACGGGGCCCGAGCACGTGGGCATCGTCGCCGGGAGCGGCGTGACGCCGGTCTTGGCGATGGCCGAGGTCGCGCTGGCCCGCGGGGATCGCTTCACTCTGATCTACGGCAATCGGACCGCCTCCTCGGTCATGTTCCTGGAGGAGCTGGCCGACCTCAAGGACCGTTACCCCGAACGGCTGATGGTGTTGCACGTGCTCTCCCGGGAGCCGCGGGAGGCCGCGTTGCTGACCGGGCGGATCGACGCCGAGCGGCTGCCGGAGCTGTTGGACGCGGCCGCGCCAGGGCCTGAGGCGCGCTACTACCTCTGCGGCCCGATGGCGATGGTCGACACCGCCAAGGAGGTGCTGGCCGGGCGCGGCGTGGGCCGCGGGCAGGTGCACTTCGAACTCTTCCACGCCGAGGACGCGCCGCCGCCGGCCGCCTACGCCGAGACCGCCAAGGTCCTGGCCGACGGCGACGTCGACGTCACGGTCACCCTCGGCGGCCGCCGCACCCAGCTGGCCATGTCGAAGGACGACGACTCGGTCCTGGCCGCCGTTCTCAAGGCCCGCCCCGACACCCCCTACTCCTGCACCGGCGGCGTCTGCGGCACCTGCCGCGCGAAGATCGTCACCGGCGAGGTCGCGATGGCCCACGACTACGCGCTGGAGCCGGAGGAGAAGGCTGAGGGCTTCGTGCTGGCGTGCCAGTCCCGCCCTCTCACCTCGACCGTGGAGCTGGATTTCGACGCGTAGCATCGGCCGGCCGGCCGGCCGGTTCCCTAACCGGCCGACGCCCCAGCCCGCCGACGCCGCCCAGCCCGCCGACGCCCTAAGAGGCCTGCGAAAGCAGCCACTCGTCGATCGTCTGCGGAGCCCGCACCTGACCGGCCACCTCCGCCCGCCATCCGCTGTCCCTCCGCCACGCTCCATGGGAAGCGGCGGCCCAGGAACCGGGTGTGTCGGGTGCGCCGGGGGGTGCGCCGAGTGAGTTGGGCGAGCCGGGTACGGGCGGGTCAGAGCGCTCATTCGTGGCCGTCCCGGGTGCCGCGGGAGCCGATGGCGGCACCGGCGCGCCCTGCCCCGCGCCGGGCTGCCACAGTCCGTCCATCCCGCCGTAGGCGTCGAACCGGATGCTCGCCAGCGGAATGTTCAACTCCTGCAACCGCGCGATCGTCGCCCGCACCATCGGCACCGACCCCGACACGTACACGTCGTGTCCGGCCCAGTGGTCGAAGAATTCCCCATAGCGGGTCACGACATCGGGCAGCATCCCGCGCTCCCCGGGGTACCGCGGATCGTGCGACACGGTCGGGACCACCGACAGCCACCGCCGCCGGTACGCCAGCCGTTCGAGGTCTGCCAGGTCGTAGAGCTCGTCGTCATGCCGAGCGCCATAGAACAACCGCACCTGGCGTGTGGTGTTCCACTTGGCCATGTCCTCGACCATCGCCTTGAGCGGCGCCAGTCCGGTCCCGCCGGCGATGCACAGCACGTCCCGCATCGACGTCGTGTTGCACACCATCGTCCCCGAGGCCGGCCCCAGCCGGACGGTGTCCCCGACCTTCGTGTGGTTCACCAGCGCGGTGGACACCCACCCCGCGGGAACGGTGCGCACATGCAGAGTCAGGGTGTTGTCGGGGCGCGGCGCGTTGGCGATCGAGTAGTGCCGCCACACCCGGGGCCAGCGCTGCGTTTCCAAGGACAGGTACTGTCCCGGCCGGAACTTGTAGGGGGCGTCTGGTTGCAGCGTCAGGACGGCGATGTCCGGGGTCCGCTGTTCGTGCCCGACCACCCGCGCGTTCCACCACGCCGGCGCGTGCCGGGCGTGCTCCTCGGCCGCCTCCATCATCGTCCCGGCGATGAGCTGGTACGCCGCCAGCCAGGCGGCGTCCATCTCGGCGGTCCAGGTGCTGCCCGCGTGGTGTTTCAGGGCTGATATCAGGCACCGCCAGACCATGTCGTAGTGCTCCGGGCGCACCCCGAACTTGCGGTGCTCGCGACCGAGGTCCCGGAGATAGTCGGCCAGGCCGTCAGGGTGCTCGGCCTGGCCGACTATGCGTACCAGGGCCTGGAACAGGCGGTCGCGCTGGGCGTCCATCATCGGCGGGAACATGTCCCGCAGCGCCGGGTACTCGGTGAAGACCAGCGCGTAGAAGTGCGAGACGACCCGGTCGAAACCGTCGGAGACCAGCGCGAAACTGTCCCGGATCAGTGCCGGGACGCGGGCCGGGTCCAGGTCGGTTCCATCGCTTGCCCGGGTTGCCCGGCTCGCCTCGATCGCCTCAGTCGCCGGGGCCGCCTCGATCGCCTCGGCTAAATCTGTTCCGTCGGAGTCGGCGGCGTTCTCCGCCGCTGTCTGCCGCACCATCTCTCGCGCCCCCAAAGCCTTTCACCGGGCCCCGTGACCTTTGCGTCACGGAGCGCATACCCAGTGCAAGCGATTACCTTAGGCTCCGGTGACGTCGCGGACTGTTGAAGTCCGGTGGAAGTCCGGTGGGGTAAAGGCAGGATTGTCCGCTATGGCGCGGGGAAAAATCCTCGAAGTCCGCCAGGAGTCCGGGCCGCGGGAGGGGTCGGCGGCGCTATCGGGAGGGTTCTTGGCGCATGAGGGTCACGCGGCGGCTCAGGATGGCCTCCGCGGTGGCTCGTCCGTCCGGCCAGCGGCGGACGGCGATCCAGTCGTCGTTGAGGGGTCGTCGGAGGGGGTCTGCCGCCATCGACAGCAGCAGATTGGCGCCGTAGGTGGCCCGGAGGGTGCCGGTGCCGGATTCGGTCGTACAGCCGCCCTCACCGGCCTCCGTGACCAACGCCGGTATGAGGTCGGCGCCGGCGGCTTCCTGCAGGATCGCGAAGGCCTTCTCGTGGCCCTCCGTCCAGCCCAGCGCCCGGAGCCGCTGTGAGCCCATCGGACCTGCGGTTGACACGTATGCTGTCCCAGCTTTCACTGTTCTGTCCGGTTCATGTCGACCGGGTGTCAGGTCCATCGCCTGTCCCGGTATCTACCGAAATCCCGGAAGATCGCTTCATGGTACGTACGCCCCCGACACGTTGTCGCCGGAGTTTTCGGCCAGCTCAGTCGTCCGTGACGAACCCTTCCGGAACGGGGGTGTCCGCGTCCCGCTGAGCGGCGACGCGTTGGCGCAGTGCCAGCCTCGCCAGCCACAACCGCCGCGAGGGCCACACTTGTTCCACGGCCGCGTTCAGCGCCGCCCCCAGCAGCACCGCCAGCGCCGTGACGTAGAGCCAGACCAGGATCGCAACGGCCGCGGCGAGTCCGCCGTAGAGCGAGTTGGTGGGGTCGGTGTCGGAGAAGGTGTTGGAGACGTAGTCCCGCAGCAGCACCGACCCGCCGAGCCAGACCAGCAGCGCCAGGACCGTGCCCGGCAGGTCCTGCGACCACGGGGTGCGGACCGGAACGGCGAGGTGGTACAGGGTGTTGAGGAACGCCACCAGCACCGTGAGCATCAGCGGCCAGTACAGCGCGTGGATCAGGTCGGTGACCGGCGGGAACGCGCTGACCAGCAGGTCCGGCCCGATCACCAGCAGCGGGAGCGCCACCGAGCCCAGGAGCAGGCCCAGCAGGTACATGCCGAAAGCCAGCAGCCGGGTGCGCACTATCCCGCGGCGGCCGGACAGGCCGTAGGCGATCGTGATGGTGTCGACGTAGACGTTCATGGCGCGTGAGCCCGCCCACAGGGCCAGCAGGAACCCGATCGAGATCAGTTCCGGGTGCCCGTTGGTGAGCAGGCTGGTCAGCAGCCCGTCGAGCTTCTGCACGCCCGGTCCGGACAGCATCGTGCCGGCGGCGCCGTCGATGTGGTGCTTTATCTCGTTGATCCGCGCGGTGCCGATCCAGCCGTTCAGATAGCCCAGCGTCCCGGCCAGCCCGATCACCAGCGGCGGCAGCGAGAGCAGGGCGAAGAACGCCGCCTCGGCCGCCAGCCCGGTGATCCGGTAGCGCATGCAGATCGAGAAGGTGATCTTGGTGACCGCCCACCAGTTGCGCGCCTGCGCGCCGAAGCGCTCGCGCGGCCCCTGCTGCTCGTGGTGATCCGCGTGCTCTGCGTGACCCGTCCCGGCCGGCTGCTCCGGCGGCGGGGCGTCGGAACCGGCGGGGGAGCCGGAGCCTGCGGGCAGGTCGAGCACTGGGCGCATGCGCGGGTCCTCGGGTCCTACGGTCGGATTCACGGGCGGCTGACGGGGTTTCTCGGTGGTTGTTACTTACCGGTAGCGAATACAAGGATCGGGTACTACGGTAACGGCAGCAGGCCGTAGTACCAGCATCATGCCGAAATGGAGATGACCGGCACATGCCCGAAGGAACCCTCGTCGGCCCCGCCGACGAGCCCGGCAACCAGGTCCCGCCGCTGGCCGGTTACAACGCCTACACCGCGGACCCCGCGCTGGTCGCGGCCGTGACGCGGTTGTTCGGGGCCGGTTCGGCCACCGACGGGGAGCTCACCGGCCTGGGCGCGCTGGCCGGGTCCTTCGAGGCACGCGAGTGGGGGCGGCTGGCCGAGGCGAACCACCCCATACTGCGCACCCACGACCGCTACGGCCGCCGCATCGACGAGGTCGAGTTCCACCCGGCCTGGCACGAACTGATGACGGTCGCGGTGGGCCACGGCATCGCCGCCGCCCCGTGGCTGGAGGACGCCGGCACCCTGCGACACACCGCCCGCGCCGCCAAGATGCTGGTCTGGGGCCAGGTCGAGGGCGGCCACCTGTGCCCGGTCTCCATGACCTACGCCGCGGTCCCGGCCCTGGCCGCCGACCCGATGCTGGCCGCGGAATGGACCCCCCGCCTGGCATCGAAGACCTATGACTTCGGCCTGCGCGACCTCGCCACCAAAGCCGGCTGCCTGGCCGGGATGGGCATGACGGAGAAACAGGGCGGCTCCGACGTCCGCGCGAACACCACCCGCGCCACCCCCGTCCCCGGCGACGGCCGCGAGTACACGCTGATCGGCCACAAGTGGTTCACCTCAGCGCCCATGTGCGACGTCTTCCTGGTCCTGGCCCAAGCCCCCGGCGGCCTGACCTGCTTCGTGATCCCGCGCGTCCTGCCCGACGGAACCCGCAACTCCTTCCGCCTCCAACGCCTCAAGGACAAACTGGGCAACCGCGCCAACGCCTCCTCCGAAGTCGAGTTCCACAACACCCGCGCCTGGCGCCTGGGCGACGAGGGCCGCGGCGTGGCCACCATCATCGAGATGGTCGCCATGACCCGCCTGGACTGCGTCACCGGCTCCGCCGCCCTGATGCGCGCGGCCCTCGCCGAGGCGGTCCACCACACCCGGCACCGCATGGCCTTCGGCAAGCTCCTCGCCGACCAGCCACTGATGCGCAACGTCCTGGCCGACCTGGCCCTCGAATCCGAGGCAGCGACCCTCACCTCACTCCACCTCGCCGCAGCCACCGACGCGGGCTCCGACGAATCCGCCCGCCTGTTCCGCCGCATCGGCCTGGCGGTAGCGAAGTACTGGGTCACCAAGCGCTGCGCCCCATTCACCGCGGAGGCACTGGAATGCCTCGGCGGGAACGGCTACGTCGAGGAGTCCGGCATGCCGCGGCTCTACCGAGAGGCGCCCCTGAACTCCATCTGGGAGGGCTCGGGCAACGTCAACGCGCTGGACGTCCTACGCGCCCTCGCCAAGGAATCCGGCGTATGGGACGCCTTCTGCACAGAGGTCGGCGCGGCGCGCGGCGCGGACGCCCGCTTCGACTCCGCGTTCAAGGAGCTGAAGGACGAGGTGGCCTCGGTCGACGAAACCGGGGCACGCCGGTTCGTGGAGCGGATGGCATTGCTGCTCCAGGGCTCGCTGATGCTGCGGTATGCGCCGCCGGAGAGCGCGGACGCTTTTGTCGCTTCGCGGCTTGGCGGGGATTGGGGGCGGACGTTCGGGACGCTGGGG
>NZ_JAAFYZ010000068.1 GCF_018274385.1 Catenulispora pinistramenti | reverse complement strand
CTGTGCGGCGGGTCTTGCGGTCGGGGCGGTCGACCTCGACCACGACGATCCCGGCGGCGGTCAGGTGCCGGGCCAGGGCGGCGCCGTAGGAGCCGGTGCCCTCCACCCCGACCGCGATCACGGTGCCATGGCCGGACAGCCAGGCAGCGCCGCGTATCCGGCGGCGGTGGCCGGGAACTCCTGGTCGCCCAGGTGCCGGCCGATCGGGTCGATGAGCGCGGCGTGGTGGGTGGCGCCGTGGGTGTCCACGCCGCCGATGACTTGGGGTGTCTGATCGGTCATGATGGTTGTGCCTTCCCCTCTTTCCGGTTCGCATCGGCAAGACGGCGGGCACGCGACCGGGCAGGGCCGGGGACAAGACAGTGACGGGACTTCTAGGCCAAGCTCCTGATTAGGTCACTCCAGCCCGGCCCGGTCGCACACCGCCGCAGACAGCCCTACCGGGCAGGGTGCCAGATCCGAAGAAAGACAGCCTGTGCAAGGCGTCGGTCGCGTCGAGAGACAACCCCACCCGGCAGAACCACCACCACCATCATTCACTGTCGCGTCGGCAGGGCTTCGCCTACAGTGCCGGTGGCCGGGGGTCAAGTTCGCGCTGCACAAAACCGCAGCTTGAGCACCCAACCGCCGCGCGCGGACTTTACCCCCGGACACCGGTGCTGTACCCCCCGGGCTGACGACGCGACCGAGGGGAACGGACCGCACCACCTCAGGAACCGCAGCCGCTGAGACTGACCCGGCCACCCTAGGGAACCGCGCTAGTTTCCCTGAGGTTGCCGAGGCCCGCCGGAGGCCCGGCCCTTCACCATGGGTTTGACCTTGATCTTGCTGTTGATCTTGCTTGTGCCGTTGATCTTGCTCTTGATCTGGCCTGTGCCGTTGATCTTGCCCTTGCTCTGACTTGCTGGAGTTGAAGAGGCCTGAGGTGGGGCGGGGTTGTGAACGCGCGAACCAGCAGCCGACACACAGACTCGCCGCCCCGAACCCCGAACCGGCACAACTACGACCGAAGGCCGTAAAAATCGCCTTTCAACCCACAGCCCAACCGCAACCCGGCCCACAAACTCCAGCCCCAGCAAACTCCACCCGCCGACGGATCCCGCCCGGCGACCGGCACGTCGCGAACAACGTCGCGAACCACGTCACGGACTCCCGGGCAAAGCGCGAACTCCCAGGCAAGCGTTGCCCGACACGGCACTAGCGCCGCCCGCGACGGTTCCGCCAGCCACGGTGCTACCAGCCACGGTGCTACCAGCCACGGTGCCGCCAGCCACAGTGCCACTCGCGGCGGTGCCGCCCGGGCTCACGCTCCGCCGGTAGGAGTAGTAGATGAGCCCGTCGTGGAACCTGCCGACCTTGTCGTAGAGCGCGCGCGCCGGGGCGTCTTCCAAGGTGTTCCAGTAGAGGCCGGGGAACCCGTGGTCCCTGGCCTCCTGCGCGACCCACTCGAGTACCGCCGTCGCCACGCCCCGCCGCCGGGCCTTCTCGTCCACGTACAGGTCAGCCAGATAGCACTTTCCGGAGTACCAGACGCTGGCGTGGAACAAGTAGTGCGCGACGCCGACCATCTCGCCGTCCAGCCGCGCCGCGATTCCGTGGACCTGACCGCCGTCGATCAGCCGGCGCCAGGTCCGCTCGTAGTCGGCGTCGGTTCGCTCGACGTCGAAGTAGGTGTCCTTGCCCCGTGCCAGGGTTTCCCACTCGGCACGGTCGGACTCGGTCAGGAAGTCGATCTCCACCATGGGCCCATTCTGTCCTCCGACGCGCCCCGCCGCATCGGCGAGCGTACGACCCGCGCCTCAGGACCGGTCCTGACCGGACTATGCCAGCGTTCTGCGAAGGCCGCCGCACCGCGGCCCGCCATCAAAACAGGAGAGAGAGGCACATGAGGACCAGAAATCGCGTCGCCGCCGTCGTCCTGGCGACCGGACTCGGGTTGTTCGGCGTCAGCTCCGCCGCCCAAGCCGTGACGGCCGCCCCCGCCACCGGGTTCTGCTCCGGATCTCCCGGCGGCAGCACCTACATCGGGCACTGCTACGGCTACGCCACCGGAAGCTGGTTCCAGTCGTACGCGCACTGTTCCAACGGCATCACCGCCATCGGCGGCCTGGCCCCCGCCGACGGCGCCGGCGGGTTCTCCTACGCCTCCTGCGGCAGCGCGACCGCCCAGTACGGCTGGAACCAGGTGACCTGACCGAACCGCACGCGGCCGCCCGAGCCGCTGTGAGGATCCACCGCGGCCTCGGCGACTGTGTCGAGGCCGCGGCTTCCTCGCCTGTCAGGTTCTTGCAGAGCGCCCCGACGCCTTACGTCAGCCGCACCTTGCGCAGCCACAGCACCCCGCCCGCGGCCAGCACCATTGAGGCGCCGAGCAGCATCGCGGTCTCGATCCCTTGGAACTCCCAGAACCGGTTCGCCGGCTGGTACCGCACGACCTGCCGCAGATCTTGCTGTGCCAGGCAGTCGTCGGTCTGCGCCATCGCCAAGTCCGAGCACTGTGACGCGCCGAGCATGCTGAAGCTGTGCCCATCGGGCTTCACGGTCCGGTCGGTGACGATCCACGCCCCGGGGATGTCGACCGGTACCGTCACCTGTCCCTCGGTCCCGAACTGCGCCGGCTGGAAGGCCGAGGCGGTCAGCACCGGGCCGGTGCGCGCGACCGGCGTGACGAGATCCGGCCGGATCCAGGTCGGCACCGCGAGCTGGATCGCCGCGACCACCACGAGCGTCGCCGCCATCGCCGGAACGGTGCGCCGGATCAGCACCCCGAGCACTACGCCGACGACGAAGCCGAGTGCCGCGTATCCCAGCGGGGCCACGCCCCGCGCGTCGAACACCACCTTCTGGAACCGGCTGAGCTGCGACCCGCCGCCGACCGGGAAGCCGCCGGCGGCGTCGATCGGCGCGGCCCACCAGCTGATCAGGAGACTGATGAGTCCGGCGAACGCCATGCTGGCCAGCCCCAGCAGCGAGATCTTCACCCGGGCCCAGCGGGTCGGCGTGACGCTCTGGTGCCAGACGAAGCGCAGCGTGCGCCCCTCCACCTCGCGCGTGATCATCGGAGCGCCCCAGAACGCGCCGATCACCGCCGGAGCCAGCAGCAGGAGCCCCAGCCCGACGAAGTACAACGCCGGGTACGTGCCGTCCGCCTTCATCGCGGTCAGGAAGTCGGTGGTCGACGTTGTGCACGAGGCGTGGCACGAAGCCAGCCCGCTCCGGGCGTAGAGCCCTGACAGACCCGCGGAGGTACTCACCACCGCGATGCCGAACGCGATCACCACACCGGCGGCTACGATCGCCGACATGCGGAACTGCCGATAGGTCAGCCAGATCATCGCTGTGTCTCCACTTCCGGGTATGCGGCTTCCCGCTGCGCGGATTCCCACTGCGCGGCGCGGCCCATGTGGGCCAGGACGAGGTCTTCGAGGTCGGCCGGCGCGCTGTCCGGACCGGCCGCGGCGTTGTGGGCGGCCAGCAGCTCGTTGACCGGACCGGCCGCCCGGATCCGGGACGCGGTGATCACGATCAGGTAGTCGCAGAACCCCTCAAGGTCTGAGACCAGGTGCGAGGAGAGCATGACGGTCGTGGCCCGCTCGGCGACCGCGTCCGCCAACTCGTCCAGGAACTCGCGCCGGGCCAGCGGATCGAGGGCGGCCACCGGTTCGTCGAGGATCAGCAGCTCGGGGCGCTTGGCGATGGCTATGGTCAGCGCCAACTGCGCCCGCTGACCGCCGGAGAGTCTGCCCGCCTTGCGTCGGGGATCCAGTCCCAGCCGCGCGATCCGTCGCTCCGCATAGGGCCGGTCCCAGTGGGGATTCAGCCGCGCGCCGAGCCGGAGGTGGTCGGCGATGGACAGGCCGAGGTACGTCGGCGTGTCCTGGGCGACGAAACCGACCCTCGCGAGCTGTCCCGAACCGCTGCCGGGCCGGCCGCCGAGGATGGCGATCGATCCGGAGTCGGGTGCCAGATGGCCGGTGGCCAGGTTCAGGAGCGTGGTCTTGCCCGCACCGTTCGGGCCGACCAGGCCGACGACGCGACCGGCCGGGATGCTCAGCGTGCAGTCGGTCAGCGCCCAGCGGCCGCGATAGCGCTTGCCCAGGTGCCGGGTTTCGATCGCGGTGGTTTCGATCGCTGTGGTCATGGGTCTTCTCCTCCTTATTGGCTGCGCACCAAAGTGCCGCTCGCGGCGTCGCGAATCGTCGGACCGGGGGATCGGACTCGGGGACCGGATCTGGCCTGAAGTACCACCGCGCGCATCGGCTCTGGGTACGACGCGGTCCACAGGTCACGCGGGTACCGTCATGGCATGGACGCACACAGCCCACCGCTGGTCACCCGCCTTGCCCGCGTGCGGCTGCGGCCGTGGCAGCGGGTCGCCGTCGACGGTGTGGTCGCCGTGCTGGCGACGACCGCGGGCAAGGTGCCCTACCTCCGCTACCCGGACTGGCTGGCCGTCGTCGTCCTGGCGCTGGCGGCGCTCCCGGTGGTCGTGCGTCAGTTCTGGCCGCGCGCTGTGCTCGCGGTGGTCGTCCTCAGCACGGCGGCGGCCATCGCCGGAACAGCGGTCAACGCGCCGGCGTTCCTTCCGCTCGGCGCTTGCTACGCGGTATCGCTGATCCCACTGCGGTTCCCGCGACGCGAAGCGCTCGGGCTGCTCTGCGGGACGTTGGCCGTGCTGGGAATCGGACTCGCCGTCTACGCCGCCGGATCCGGTTCCGGCGCCAGCGGCGACACCAGCCGATTCGCCGCGGAGTGCGGGGTCTACGTCACGGCCGCCTGGCTGGCCGGGTACGTGGTGCAGCAGCAGCGTTCTTATACAGCGAAGGCGCATGAACAAGCCGCGCAGGAGGTACGCGAACAACTCGCCGAGGCGCGCCGGATCAGCAGCGAGGAGCGGCTGGAGATCGCCCGCGAACTCCACGACGTCGTCGCGCACACCGTCAGCCTGATCGCCGTTCAGGCCGGCGTCGCCAACTATGTGGTGAAGACGAACCCCGACGAGGCGGCGCGGGCGTTGGCGTCCATCGAGACGACCAGCCGCGGCGCGCTGCGTGAGATGCGGGCGCTTCTGGCGATGCTGCGGGCCGACGGGAGCGCGGACGGCGTCGGGCGTGCTGGCGGCGTCGGCCGGGACCGCGCCGAACTGGTGCCCGTTCCGGGACTCGCCGATCTGGACGACCTTCTGGCGCGGACTGCTGAGGCGGGGCTGCTGGTGGATCTGGAAGTGCGCGGCGACCCGAGCGCGGTTTCCGCGGGGATCGACCTGGCCGCGTATCGGGTGATCCAGGAGGCGATCACCAACGTGATCAAGCACGCGGCGACGGACACGTGTCGCGTGACCGTCGGCTACGAGCGGGACGCGCTGTCGGTGGAGGTGACGGACCACGGCAACGCCGAGCCCGGCCGGATCTCGGGCCTGGGCCACGGTCTGGTCGGCATGCGTGAGCGGGTCGGCATGTATGGCGGCGAGTTCCGGGCCGGACCGCTGCCCGGACGCGGGTTCCGGGTGACCGCCCGCCTGCCGCTGACCGAGGCGACGGACCGGACGGGGACCCCCTCATGACCGTCAAGGTGCTGGTCGCGGACGACCAAGCCCTGGTCCGCGGCAGCTTCAGCCTCCTCGTGGACTCGGCGCCGGACCTGACCTCGGTCGGCCAGGCGGCGACCGGCGCCGAGGCGGTCGAGCTCGCCGGACGTCAGCACCCTGACGTCGTGCTGATGGACATCCGCATGCCCGGTATGGACGGCATCGAGGCGACCCGCAGGATCACGGCCGCGCCCGCCGACCAGACAATCAGGATCCTGATCCTCACGACCTTCGACATCGACGAGTACGTCTTCTCAGCCCTGCGCGCCGGCGCCAGCGGCTTCCTGCTGAAGGACACGCCGCCGGCCGATCTGCTGGCCGCGATCCGCGTCGTGGCGGCCGGCGAGGCATTGCTGGCGCCGACCGTCACCCGGCGCCTCATCGAGGAGTTCACACGACGACCGGAACCGGCCCGCCGCCCCCTCGCCGGACTGCCGGACACCACCGAGCGGGAACGCGAAGTGCTCACGCTCATCGGCCTGGGACTGTCGAACGACGAGATCGCGGCACATTTGCACGTCAGCTTGTCCACGGCCAAGACCCACATCGGCCGCCTGCTGATGAAGCTGGACGCCCGCGACCGTGCCCAGCTGGTCATCGCCGCCTACGACGCCGGGCTGGTCAAGCCGGGGTGAGGCTGCGGTACGGGCCCGGGCCCGTACCGTACGTCACTTAGCGGTGCAGGCGTTCTTGAACGCCGGCGTCTGGTTCTTCATGAAGAATTCCGTACCCGTGGCCGTGACGCACCAGTAATACGTGCCCTGATGGCTCGGCGTCAGCGCGGACTTGATCATGTCGTCCGAGGTGTCGTAGACCGGTGTCGGCGGCAGGCCGTGGTGCGGGGCGTAGGTCGAGTACGGGTTGTTCGGGTCCTGGACCTGCGCCGCGCTCGGGAGTTTTCCATTGGGCAGGTGCCCGATCCAGTAGAGCGCGGTCGAGTCGATGCCCAGGTAGTCGTTGTCCTTCAGGCGGGTGTAGACGCCCTCGGCGACCTTCTGGCCGTCGTCGGGGTCGGTGACTTCGCCCTCTGCGATGGAGCCGACAGTGAGCACCTGCTCCGGGGTGCAGTGGGCAGTGCCGCAAGTCAGCGCGGCGGCCTTGGTCTCGAAGTCGATGCTCTTCAGGAACGTCATCCGGTTCGCCACCATCTGGGTCAGCACCGACTGCGGGGTGTCGCTGGCCACCAGGGCGTAGGTACCCGGTTCGAGCATCCCCTCGATCGTGAACTGGCCGGTCAGCGAGTCCTTCGACCAGGCCGGCAGGCCGATGGTGTTGTTCTGGATCGCGGTGTCGAAGTCGGCCTGCTTCCACTTGCGCTTGTCGATCAGGCCGGCGATGACGTCCTTGCCCCACTCGTGGGGCTGCACGATGATCTGCGAGGCGTCGGACAGGTTCGACTTCTTCAGCAGCTCCAGCACCGCGTTGGTGCCGGAGATCCCGGGGCAGACGACGTAGGTGCCGGCGCCGATGTCGGCCGAGCCCTGGTCGTGGTTCGCGGCGTTGATGTAGGCGTCTTCGCTCTTGACGACGCCGGCCTCGAACAGCGCGTGCGCGATGGTCGTGGTGGTCGCACCGCGCGGGACGTCGACCGGCACCTTCACGTTCGCCGCGCAGGTGGCAGCCGCCGAGTAGTCCGGTGCGGATCCGTTCGCACCCGAGGCCGCGCCGGTGCCGGTGCCGTTGTCGTGCGAGAGCCCGACGTAGCCGCTGCCGAACGCCGCCCCGCCGGCTACCACCAGCGTCGCCGTCGCCCCGAGCGCCGTCCGCCGACGTCCCTTGGCCGCCCGCAGATGCCTCCTGGTCATCCCGATCGGGTCGGCGTGGTCCGGATGCCGCAGCGCCCGGGCGTGCAGCATGCGGGAGATCTCGTCCCCGAATCCGCCCGGCTCCCCGGGCTCCTGGTCCTGCATCGACGGTTCCTGCCTTCCTGCCTCAGCATCCTGACTCATCGCGCGGTCACCTCGGCCCGGGCCGCGGACAGCAGCTCGCGCATCCGTACCAGCCCGCGCGAAGCCTGGCTCTTCACCGTGCCGAGCGACTTGCCCAGCAACGCCGCGGTCTCCGCTTCGGTGAGTTCTTCGTAGTAGCGCAGGACGATCACGGCGCGCATGCCCGGCGGCAGCGTGGCCAGCGCGCGCCACAGCTCGTCCTCCCGGTCCACCGCGGCGTGGCCGTCGTGCTCGTCCGGCCGGTCCGGCGGCTGCCACGTGACGTGCGTACGGTGCCGCAGAGCACGGCGCCACCAGGAGTTCGCCAAGTTGACGATGATTCGGCGGACGTACACCTCCGGCTGGTCCGCGCGCTCGATCCGGCGCCAGTTGCGGTGGGCGCGGATCAGCGCGTCCTGGACGAAGTCCTCGGCGTGGCCGTGGTCCCCGGTGAGCAGATACGCGGTGCGCACCAGCTGCTGCCGCCGCCCCGCCACGAACTCCCAGAACGCCTGTTCCTCATGCTCGGTGAGCGCCATTCGGCGGCACCCCGCTCTCCTTTCCTCGCCCCGCGCACCGGAGAACTCGGCGCGCACACTGGGTAGAGCCTCCGGACGGGCAGGAAGTTGAAAGGTGCGCGAAGGTTTTTCCGGGCGCTTTGATTTCAGCGGATCGGGCCGCCGAGCGCGAGTCCCATACATAGCGGCGGCCCCACCGATGTATCCGGTGGAGCCGCCGCGAATCGTTCCGCTATGACAGTCAGCAGGTGGGGTCCGCCGTCAAGGCGGCGTTCCCTGTCAGCAGGTCAGGTTTCCGCCCGGATCCACACCGAGCACCCCGGTGATGCTCTCGTAGTCGTTGACCCGGTCCT
Source organism: Catenulispora pinistramenti (assembly GCF_018274385.1). GTDB lineage: Bacteria > Actinomycetota > Actinomycetes > Streptomycetales > Catenulisporaceae > Catenulispora > Catenulispora pinistramenti. The sequence goes on along the minus strand of NZ_JAAFYZ010000068.1, from coordinate 35,374 downwards.
GCATCTCGCCGGTGTTCCCGCCGTTGCACTCCACGCTGCCGTTGATGGCCCAGATCGTCTGCCCGAAACCGGCGCCGTTGACCATCGCGTCGTGCGCGGTCATGGTGCCGGGTCCGTTCTGCGTCATCCAGTACCACAGCGCGGTCTCCCACGAGGTGGCCGAGTCGGTGGCGGCCAGGTCGGGGTTGTCGAGCAGGTCGATGCCCAGCGCGTTGCCGGCCGCGTAGTAGTTGAAGTTCCAGCTGATCTGCAGCGGTCCGCGGCCGTAGTAGGAGTACGTGCCCGCCGGGCAGCCGTAGGACTCGCTCGCGCAGTAGTCGCCGGACTGGTCGATCTCGCGGATGTAGACCAGGCCGCCGGTCTCGTGGTCCACATTGGCCAGGAACGCCGCGGCTTCCTGCTGCTGCGTCGCGGTGCTGCCGGTGGTGGCGAAGCCGGGGTAGGCGCTCAGCGCCGCGACCAGGCCGTCGTAGGTGTAGAAGGAGTTCCGGTTCGGGAAGATCTGGTCGAACTGTGCCTCACTGACCACGAAGCCGCCGGTGGTGCCCCCGCCACCGCCGGCCGTGCACGCGCCCTGATCGACCCAGACGTCCTGGCTGTTGTTGCCGGGTATGTCGCCCTGCGTCCACCACTTGGCGGACCAGTTGTCGCCGTTGTAGGAGGCGACCTGGTTGCCGGTGTAGGCGACGGTGGAACTCCACGGCGCCGCACACGTGGTGTCGGCCCGGGCCGGTGCGGCGGGCAGCGCGATCAGCGCCAGACCCAGCACGGCGACCAGCACGGTCAGCAACGCGAGCAGGCGAGTGTGTCTTGATGCGTGAGTAAGGGACATGAGCCACTCCTGTGGGGAAGATGTCGAGTGGTGGCATTTGGAGTGAACTGAATTGGTCCATACCAGTCAAGGCTTTGAGCTGAAATTGGTCCAGACCGCTTGGTTTCGCCACCCGACCGCTACTGGTGCCCGACCGGGTTCGGGACGGGCTCTCGCCGTGCCCCGGGAGGACCTGGGCTAATCAGGGTTCGTGGAACCGCCGCGGACCGGAGGCCGCGGCCGACTGCTGGCCGTCTGGCTCGGATCCTGCGGGTGGACGATGTGCACCGGCCGTGGTGCTTGCGGGGAATCGCTGTACCGCTCGGCACCCACCAGCATCGCGTCGTAGAAGGCTGATGCCGCGGCCTCCACCGCCGGCACCGACCGGTCGGTCAGCCGTCGGCGGAACATCCGCACCAGGTAGGTGCCCGCCACTTCGAGGTCGCACAACGTCGCGCCCGGGGTCGTCGCCGCGATGTACTCCGGCAGCAGCGCCGCCCCGAGTTGTGCGGACACCATCGCGCGGGTGGTCATCTGGTGCACGGCCAGATGCTCGACGCTCGGCGTGATCCCGTGCTTCGCGGCGAACCTGCCGAACGCCCGCACCCGGGCCGAGCCGGCCGGGGCGCCCACCCAGGGACGGCCGTCGAGGTCGGCCGGGCTGGTCGGAGTCGGCCACGAAGCCGGCACCACGATGCGGTACAGCCCCTCGAAGACCACGAACGAATGCAGGCCCGGCGGCACCGGGATCGCCGTCTCCCGGTCGTCGGCCACCAACAGGATGTCGAGGTCGCCGACCCGCAGCGCGGGCAGGCCGTCGTCGGTGTAGGCCTCGACCAGGCGCGGCTCGATGCCGGGATGGTGTTCGGCCAGCCACGGCAACGCGGTCGCGGCGACCTCCGGCACGGCCGCCAGCGGCAGGCCGATGCTCACCGGCCCGGCCGCCTGCTCCGTGTACGCCACGAGTTCGTGCGCCGCGTCGGCCAGCGCCCGCTCCACCCGCTCCCCGAACCCGGCCAACAGCCGACCCGCGACCGTCAGCCGCACACTGCTCGCGCCCCGATCCACCAACGGGAGTCCCAGATCCTGCTCCAGCCGGCTCAGTTGCTGCGACACCGCGGACGGCGTCGTCCCGAGCGCCCGCGCGGCCGGGGCGATGCCGCCGTGCTCGGCTATCAGGGCCAGGGTGAGCAGTCGTTTCGGGTCCAGTTCCACAGGCCTCAGGCTAGCTAATGCCCACCCCCAGGCGGCTCCGCTACCACCGCCGGGCGGCCGGTATGCACACTTGCGCCGTCCAGCCCTCGGATCCGTTCCGCCATGTCCGACTCACCGCCAGGGAACCAGAGGCCATGCCTGCCACAGCTCAGCGTCTGCGCGAGATCGCGGCCTTCGCGCTGCTCGCGTTCGGGATGATCAGCACCCTGTTCAACACCATCACGCTCTTGTTCGGCCCCGACGGCTGCGTCGCCACCGGCATCGGTGCCATGACCCGCACCGGTTCGCAGGGCACGACGATCCCCTTCGCCTACCGGGCGCTCGGCGCGACCGGCTCGCTGTTGAACCCGGTGGTGATCGCCGCCCCGGTCGGTGCGGCCGCGCTGGTGCACGTCCAGGTGCGGCTGCGCAGCTCCAAGGGCATCGCGCTGGTGTCGCTGCTCACCGTGGTCCTGGCCGGGGTCTTCGGCCTGGTCGCGTTGTTCGCCTCCTTCGGTGCGGAGAACGCCACCGGTTACATGAAGACCACCAGCTTCTGCATCGGCCTGACCGAACTGGGCGTCACCGCTGTCGCGGCCTGGCTGATCCTCGGCTACTTCAAGCAGCACGGCCCGGCCCGCGTCGCCGCCCCCTACGGCTTGCAGCCGCCGCCGGGACCGTGGAACCAGCCGCAGCAGCAGCAGCAGTGGCAGCAGCCTCCCGGCGGTGGTCCGGCCTGGGGTCCCGGCGGTGGTCCGGGCAGTGGTCCGGCCTGGGGTCCGTCTCAGCCGCAGTGGGGTCCGCCGCAACAGCAGGGCTGAGGCCGTCGCCGCACTGGCGAGTCGGTTGGCCAATTCATGTCAGACCGGTATCGGCCAAGCAAATCAGAGGTTTTACCCCACCTTTACGGACGCCTCCCAAAGCCCGGTGTCACACTCCGGGAGGTATAGACCAACAGGTCTTCACCAGCCCCGGCCCGCATCCCGGCCGGGGTGAGACGCACCAGAACCCCCAGCTCATCCACAGTTAGGGAGGCATCCATGCGTTCATTCAGACTTCTCGGACTCTTCGCGGCGGTGGCGTTGGCCGCCGCGACGGGGATCGGGAGCGCGCAGGCCGCGGAGCCGGCCGCCGGGCACGTGAGGCCGGCCGCGCACACGCACCACCTCTCGCACGGCGTGGTCAGCCTGCCGGCCCAGCAGCTGCGGCACTTCTCGCATCTGCTGCATTCGCAGCACCCTGCTTCCGCGCACGGTGTCGCCAACCAGACCAGCACCAACTGGGCCGGCTACGCCGCCAACAGCGGGTCGTACACCAGCGTCAGCTCCAGCTGGGTCGAGCCCGACGTCTCCTGCAACTCCGGCGGCATCGTGGCGTTCTGGATCGGTCTGGACGGCTGGGGCAGCAGCACGGTCGAGCAGGACGGCACCGGCGTGGACTGCTCCAGCGGCTCGCCGCAGCAGTTCGCGTGGTGGGAGACGTACCCGGCGAACAGCATCCAGGAGTACGGCGACCCGGTGTCCGCCGGCGACTCGCTGACGTCGACCGTGACCGACACCGGCGGCGGCCAGTACCAGATGGTGCTGACCGACAACACCCAGGGCTGGACCGAGAACCAGACGGTCGGCGCGTCCGGCTCCGACGCCAGCGCCGAGGTGATCGCCGAAGCGGTCACCTCCGGGAGCAGCGTCACCCCGCTGCCGGACTTCTCCTCGGTCAACTTCAGCGGCTCCACGTTCAACGGCTCGCCGATGTCCGGTTCCGGCGCCCAGGCCATCGACATGACGGACAGCAGCGGCAACGTGATCGCCTCGACCGGTCCCGACGACGGCAACGGTGACTTCACCGTCACCTACAGCGGAGGCTGAGCTCAGGGGACGGATCAACCTTCAGAAGGCCTGATCAAGGTCCTGAAGGCCCGATCGGGCCCTATGGCTGGTGATTCTGACAGGCGGCGGACCCTCCGGGGCCCGCCGCCTGTCGGTTTCGGGCCAGTTACAGAGTGCTCACATCAGCGGTGACGTCCGTGGTCATCGAACACTTCGCAATCGCCCTGAGGGTCGAATCTCGGCCACAAGGCGACGATTTACCGCCAAACATCCATCCCTCGGACTAGTTGTATAGGCCAGCTAACCACTGTGTGGGTAAGGGTCCTTCGTCGCCGATCACCCCTGACATCAGGGGCGGGAAACCGGGCGAGGCGGAAAGGAACGACTATGTGTGGGATCACCGGCTGGGTCTCCTACGAGCGCGATCTGCGCGCCGAGGCGCACGTGCTCGACGAGATGACAGCGACGATGGCGTGCCGCGGCCCGGACGACGTGGGCACCTTCATCGACGGCCCCGGCGCGCTGGGACACCGCCGCCTGGCCATCATCGACCTGCCCGGCGGGCGGCAGCCGATGACCGTCGAGGTCGGCGGGCACAAGGTCGCCATCGTCTACTCCGGCGAGGCGTACAACTTCACCGAACTGCGCGCCGAGCTGGCCTCGCGCGGGCACCGCTTCACCACGGAATCGGACACCGAAGTGGTGCTGCGCGGCTACGTCGAGTGGGGGGCGGCCGTCGCCGAGCGGCTCAACGGCATGTACGCGTTCGCGATCTGGGACGGCCGGGACCGCAAGCTCCGGCTGATCCGCGACCGCATGGGAATCAAGCCCCTGTATTACTACCCGACCCCGGACGGGGTCCTGTTCGGCTCCGAGCCCAAGGCGATCCTGGCCAACCCGCTGTCCCGGCGCGCGGTCGGCCTGGACGGTCTGCGCGAGCTGTTCGTGATGGTCAAGACCCCGGGGCACGCCTTCTGGGACGGGATGCACGAGGTCCAGCCGGGCACCGTGGTCACGGTCGGACCCGAGGGCGTGCGCACCGACGTCTACTGGACGCTGTCCACCCACGAGCACCCCGACAGCCGCGAGACCAGCATCGCGCATGTCAGGGAACTGCTGGAGGACATCGTGCGCCGGCAGCTGGTCGCCGACGTCCCGCGCTGCGTCCTGCTCTCCGGCGGCCTGGACTCCTCCACGCTCACCGCGCTGTCCGCGCGGGAACTCGCCCAGACCGGGGAGAAGATCCGCAGCTTCGCCGTCGACTTCGTCGGCCAGGCCAAGAACTTCGTGCCCGACCCGATGCGCGCCGACCCCGACACCCCGTTCGTGCACGCGGTCGCCGAACACTCCAACACCGTCCACCAGGACATCGTGCTGGACGCCGAGGCGCTGACCGACCTGGACGCCCGGCGCACCGTGATCCGCGCCCACGACAAGCCGGTCGGCTTCGGCGACATGGACACCTCGCTGTACCTGCTGTTCAAGGAGATCCGCAGCCACTCCACGGTCGCGCTGTCCGGCGAGTCCGCGGACGAGGTGTTCGGCGGCTACCAGGACTTCTTCAACGAGGACGCCCGGCGCGGCGGCAACTTCCCCTGGCTGGTGCGCTACGCCGAGAACTTCGGCGACGACATGGGACTGCTGCGCCCGGAGCTGAACCAGGCACTGGACCTGCAGAACTACATCGAGAGCAGCTACAACACGGCGGTCGCGGCCGTCGAGCGGCTGCCCGGGGAGAGCGACTTCGAGTTCCGGATGCGGCGGGTCTGCTACCTGTACCTGACCCGGTTCGTGCGGATCCTGCTCGACCGCAAGGACCGGCTCAGCATGGCGGTCGGCCTGGAGGTGCGGGTGCCGTTCTGCGACCACCGGCTCGTGGACTACGTCTACAACGCGCCGTGGGCCGTCAAGTCCTTCGACGGCCGCGAGAAGTCGCTGCTGCGCGAGGCGGCGGGCGATGTGCTGCCCCGCTCGGTCTACGACCGCGTCAAGAGCCCCTACCCGTCGACCCAGGACCCGCGCTACGTCGTCGCGCTGCGCGCCCGGGTCGCCGACCTGCTGGCCGAGCCGGGCCACCCGGTCTTCGACTTCGTCGAGCCGGACACCGTGCGCCGGCTGGTCACCGATGACTCGCCGGGCATCATGCAGGCTTCGCGGCGGGAGTTGGAACGCACGCTGGATCTGGCGCTGTGGCTGGAGATGTACAAGCCGGAGGTCAGCTGGGCCTGATGCGCGAGTGAGGTCAGCCGGGCGAGAGGCGCGGGTCGTGGCCCGATCCCTAAACCGGCGCCTGATCCCTAAACTTGGGTCCTTCGGGCGACCAGGGATCGGTGGGGCGGGATGGCTTCTGACAGCGTTGCCGCGGCGGCGGCGGACTCGGTGGGCTCATCGGATTCGGCAGAATCGGTGGGCTCACCGGATGCTGCGGGCTGGGCAGATCCGGCCGACTCGGACCGTGCCGAAGCTCCGGTCCGCCTCCTGGCGCTGCTGGGATCAGCGCGCCCGGCAGACGTCCCGGCGGTCCTGGCAGCGCTTCCGGAGGGCGATCTGGCGCTCGGCGTCGAGGCCGCCCAGGGCCGGCTCGCCCTGCCGGTCCGCGAGTACATCCTCACCGAGGGCCCGAATTCGGCGCGGGTCGCGCTGGCCCGCGCGACTGCCGTCGTCGGCGGGGTGGGGTCGGTGAACACCGTGGACCGGCTGCTGACGCTCTGCGATCCGGATGTCGACGCCGTGTTCTTCGACGTCGACCCCGCCCGTGCGCTGGTCAGTGGGGCCAGACAGACGGTCCTGCGGGACCGCAAGGGACCGGACGGCCACGCGGTGATCCCGCCCAGCGTCAAGCAGCAGCTGCTCGCCGCGGTCGCCCGCCCCGGACCCTCCGCGCGGCTGCTGACCGAGGTGGCCGCGGCCGACGATCCGGACCTGGTGCTGGCGGTCGTGCCGTACGCGAAGAAGCTGCCCGGCACAGACGCCGCGCGCATCATGCACACGCTGGACACGCATGGCCGGCGGCGTGAGGCGAAGCGTCAGCGTGCGTTGTGGGCGAGGCGGGGGAGCGACTTCGCCCTTCTCGGCTTCCCCCGGTTCGGTCACCTGCTCGAACGCTTCGCGCTCGGCACGAGCTTCGAGGTCCGGGCCAGTGACGACGTCACCGCGATCTCCTTGGACCGGTTCCGTGAACTCGTCGAGCAGCGTCAGTACACTGATCATCACCGCTTCCGCAAACTCCACGAGGCGTCCCAGGTCGCTCTGCGGACCGGGACGATCACGCCCGCCGAGATGCTGGAGCACGCCCGGCCCGCCGCGCTCGGGTTCGCGTTGGCGCTGTGCGATGAGGAAGCAGCCGCGGCGCCGGGCCTGCGGCGCGCGTGCGACGACATGCTCACGCTCATCGCGCGGCACGCCACCGAGCAGCTCGGCGACGACGTGAAGCGGTGGGCCCGGGCGATCGCCTGGGCTGGCTACCATGGGGGCACTGTCCTGGAGTTCCTCGCCGATCGCGATCTGACGCCGGGGCGGCCGATCAACAAAGTCGAATACGCCGCGTTCAACCCCACGGAGTTCTCCCCGGCGAACATCCTGCTCGCGCTGGCGCCGCCGGACGTGGCCACCGCGGCGCTGGTGACCAAGCGGATGAAGAAGTCGATCACCGCCGCCGCGCGCGGGCTGCCGTTGTGCCGGGCGCTGGTGGAGTTCGTCGTCGAGCACGGCACGGTCCCGCAGCGCGGGTTGCTGGCGGCCAACGAGGCGACGCCCGATTCGGTCCTGCTGCGCTTGCTGGCGAAGCCGAAAAACGATGAGGTCATGGCCTCGATCCGGGAACGAGAGCTTGTCGGTCCGCAGATCGGCAAGGCGGCGTTCGTCGGCGTCCCACGCGACCAGAAGCTGCTGGACTGGATCATCGACCACGCGGCCACGGACCCCGTGCTGGCGCTGAACGCGATCCGCGGCACCTCGGAGGACCCGGCGTGGGTGCTCGACGCCCTGCGCGCCACCCTGGACGTATTCCGGGAAGAGGGCCAGGCAGCCGCTTACGTACTACTCGCCGAGGTGGCCGGCGTCGAGGCGGTGTGGGCCCTGGAACTGGACCGCGTCGGAAGCCTGGACTACATAGCCGACCAGGTCCGCGAGTCGATGGCCACCGGCGACGCGGCCCCCCTGCTCGCCGAGGCCGAGGCACACCCGGTCCTGGACACGATCGCGGCGTACTACGCGGAGCCACTGCGCACCGAGGCGGCACTGGACCAGCCGCTGACCGACCCGATGACGCAGCTGATCCGGAGCCGGCTCGACGGCCGTCCCGATCGGTGGCTGGCGTTGGCGGGCAAGCTCCGGGAACGGCCGCAGGCCTCGGATGCGGAGCTCGTCGGGGAGTTCTCGGAGCTGCGACCCGGATACTGAACACCAGTTGCATCCCCTTGCGGCACCCTCGTAAGATCCCCTGACCTGGACTCCGTTGAAGATCACGGTGCGAGGTCGGAGGCTGACACGGGGTGGTCGGGGTGGCAGCCGGGTCATCAAGCGTTCAATCGGGGGGTACGGTGGCAGCCGTCATCAAACTGCCGGGCCAGCGGTCTAGCGGGGACCTGGAGTCGGTCGAGTCGTCGGCCGGCGGGGTCGCAGGGCACGAAGACCCGCCGTCCTGGCGTCAACGCTTCGCGCCGCACCGTCGCGTTATCGCGGTCACCTTAGGCGTCTACACCGGGCTGCACATCGTGGCCGCTCTCGCGGTGTTGTGGATCCTGCACTCGCGCGGCGAGTCGCTCGACAAGTTTCTGCACCAGGGCTGGGACTCGGGTTTCTACCTCGACATAGCGCGTGAAGGCTACAAGCACAGCAACGAATACGCGTTCTTCCCGCTCTTTCCGATGCTGGTCCGCGGGTTCCAGGCAGTCACCGGGCTCACCTTCAACTACGCGGGCGTCCTGGTCTCCGTCGCCGCCGGTTCGACCGCGGCCGTGGGCATCCGTTACGTCGGCGCGCGTGTGGCCAACGCCAGGACGGCGCTGATCCTCGTCGCGCTGTGGGCGGTGGTACCGAGCGCCGTCATTCAGGTCTGGGCCTACGCCGACGCGCTGTTCACGGCTCTCGCCGCGTGGGCGCTGTATGCCTTGCTGCGCCGCGCATGGCTCACCGCCGGCATCCTGACTTTCTTCGCGGGCCTGACTCGGCCGACGGCTTCCGCTCTCATCATCGCGGTCTGTCTTGCCGCTCTCTTCACGATTCTCGGTCGCGGAGGCCACGAGAGCGGTGAAGCCGGCGCGAACCGCGAAGCCGGCGTGAACCGCGAAGCCCGCTGGCGTCCCTGGGTCGGTGCCGCTATCGCCCCGCTGGGCATGCTCGCCTGGATCCTGGCCGTCGGACACCACTTCGGGCGCCTCACCGGCTACTTCAAGATGCAGCACGATGTGTGGAGCAACTGGTTCGACGGCGGCCGCACCACATACGACAACTTCGCGTCCCTGGTCGACGGCCGCGGCGACAACCCGCCGGTGGTGTTCCTGATCTCCTGCGCGACCATGGTCGCCATCCCGTTCCTGCTGGTCCTGGCCTACCGCCAGCGGCTGCCCTGGCCGCTGCTCGTGTACTCCGCGGCGGTGGCCGTCCTCATCCTGGGCAGCCATCGCCAGGGCTTTGTGGTCCCGCGCGAGGTCATGCCGGCCTTCCCGCTGCTCCTGCCGCTGGCGCGGACCCTGTCCCGGTCCCGGAGCCGGGGCCTGATCGTCGCCATGGTGGTGGTCGCCGCGATGTCCGGCTGGTACGCCTGGTTCATGCCGCTCACCTACGGTGCCCCGTAGAAGTCTCATCATTCTGAGGGGCCCGTTGAACCGATCGGGTCTCCGCAACGTGTCGCTACAGCACTTGCCAATACCTCAGACACAGGAGACGACCTGACGATGGCCACCGTTGATCTCGCCGCCACCCAGACCGATGACGAAACGGCTTGCCCGGCTCACTCCGACGGCACCGGAAGGCGGGCCTTCTTCGGGATCGCCGCGGCGGTCGGAGCCGTCTGCGCGGGCTGTTCCTCCTCCAAGAGCAGCACCGCTTCGGCCGGCTCGACCGGCACCTCCACCAGCGCTGCGGGCGGCGGCTCGTCGTCTTCCACGAGCTCGGTGCCCGGGAGCAGCGACTCGACGTCCGGCAGTGGCAGCGACTCGGCATCCGGTTCGACGTCCGCCTCGTCGTCGGGCTCCGGCGGCGGTGGCGCGGCGCTCGCCGCCGCGTCCTCGGTCCCGGTCGGCGGCGGCACCATCCTCGCCGCCCAGAAGATCGTGCTGACCCAGCCCACGGCCGGCACCTACAAGGCTTTCACGGCGGTGTGCACGCACATGGGCTGCATCGTCGGCACGGTCCAGAACGGCCTGATCGTCTGTCCGTGCCACGGCAGCGAGTACCACATCGCCGACGGTTCGGTGGCGAACGGGCCCGCGCCCACGCCGCTCGCGGCGATCCCGATCACGGTCGCGAACGGGCAGATCACCAAGGCCTGAGGCACAGAAACACGACGCGGCCCGGGAGCGATCGCTCCCGGGCCGCGTCGTGTTTCTGTTTGCGTCTACGGCAACGTGCAGGTCTGCCGCAACGCGCCGGTCAGCGCTGCGAGACGTCCACGTCCGCGGCGTTCACCCACACGAACCGGTGGTTGTACTGCACCAGGTAGAACATCGTCGTCCCGACCACCTCGGTGCGGTCATCGGGCGCCGAACCGTCGATGTTGCGCGCGTACCAGTACTCGCCGTGCACCGCCGGGCCGGAGGTGACGTACGACTGGCCCGCCGGGATCGAGTACTTGGTCAGCAGCTTCGGCGTGCGCAGGTCGACCGCGGCGATCGGCGGCGGGTAGGCCGACGCCTCGGGCGCGGCCGTGGCGTAGACCGGGATCGAGGTCAGGCCGGCCTTGGGGGTGACCACCGTCGCGGTGGAGGGCCAGGCCGAGAAGTCCGACCAGGTGCTCTGGAACCAGGCCTCGCGGCCGCCGTACCAGATACCGGTCCACACGCCGTCGGCGTCGATCTTGCGGTCCGCGACCACGAACTTCTCGCCGGTCACCGCCTTGTCGCCCCAGTCGTCGGCGGCGTCGGTGCCCGCGGAGCCGTCAGGGTGCAGATACGGCTCGGACAGCAGCGGAGCGGTCGGGTCCGGGGCGGTGCGCAGCGCGACGAAGTTCGTGGCCTGGGCCGGCTGCTCGCCGCACTGCCCGGGGACCGCGCCGGGGGTCGGGTCGTTGGCGACGGTGCAGCCGTAGACGGCCTGCAGGTTGCCCTTGTAGTCCGGCTTCACGACCACCACCGAGCCCAGCGGGTTGAAGGCCGGGTCGGCCAGCTTCGGGGTGCCCGCCGCGTTGCCGTCCGCGCTGAACGACGGCACGATCGGGGCGCCGAGCAGGTCCATGAAGTGCGACCAGTCCCAGTACGGTCCCGGATCCCAGTGCTGCGAGGTCTGGTTGGCGTCGTTGGAGCCGGGGATCTCGTCGTGGCCGAAGATGTGCTGCCGGTCCAGCGGGATGTTGTAGCGGGCGGCCAGGTAGCGCACCAGATCCGCGGTGGTCTCGTATTCCGACTCGGTGTACCAGGAGGCGCCGTGGATGGCCCAGCCCTCGTGCTCGATCGAGACCGAGTGCTGGTAGATCGACCAGTTGCCGGAGTCCCAGGCGATGTCCTGGGTCGGCACGGTCTGCGTCACCTGGCCGTCGGAGGACCGGATGATGTAGTGCGCCGAGGCGTAGACGGCCGGGTTCTGGAACTCCGCGATCGAGCCGGCGTAGCTGCCCTCGGTGTCGTGGATCGCGATGTAGCGGATCTGCGACTGCGCCGGGCGGTTCGCCGGGTCGTAGTTGCCGTAGCTGGACAGGTCCGAGGGGTTGTTCAGGGCCAGCGCGGCCGGGACGTAGTTGCAGTCCAGGTCCGACGGGCACTCCGGCAGGGGAGTGCCGTCGGCCGACTTGGCGTTCTTGACCGGGGCCGGGGCGGCCAGGTGCAGCGCGCTCAGGGAGGCGGCGTTCACGGTGACGGCCGGGTCGCCGCTCAGCGTGAGCGCGGGGGTCGCGGTGCCGGTCCGCACCGTGGTGAACACCCGGTCGGCGAACTGCTTCGCGGTCGCGGCGTCGGCGCTGGCGCTGTACTTGGCGACCGCCGAGTACCAGTCGCCGGCGGCGGTCGGGAGCTTACCGCCGTTGAGGTTCTTGGCGTAGGAGGCGAGCAGGGCGGCGCCGGCGTGGATGTTCGTCGCGTCGTCGTTCTCGACGGTCCGGGTGTCGGACCCGATCAGCTTCGCCGCGGTCCGCGCCGTGGACAGCGTCGGATCGGCCTCGACCGACGCCGCCTTGGCGCTGGAGGGGTCCAGCCCGTCGATCGTGGCCGGCGAGATGTCGGTGAGCTGCATGATTCCGTACCCGCCGGTGGTCGACGGGGCGCCGCCGTGGCCGTCCCACGCGGACTCCTGATACGCGAGCGCCTCCAGGACGTTCAGCGGGACGCCGGTCTCCTGCGAGGCCGCGGCGAACGAGGCCGGAAGCCCCACCGGATGCGGCGGGGCGGCCGCGCCGGCCTCCTGTGCGGTCGAGACGACGGCGGTGGCGGCCAGGGCCACGGCACACCCGGCGGCCCACAGCCCGGCGGCTCTGCGCGATATGCCGGGCTTGAAGCGATGACTCATCAATGGTCTCCCATAGTGGGGGTGGAAGAAGACGGATCCACTCCAATGACGGTATCGCCCACCCACTCGGGTGCCGTGATCTGGGTCACAGTTCTGAACCCACTGACGCCGCACGATATTGTGTCCGGACATCAACCCTGGTTACGACGGTGGGAGGGGCTGTGGGACAGCACCGGAAGGCGCCCGAGGACGTGGAGAAGGTCTTCCAGACCTTCGATCTGGACGGCGACGGCAAGATCACGGCCGAGGAGCTGAGGGCGGCGCTCGCCGAACTCGGCGAGGACGTCACGGTCGAGGACGCCGCCGAGCGCATCGGCACCGGCGACTCCGACCATGACGGGTCGATCAGCCTGGAGGAGTTCCGGACTTTGATGGCGGGCTGAAGCGCACTTCGCCGCAAACGCCTATTGCCCGGGTTCTGTACAGAACCCGGGCAATAGGCGTTTTTTAATCTAAAGGCGAACCAGCGGCGTCCTACGCCCCGATCAGCTTCGCGATCGCCTCGTCGATCGCCCGCTGCGCGTCGGAGGCGCGGGTGTCCGACATGTGCGCGGTGGCCTCGGCCTTCTGGTAGTTGGCGTAGGCGTTCGCGACGCCGCCCCACTTGGTGGTGAAGGCGCTGACCGCTGCCTGCTCGGCCGGGGTGGCGTCCGGGTCCGCGCCCAGTGCGCGGGACGCCAGGTCCACGTTCTGCATCGCGGTGTAGAGCGCGTTGTCGTCCTTGGCGTCCAGCACCGCCGTCAGCGCGTCGGCCAGCTTGAGCAGCGGGTCGCCGATGTGGGTGTCCGGGTTCTGCTTCACCGCGTTCGTCAGGGCACTGAGGGCGTCCGCGGCGGCGGTGAGCTGATCGGCCAGGATGTTCACCGTGATGGTGACCGCCTCGCGGTCGGTCTTGGCCTGCTTCTGGGCCTGGACCTGGAAGTCGCGCAGGGACTGGATCTGCGGGGCGCCGGCCAGCACGGTGTCGATCGAGTTCTGCACGCCCTGGCTGACCGCGTCGGTGCCGCCGACGATGGTCGTGCCGCCCAGGCCCGGCATCTCCAGCAGCGCACGGGCGGTCGGCAGCGACAGCTTGGCGCCGTCGGTCATCAGCAGCGCGCCCTTGTTGTAGGCCGCGTACACGCCGCCGACCAGCGGGTCGGCGAAGTCGGCGCCGGTGGCGACCACGGCGCTCTTGGCGTCCTTGAGCGCGGACTGGGTGGCCACGGCCTCGGCGGTGGCGTAGCGGTCGGCGCCGGCCAGCTCGGTGTCGTTCACCTTGAGCTTGTGCACGGCGTCGACGGCCGGCTGGCCGACCGAGGTGACCTGCGCGGCGTGCGCGATGAACGCGGCGGTGCCGGCGTCGGTGACGGTCGAGCCGTTGGACAGCACGATCGCCGAGCCCTGATACGCGGCCAGCGGACCGGCGGCGAGCGCGTCGGCGAAGTCGGTGCCGGTGGCGACCACCGCGGTCTTCGCACCGGAGGTGCCGGCGATGTCCAGCGCGGTGGCGTAGCGGTCGGTACCGCCGATCCGCGTGACCTGGTGACCCAGGGCCTTGAGTTGCGCCTCGACCTGCGGGCTGACCGCGTCCGGGCCGCCGAGGATGGTGACGGTCTTGGCGCTGTCCGAGCCCAGCACCCGCTGGATCTCGGTGCCGACGCCGTCGGTCAGCGACTTGCCGTCGGTGAGCAGCAGCGCCGCGTGCTTCGCGGTCGCCAGCGGGGTCCCGGCCAGCGCGTCCACGTACAGATCGCCGCGGGCTATGACCACGCCGTGCGCCGAACCGGCGGTCGGGAAGTCCTTGAGCGAGGCCTGGATCGCGGTCGCGTAGCGGTCGGCGCCGCTGATGCGGACGCTCTTCGCGGCGGTGCCGGCGGTGCTGGCGGTGCTGCTGGTAGCGCTACCGGAGCCGGTGGCGCTGCCGCTGCCGCCGTCGGCGGCGAGAGCCGGGGCGGCGGCGATGGTGCCGGCGGCCAGAGCCGCGGCCACGAGGGCGGCGACAGCCGTCGGACGGTTCTTGGTCATGGGTGGTGATCCCCCGTTGTGAAGTGGGTGGGCTTGCTGAAGCTGCCGCATCCCATCACAAGGATGAGGAAAGCATGAAATCGGCTACGGAAGCGGACAGCACCGCTACCGCCCGGAGCGGGAAATACATGGACACAAGGGAAGTAACTTTCGCCCCGTCCCACAGGCTCACGCACAAGTCTCTTGCTCCAACTGGTTTGTAATGCAAAGCTGACCTCATGGCTGAAGCATCAGTACCCGCGCCTGGCAGCCCCAGGGAAGTCCTGGCCGGTCTCGGCGACTTGACCCGCAGGGTCCGCACCGCGCAACGCGGCACGTGGTTCCCCTTGCTGCTGCTGGGCCTGCTCCTGGCCGGCGGGATCGTCGTCGACCGGCTCACCCACAGCGCCCATGGCTTCCCGTGCCCGCCAGGTGCCGCCACCGGCATCGCGTGCGTCCGCGTCAAGCAGGGCTCGCCGCTGTATTGGTCGCTCGGTCTTGTTCTCGTCTACGCCGCGACGGCGTTCTTCTACCTCCGTCGTGCGCGGAGCCGCGGGGTTCCGCTGCTGGTGCTGTCGTGGATCGAGCGCAACCTCGCGTTGCTGCTGTTCACCGTCGCGTACCTGGTGATCGAGCTGGTGCCGATCACGGTCGCCGCGGGCGGGACCGGTCCTGTCTCGCCGTGGTCGGCGCTGCCGGGACTCGCGGTTCCGGCGGGATTCCTTCTGCTCGGTGCACTCGCCTTCGCGGTGGCTCAGCGGCCGGCGATGCCGCGCACCCCCGCTGCCGTCGAACCCGCCGCCTCATGACCGACCAGCGGACGCCGACCCCCGCGCACAGGCCCGCGCCCACGCCGACGCCCACCGAAGCGCACCCCGTAACAGGGCTCGACGATGTCGTCCATCAACGGGTCCGCCTGGGCATCCTCACGGTCGCGCACCAGGCCCGCCGCGTCGAGTTCGGCTTCCTGCGCACCACCCTCGACCTCACCGCGGGCAACCTCAGCCAGCACCTCACCGTGCTGGAGAAGGCCGAGCTGATCAGCGTCGAGAAGGGCTACGAGGGCCGCTGCCCACGCACCTGGATCGCGCTCACAGACACCGGCCGGGCCGCCCTGGCCGATGAGATCGCTCAGCTCAAGCGGCTCATCAGCCAGGTCGAGCTTCCCGATGCCCGGCCGGACTAGATCTGTTCGGCCTGCTTCTGCGGAGCCGTCACGGTTTCTGCGGAGCCGTCACCATCAGGGATCGCGGGCCCTCAAGCGTCGCGCCGAACCAGCAGCGCGCGCCCCACGCCGAGCAGCACCACCGCATAAAGCGCCACGATCCCGAGCTCTAGCCACGGCGACATACCGAAGTCCTTCACCGGTCGCACCGCCGCCAACGAGTTGCCGACGATCAACTCGGGCATGAACTGCCCCACCGTGTGGCTGCCGGCGCCGATGACGAGCGGCAGCACGAACAACCCGCCGACCAGCGTGGTGACCGCCGCCGCGCTGTGCCGGACGATCGCGCCGATCCCGAGGCCGATCAACGCGATCAGCGCCAGATACGCACCGGTCAGCACGACCGCGCGCAGCACCGCGGGATCGGACAGGGACGGCTGCGGCACCGATGAGCGCAGCGCGGCGGTCCCGGCCAGGAACGAGCCGAACGTGGCCACCTCCCCGGCGACCAGCGCGACCGTCCCGAACACGACGGCCTTGCCGGCCAGCACGAGCGGCCGGCGCGGGATCGCGGCCAGCGTCGCGCGGATCGTGCCGGAGGAGTACTCGCTGCTCATTACCAGCACCCCGAGCACACCGAGCAGCAACTGCCCGAAGATGACGCCGGAGAGCACGTTGCTGGTCACGTCCCCCTTCGGATCGCTGGTGTTCAGTCCGGCCACAGTGCCCAGGGCGATCGTCACCACGAGGCCGGCGGCCAGGATCCAGGTGGTCGAGCGCAGGCTGCGCAGCTTGATCCACTCCATGCGCGCGGCGTGCCGGAGGCGGTAGCCCGGGCGCTCGGCCGCCCGGGTCTGCTGAAGGGCGGTCGCGGTCATCAGAATCCTCCTTCGGTGGCCGCCCGGTACTGGGCGGTGTCGGCGGTCAGCGCGAAGAAGGCGTCCTCCAGGTTGCCCCCGGCGCGCGCGGACAGTTCGGCGACCGTGGTGTCGGCCAGCAGGCGGCCGGCGCCGATGACGATCAGCCGGTCGGCCGTCTGCGCCATCTCGCTGATCAGGTGGCTGGACATGAACACCGTGCGGCCCTCGGCGGCGAGTCGCCGCATCAGCTGCCGGATCCAGCGCACGCCTTCCGGGTCCAGGCCGTTGACCGGTTCATCGAAGAGCAGCACCGCCGGATCGCCGATCAGCGCGGCGGCGATGCCGAGGCGCTGGGCCATGCCCAGCGAGTAGGTGCCCGCGCGGCGGTCGGCCGCGCTTTCCAGGCCGACCATGCCCAGGACTTCCTCGACCCGGGAGCGGGGGACGGCGTTCGCGGCGGCCAACGCCCGCAGGTGGCTGCGGCCGGTGCGGCCGGGGTGGAAGGCGCGCGCCTCCAACAGCGCACCCGCCTCCCGCAACGGCCAGCGCGCCTGCTGGTAGGGACGACCGCCGATGCGGGCCTGGCCGCCGTCGGGGGCGTCCAGGCCCATGACCATCCGCATGGTCGTGGACTTGCCGGACCCGTTCGGGCCGAGGAACCCGGTCACCGCGCCCGGACGGACGGTGAAGCTGAGGCGGTCGACGGCGAGCGTGGCGCCGTACCGCTTGGTGAGGTCTCGTGCATCGATCATGCTGATCACGCTAGGAAGCGCCCCGTGCGTGGCGCGTCACCACCGGGAGCCAACCCGGGCCGGCACCCCCTACCCGGGTATGACGACCGCGGTGGGATTACGCGTCGGTGCCGGCCGACCTACCCTGGAGGGGTGAAGCCGCAGAAACGGGGGTTGACCAGGGCCGTCGGCCGCGCGGTACGCCAGGTGCTGGTGGGCCGGGAGCCGGCCCCGGCCTGGCGCTCGCCCGGCGCCGCCCAGGCCGCGTACGCGGCCGCGCTACTGGCTGCGGTGTTGCTCGCGGCGGCCGCGCTCGGCGGCGTCATGCTCCTGGCCAGATCGTTCGGCGCTCACCCGCACAGCGGCTCGCCCGGGCACTCGCTGGGCCTGCTGGTCGTCTTGTTCGCGGTGGTGGCCGCCCTGGCGCTGACACCGAGGTTCCCGCTCATGGCCTGGCGGATCAGCTACCTCGCGGTGCTGCTCGGCCCGCTCGCCGCCGGAGGCCGCGGCCTGGACGGGGGCGCGGTGACGGTGATGCTGGTGGTGTTTGTGAACGCCGGGCTCCGGCGCCCTCGCGCGCAGCTGTGGACGATGCAGGCCTTCATGCTCATCCCGGCCTGGATCTGGATCGACCGCTGGGCCCCGGCCGCCGTGGTCACGGCCGTGGTCCTCGGCTTCGGTGGGCTGACCGAGGGCATCGGCGCCTGGCACCGGGCCCGGCACGCGCTGGCCGAGCAGACGCAGCGCGCGGACACGTTGCGGGATCGCAGTGCCCTGCTTGAGGAGCGGGCCCGGATCGCGCGGGAGATGCACGACGTGGTCGCGCACCACATGTCGATGATCGTGGTGCAGGCGCAGACGGCGCCGTACCGCCTTGAGGCGGGCACGGTCAGCGAGCCGGTGGCGCGGGAGTTCGCGGCGCTCGGCGAGAGTGCCCGGGAGGCGCTGACCGAGATGCGCCGCCTGCTCGGCGTGCTACGCGCCGACGCCCCGCCCGAGCACGCGCCACAGCCGAAGCTCGCCGACATCCCGGACCTGGTCCACACCGCCCGCCGCGCCGGTGCCCGCGTCGCGTTGTCGATGCCGCCGCAGACGCGGGCGGTGCCGGCCGGGGTGGGGATCGCGGCGTACCGGATCGTGCAGGAGGCGCTGTCGAACGCCGGGCGGCACGCGCCCGGGGCGGCGATCGAGGTACTGGTCGACGTGCGGGAGCCGGCAGTCGAGCTGAGTGTGGTCAACGGCCCGGCCGCGGGCCGCCCGCCGGATCAGGGCGGCGGCCACGGTCTGGCCGGGATGCGGGAGCGAGCGGCCCAACTCGGCGGCTGGTTGCGAGCCGGGCCGGCTCCGGACGGCGGCTTCGCGGTCCGGGCCCGGCTGCCGCTGACCGGAGCCGTCTCATGATCAGCTGCCTGATCGCCGACGACCAGGCGATGGTCCGCGAGGGCTTCGGCGCACTGCTTGCCGCCCAGGACGGCATCCGCGTCTGCGGCTTGGCCGCGGATGGGGCGGAGGCGGTGCGTGAAGCGCAGCGGCTGCGGCCGGACGTGGTGCTGATGGACGTGCGCATGCCCGTCATGGACGGCCTGGCGGCGACCCGCCGACTGCTGCGCACCGCCGCCGGGAACCCCGCCGCCGGGAACTCCGCCGCCGCGAACCCGCGCGTGCTGGTCCTGACCACCTTCGACCTCGACGAATACGTCTACGAGGCGCTGCGCTCCGGGGCCAGCGGCTTCATCCTGAAGGACGCACCCTCCGCCGAACTCGTCCACGCGGTCCGCGTGGTCGCCGCGGGCGAGGCGCTGCTGGCTCCCTCGGTGACCCGCCGCCTGATCGCGGACTTCACCCAACGCCCCCCGAGTCCGCCCCCCGCGGTATCGAACCGCCTTTCTGAGCTGACCCCGCGTGAGGCCGAGGTGCTGCGGCTGATCGCCCGCGGGCTGTCCAACGCGGAGATCAGCGATCTGCTGTTCATCGCCGAGCAGACGACGAAGACCCACGTCGGCAGGATCCTGATGAAGCTCGGGCTGCGGGACCGAGTGCAGGCCGTGGTGCTGGCGTACGAGTCGGGGCTGGTGGAACCGGGGCGGGGCTGAGCCGAACGGCTCGTCGAGCTCGGCACCGCACCGACCACCTGTCGCCGCAGCTGATCTGGAGCGAGCCGCCGGACGGGGCCGCCGAGCTGCTGCTCCTGATCGAGGACGTCGACGTCCCGCTCGGCGCCTACCCGGCCGTCCACTGCCTCGCCGTCATCGCCGGTTCGCGGCCGCATCACCGGCGTTTACGAACGCTGACATCGCCGGTGCCGGGCGATGGCGCTCAGCCGGCCTGCGCGCGGTACTCGGAGCCGCTGGTTGGAACCGGCTGGTCAGAGCCCGGTCCGGCGTCGTGTTAGATCATTGTTATCGGCCTGTTGTGCGGACCCGGAAAGCTCCCGACAAGGAGCTCGATCGCACATGGGGGACAGTGAATTGTCTGTTACCGATGAACGCCCGTCGCCACAACAGGTCTCCGGGCATCAGGCCCAGACCCCCGGTCCCGTGGAGCACGCGCTTGGCCGGACCCCGAGCCTGGCCGAGCGTCGCGCGGAAGCCGCGCGGATCCTGAGCGCCAGCCCGGCGCGCTCCGACCGGGAGGTCGGCCGGGTGGTGGGCCTGTCCGCCGGCACGGTCTCGGCAGTGCGTCGCGGTCTCGGCGAGCAGCGGGCCGCGAGGGTGCGGATCGGCGGGGACGGCCGCGCCCGGCCGGTGAACGCGGACGAGGGTCGGCGTGCCGCGGCTCAGTTGCTCGCCGAGCGTCCCGACATCCCGGTCCGGGCCATCGCGCGGGGCGCGGGTATCTCGCTCGGCACCGCGCACGACGTACGCCGCCGGGTGCTGGCCGGGCTGCCCCCGGTTCCCGCCGGCCGTGCCGTGTCGGCGGAATCCTCGTCGGGCTCGGAGCACGATTCGCAGGGTGCGGCACAGAATTCCGGCTCTGAGCCCGGCTCTGAGACCGGTCCCGGTCCCGGTCCTAGTCACGGTCCCGCGTCCGCGATGTCGCCGGGTCGCCGCCCGCAGTCGTCCGCGGCAGCGGACCGGGCCCTGCGCCACGACCCCGCCGCGGCGCTCGACGCGCTCCGTCGCGATCCGGCGCTGCGCTACTCGGAAACCGGTCGCACGATCCTGCGACGCCTGGACGCGCAGCTGCTCGCGGCCGGCGAGCTGATCGAACTGTGCGCGCACGTCCCCCCGCACTGCGGCGATCAGGTCGAGGCGCTGCTGCGGTACATCGGGGAGGCGTGCGTGGACGCGGCTCGGGTGGTGCAGGGGACGACGCGTGGGCGGAAGCCGCGTCCGGCTGCGTAGATCGCCAGTAGGGCAACCGCCAGTAGCGCTGCCACTGCCTGTGGTTCTGTCTTAGGCGCCCTCGTTTTCAGTCCCGTCGCCAGTCCCGTCTCCACCGGCGCCTTCAGCCTTGTCGGCGCCGGTGATGAATTCCGTCAGCCGCCTTGTCAACGCCACGAACTGCACGCGCTCCTCCGGCGTGAACACCTCGAACGAGCGTGCCTGCCGCTCGCGGAGCCGGTCCCGCATCGTCGCGAGCTTGACGGCCCCGTCCTCGGTGAGGCTGACCAGTACCTGACGCTCGTCCTCCGCCGAGCGCTCGCGCACCACCACGCCCTTGACCTCCAGCTGCTTCAGCATCCGGGTCGCGGTCGGCACGCTCACGTCGGCACCCGCCGCCAGCCGCCCGACCGGCATCCGCTCTTCGCGCATCAACGGTTCGAGCAGCGTCAGCTGCGGGAACGACAGGCCGCTGTCGCGGTGCGCGTAGGAGGCGCGGGAGCGGCGCATCGCGAGGAAGAGGGCGTCGGCGACCTGGGCCAGTTCCTCGATCGCGGTGTCGGTCAGGGCGGCGTCGGCTGCTGCTGCGGCGTCTGCCGCCGCAGCCTTCGCTCCCGCAGCCTTCGCTCCCGCAGTGTCCTTCGCCTGTACAGCGGGCCGGTTGTCGGTGCTTCTCATGAGTGCTAGCTTAGCAAGCAAGCAAATAGTTAGCTTGCTAGAGATTAGGGAGCTAGGGATCATGGCCACCTCGGATCACCCCACCGCCGACCGCACCCCTGCCGCCGACCGCATCGACGTCCACCAGCACCTGTTCCCGCCGTCCTACCGTGAGCTGCTGGGCCGGCTCGGTAAGGACAACGGCGGATGGCCGTTGCCGGGCTGGAGCCGGCAGGAGGCCGTCGCGATGATGGACCGCCGGTCGATCGCGACCGGGATCCTCTCGCTCAGCGCGCCGGGCGTGCACTTCGGTGACGACGCCAAGGCCCGCGATCTCGCGCGTAGCACCAACGAGTACACGGCGGAGCTGGCCAAGGACCGGCCCGACCGGTTCGGGCAGTTCGCGTCCATCCCGTTGCCGGACGTGGCGGGCTCCGTCGCAGAGGCCGTATACGCGCTCGACGAGCTGCACGCCGACGGCGTCGTCCTGCTGTCCAACGCCGACGGCCGCTACCTCGGCGACAAGGAGTTCGAGCCGCTGTGGGCCGAACTCGACGCCCGGTCCGCGGTCGTCTTCATCCACCCGACCGCACCGCAGATGCCGGTCCTCGATCGGCTGCCCAGCCCGGTGCTGGACTTCCCCTTCGACACCACGCGGACCGCGCTGCACATGGTCGCGAACGGCGTGATGAGCCGCTATCCCCGGCTGAAGGTCATCCTGTCGCACGCCGGCGGCTTCCTGCCCTACGCGGCGACCCGCTTCACCTCCGCCGCGCAGTTCACGCCCGGCACCACTCCCGAGGGCATCCTGGCCGATCTGCGCCGGTTCTACTTCGACACCGCGCTGTCCGCGACGCCGTATTCGTTGCCTTCGCTACTCGCCTTCGCCGCGCCCGGCCATGTTCTGTACGGCAGCGACTTCCCGTTCGCGACAGAGCCCTGGGTCTTGCAGTTCGACGCCGGACTCGACGACTACCCCGACTGGAAGCCGGGTCAGCGGCACGCGGTCAACCGGGGCAACGCCGAGGCGTTGTTCCCGCGTCTGGCAAGGCCCTGACTTCATCGCGGTTGGCCGAGACGCTGCCGGGGAGGGGAACTCCCCGGCCTTACTCCTAATGCCCACGGAGTTCCCATGCATAGGCTTCGGCGCTGGATGGGGTCACTGCTGGAGGCTGAGCTGGGATTCTCTGAGGTCGATTCAGGTCGTTTGAGCTGAACTGAAGTGGGATGACGCGGCCGCGGAGGCCTATTGGTCTCCGCGGCCGCGTCTCCTACGTCAACGCCGAACCCGTCGGCGCCCAAGAGCTCCAACCCGACCAAGCCCCACCCGGCGTGGTCTCGTACCGGTTCATGATCGAGCCGTCGCTCTGCACCGCGAACACCTCCACGCGGCCGTCCTGGTGGCGGGTGGCTGTGGTGGCCGTGGTGGTGGTGCCGGTCGGGCCGAAGCCGTTCCAGGCGCTCCAGGGGCCGCTGGGCTTGGTCTCGTACTTGTTCTGGATGCCGCCGCCGGGTGTCACCGCGAAGACCTCCATGCGGCCGTCGAGGTGGACGGCGGCGGAGTCGGTGCCGGGCGAGCCGGTGCCGTCGGCGGTGGTGGTGGGGGAGTAGCCGTTCCAGGCGGACCAGGGTTGCTCGGGGGCGGTCTCGTACTTGTTCTGCATGGAGCCGTCGGCCATCACGGCGAAGACTTCGAGGCGGCCGTCCGAGTGCCGGCCGGTCGTCAGGGTGTCGACGGATGCGGCGGGGCCGAAGCCGTTCCAGCCGGACCAGGCTTGGTCGGGGGCGGTCTCGTACTTGTTCTGGACGCCGCCGGTCGGCGTTACGGCGAACACCTCCAGGCGGCCGTCCTGGTGGACGCCGACCGCTATCGACTTGGCGGTGCCCGCCGGGGCGAAGCCGTTCCAGGCGGACCAGGCCTGGTCCGGTGCCGTCTCGTACTTGTTCTGGATGGAGCCGTCGCTCATGACGGCGAACACCTCGAGCCGGCCGCTGAGGTGCCGGGCCGTTGCGACCGAGACGACGGTGCCCGCCGGGCCGAAGTCGTTCCAGCCGGACCAGGCCTGGTCCGGGGCGGTCTCGTAGCGGTTCCGGATGCCGCCGGCGGGGGTGACGGCGAAGACCTCGACCCGGGAGTCGGCGTGGACGCCGGCGGCGATGCGGCCGCCGGTGCCCTGGGCGTAGGGCGGGCCGAAGGAGGGGACGCCGCCGAGGGCGACGACCAGGGCGGCTTCGGCGCTGGCCTGGGTGCCGGAGGTGGCGCTGCGGAAGGGACCGGCCCAGCTCAGGCCGAGCTGGCCGGCGCTGTTGGTGTCGTGGGCGATGATCGAGTCGGCCTGCGTCTGGAGGAAGCCGTCGTAGGCGGTGGTGTTCGCCGCGGTGGCCAGCGTTCGTAGGCCTCTGACGTAGATTCCTTTGAAGGACGGACCGTCGTTGCCGCAGCTCGGTTCGCAGGGTTCGACGACGACGCCGTTCTGCGTCAGGTGTGCGGTGGAGGCGTTGGCCAACGTCTCGCCGGTGGTCAGCAGCGAGCTGTCATTGTCGGCGCGCGAGAGCTCGGCCAGCCCGGCCAGGACCACGCCCTGGTTGTAGCTCCACACCGTCTGCCCGTTGTTCTGGCAGGTGCTGGTCAGGCCGTCGTTGATCAGGTGCGAGCTGTTGATCATGCCGCTGCCTTCGAACCAGTCCCACTCCGCGTTGGCCCAGCCCAGATACGTGGTGTCGCCGGGGACGCGGTTGTGGAGCGCGGCGGTGAGATCCAGGAAGAGCTCGTTGGGGATGGCGTTCTTGTAGGACTTGGCGGTGCTCCACCAGACCCCGCCGCCACACGTGGAATCCCAGTAGCTGTGGATGTAAGCGGCGTCGGTCTCGGCCATCTGCAGGTACTGGTAGTCGCCCGTGATGTCGTAGGCCTGCACCCACACCAGGGCCCACCACCCGGTGTCGTCCAGGTACGAGTTCTCGAAGTTCGAGCCCTTGTTCGCGTTGAAGGCTCCTGAGATGGCGTAGCTGTATGCCGTGTCACCGGTGGTCTGCTGGTACGTCATCACCGTGCTCAGCGCGACGGCCGAGGTCCACCAGCCGTCGGTGCCGATCAGCCCGGTGCCGGCGTTGTAGCCGGCCATCAGTACCTTGACGCCGGAGGTGGCCGCCGGGCTCGACGCCTGGGGAGCGGCCGCGGGGCGAGCGGCAGCCGGGCTCGACACCCGGGGCGCGGCAGCTTGGGACGTCCCGGCCATCAGACCGACGGCCAGCGCGGCGCCGACGGCGACCGAAGCCAGCGCGGCGGTCAGACTCCTGATTCTTGTTCTCAGCATCTGTGACTCCTGAATCACTCGGTAGCTGGAATCCCTACGGCTTCGCCGTGGCCGCCGGCGCGTAGGAGTTCCACCCCGACCAGGCGGCGTCCGCCTTGGTCTCGTACTTGTTCTGGATGGAGCCGTCGCTCATCACCGCGAACACCTCCAGCCGGCCGTCCTGGTGTTGAGTGACCGTGGTGGCGGTGACGACGCCGGCCGGGCCGAAGCCGTTCCAGCCGGTCCAGGCCTTGTCGGCGGCGGTCTCGTACTTGTTCTCGACCCCGCCGCTCGGGGTGACCGCGAACACCTCCATGCGACCGTCCTGGTGCACGCCGGAGGAATCAGTACCCGGAGAGCCCTTGCCGTTGGCGGTGCCGGCCGGCGCGTAGCCGTTCCAGACGGACCAGGCCTTTTCCGGGGCGCTCTCGTACTTGTTCTGCATCGAGCCGTCGCTCATCACGGCGAACACCTCCAGCCGGCCGTCCGCGTGCTGGCTGGCGGTGACGGCGTCGACGGTCCCGGCCGGGCCGAAGTCGTTCCAGCCGGACCAGGCCTGCTCCGGGGCGGTCTCGTACTTGTTCTGGATGCCGCCGGCGGGCGTCACCGCGAACACCTCCAGGCGGCCGTCCTGGTGGACGCCGACGGTCGCCGACTTGGCGGTGCCGGCCGGGGCGAAGCCGTACCAGTTCGACCACGGCTTGTCGGGAGCGGTCTCGTAGCGGTTCATGATGGAGCCGTCGCTCATCACCGCGAACACCTCCAACCGGCCGTCCGCGTGCCGCCCGGTGGCCACCGCGACCGCCGTGCCGGCCGGGCCGAAGCCGTTCCAGGCCGACCAGGTGCCGTCCGCCGAGGTCTCGTACTTGTTCTCGATGCCGCCGGTCGGGGTCACGGCGAAGACCTCGACCCGGGAGTCGGCGTGCACGCCGGCGGCGATCCGGCCGCCGGTGCCCTGTCCGTACGCCGGCACGGCCGGAGGCGCGAGCTTGGTGTAGTGCTGCGGGTAGTACGTGCCCGAGCCGGAGAAGTAGGGGTACGGGATCACGTGGTACGACGTGCCGTAGCTGCCGGACGGGCCGTGCTGCTCGAAGCCCCAGTACGAGCTGTGGGTGCTGTCGGTCCAGTGGTCGAACATGACCACGTGCCCGGCGTCCCCGGCGCTGGGGTTGTCGAGGATGTCGCCCTGCTGCAGGCTGTCCTTGGCGACGTCCTGGAACCCGTTGGCCTCGTACATGTCGCCGGTGACGAAGGCGTCCAGACCGGTCGGCGTCAGGTGCAGCGCCATCGAGACGAACCCGGAGCAGTCGCTGCGGTAGGGCACGCCGTCCGGGCTGTTGAACGTGGCGCTCTGGTCGTAGATGACGCCGTTGCCGTTGTTGGCGTTCACCCAGTACATCGCGCGCTCGGCGGCCATGCAGCCGGAGATGCTGCCGTCCGGGGTCGAGGTGTCGGTGCAGGTGACCGCGGTGTCGGCCTGGGCCGGTGCGGCGACGGCGATGCCGCCGGCGAGAATGGCCAGGACGGCGGCGGCGCTCAGCGCCATGCCGCGTTGGGATGTGCGCATTCTGATACTCCTACTGGAGAGAGCTCGGAAAACGGGGGAAATCGGCTACAGCTTGCCGACCGGGACGAGGTCGGCCATGACGGCGTTGCCCTGGATGTTCGGGTGGATGTGGTCGCCGGAGTCGTAGACGTGGTTCAGGATCCCGACGCCGTCGCTGGAGTAGCCGCCGAGCGCCGCGTCGAAGTCGGCGTAGCCGTCCTCGTTGCCGCCGGCGCCGCCGCGGACCCAGGAGTTGTAGGCCAGCCGCTGTGTCTCGAAGGTGCTGTTGCACGCGGCTCCGCCGACCCCGCCGCACGGAGTCAGAGTGGTCAGCAGGAACTTCAGCCCTGCCTTGTGCGCGGCGCTCGCGAGCGCGATCTGGGCGGTCTCCAGCCGGGCGGCCGTGACCCCGGCTCGCAGATCATTGATACCGCCCTCTTCGATGACGCTCCGGACGCCGGGGACGTCCAGCACGTCGTGCGTCCAGCGGGTGCTGACCGACGGGTTGCCGGGCTGGTCGGCGATCACCTGGTCCCCGGTCTCGCCCATGTTCACCACGCCGAGCCCGGCCTGGGCGGTGTGCGCGGCCAGGTAGTCGGTCCAGGCCGTGTCGCTGTCGCCGGGGGTGCCCATCGCGGCGGTGATGCTGTCGCCGATCGCCACGACGCTGGACGCGGCCGGGGCGGCCACGTCCACCCCGGCCAGGAACGTGGTGAAGCCGAAGGTGTTGCCGGTCGGGAAGAACTGGTCGCCGGCGGCGTCGACGCCGGTGGCGTTGTACTCGGTCTGCAAAGCGTAGGTGTTCGACGGCGCCGTGCTGATCGGCGAGCCGGACGGGACGTACAGCGAGACGAGCAGCCGGGTCCCGGGCGTGACGTCCATCGTGACCGGATCGGAGGCGACCCGGCCGCCGGCCGGGACGGTGACGGTGCGCGAGCCGCCGTTGAAGGTGACGGTGACCGGCGTGGCCGTCGTGGTGCCGCCGTTCTGCTGGACGCCGATGGTGACGTGGCCGAACGTCGCCGCGCTCGCCTCGCCCGCGTCGGAGAGGTCGACGCGGACCTGGCTGCCGCCCAACGACGTGCGGGCGACCATGCGCAGGGTCTGGTTCTGCCAGGCCGGACTGTTGGTCACGGTCCCGGGCTGGGAGGTGGCCCAGGACGCGGTGAACGCCGGGGTCGCGGTGCTCGCCGCCGACGCGCTGGGCAGGGACGAGGTGCCGAGTAGGGAGCAGGTGCCGAGCACCGCGCACGCGGCGAGAGCGGCGGCGCGGTAGCGCCGGGGGAGGGGCTTCATGATTCTCCTTCTTGCCGACGCTGGAATCAGGCCTTTGCGGTACCGGCCGACGCGAAGCCGTTCCAACCGGACCAGCTGCCGTTTGCGGCGGTCTCGTACCTGTTCTGGATGCCGCCGTTGCTCATCACGGCGAACACCTCCAGCCGGCCGTCCAGGTGCTGGCTGACCGCCGTCGCGGTGGCGGTGCCCGAGGGACCGAAGGCGTTCCAGCCGGACCAGGCGCCGTCGGCCGCGGTCTCGTACTTGTTCTGGATCGCGCCCGACGGCGTGACCGCGAATACCTCCATGCGGCCGTCGAGGTGGACGCCCGCCGAATCAGTGCCCGCAGACCCGCTGCCGTTCGCGGTGCCGGGCGCGGCGTAGCTGTTCCAGCCGGACCAGGGCTTGTCCGGGCCGGTCTCGTACTTGTTCTGGATGGAGCCGTCGGTCAGCACGGCGAAGACTTCGAGTCGGCCGTCTGCGTGCCGGCCGGCGGTCACGGCGTCGACACTGCCGGAAGGGCCGAAGCCGTTCCATCCGGACCAGGCTTGGTCCGGTGCGGTCTCGTACCTGTTCTGAATACCGCCGGCGGACGTGACCGCGAACACTTCCAGCCGACCGTCGAGGTGGATGCCGACGGTCGCGGACTTGGCCGTGCCGGCCGGGGCGAAGCTGTTCCAGCCCGACCACGCGCTGTTCGGCGCGGTCTCGTACTTGTTCTGCATCGAGCCGTCGCTCATCACGGCGAAGACCTCGAGGCGTCCGTCCAGATGCCGGCCGGCCGCCACGGCGACCGCGGTGCCGGAAGGGCCGAAGCCGTTCCAGCCGGACCAGGCCTGGTCCGGTGCGGTCTCGTACTTGTTCTGGATCCCGCCGGACGGCGTGACCGCGAACACCTCGATCCGGCCGTCCTGGTGCACGCCGGTGGCGATCCGGCCGCCGCTGCCCTGTCCGTAGACCCGGGGCCACTGCCCGAAGTCGTCGGTGAAGGCCTGGTCCTTGTCGCAGTCGGCACCGTCGAAGGTGAGGGATCCGGTCTGCCACAGCTGGATCCCGGGGTAGGGGTTGGCGTTCCGGCCGCCGGAGTAAGCAGTCGACTCCGACTGCCAGGCCCACTTGACGCGGCCGGAGCCGAGCAGCCAGCCCAGGGCGTCGTAGCTGGAGTAGGCGCCGGTGCGGGCGGTGCCGATGACCGAGGCGACCCCGTCGAAGTAGGCGTTGACGGCGGTCATGTCAGAGGACTGCACGTCCCAGTCGACGCTGAAGTAGATCGGCCGGTCCGGCGGCGCCCCGCAGGCCGCGGCCTGCTGCTGGGCGGTGGTCGCGTCGGTCACGCCCTGGCTGTAGCCGTTCATCGGCGCCATGGTCGCCGCTTCCCAGTTGCAGACCACTGCGATGCCCGCCGTGTTCAGCGCCTGGGCCTCGGCGGCCGTCAGGTTCTTGGTCGAGTCGTTGCTCAGGTAGCGGATGACGAACTTGTAGCCGGCGGCGGTCAGCGCGCTGGTGCTCGGACGTGGAGCCCAGGCGTAGTCCAGGCCGTAGGCGGTGACCGGCGGGACGGTCGCCGCCGAGGCGCTGTCGGCGACTGCGGCGGCCGTGCTGGCCGTGCTGGCCGTGGCGGCCGTGGCGGCCGAGGCGGCCGAGGCGCTGCCAGCCAAGCGGACGCCGGATACGGCGAC
This sequence comes from Catenulispora pinistramenti, assembly GCF_018274385.1. Lineage (GTDB taxonomy): Bacteria > Actinomycetota > Actinomycetes > Streptomycetales > Catenulisporaceae > Catenulispora > Catenulispora pinistramenti. The sequence goes on along the minus strand of NZ_JAAFYZ010000068.1, from coordinate 6,364 downwards.
TGCGGCCAGGGCACCGGTCCGGGCCAACAATCTGCGTCGGGACAGGATCGGGTTGACAAGGTTCTGATCCATAGCGGGGTGCTGCCTTCCTGCTCTACCAGGGTTCGGATTTGGTCGCAAGCGTGGGGTGGTCAGCCCGTGGCGGCCGGGGCGAAGCCGTTCCAGCCGGACCACGTGCCGTTCGCGGACTGTTCGTACTTGTTCTGGATCGAGCCGTCGGCCATGACGGCGAGCACTTCCAGCCGGCCGTCCTGGTGGGTCGCGGCGGAGACCCGGGTCACCGTGCCGCTCGGGCCGAAGGCGGTGGACCAGCCGGACCAGGTGCCGTTCGGCGCGTTCTCGACGTCGTCCTGCAAGACCCCGTTGGTGCCCGCCGCGAGGATGTCGAGGCGGCCGTCAGCGTGTTGGGCGACGGTGAGGCCGGCGCCGGCCGTCGCCGGGTTGGCGAAGTCGTTCCAGCCGGACCAGGTGCCGTTTGGGGCGTTCTCGTACTTGTTCTGGATCGAGCCGTCGGACATCACCGCGAAGACTTCGAGCCGGCCGTTGGCATGGTTCCCGGCGCGGACCGAGGCGACCTTCCCGGCCGGGCCGAAGCCGCTCCAGTTCGACCAGGCCTGGTCCGGTGCGGTCTCGAACTTGTTCTGCACGCCGCCACCGCTGTTCACCGCGAAGACTTCGAGGCGGCCGTCCTGGTGCATCGCGACGGTGGCGTTCACCGCGGTGCCGGTCGGGGCGAAGCTGTTCCAGCCGGACCAGGTCTTGTCCGGGGCGGACTCGTACTTGTTCTGGATCGAGCCGTCGGACATCACCGCGAAGACTTCGAGCCGGCCGTTTGCGTGCCGCGCGACCTCGACCGACGTGACCTTGCCGGTGGCCGGGCCGAAGCCGTTCCAGCCGCTCCACGGGCCGTTCGGCGCGGTCTCGAAGTTGTTCAGGATGCCGCCGCTCGGCGTGACCGCGAAGTCCTCCAACCGGCCGGACAGGTGGGTCGCCGAGACGACCTGGGTGACGCGGCCCGGCAGCGCGTAGCCGCACCACGGGCTCCAGGGGGCTTCGGGCTTCGTCTCGACGACGCTGTTCACGGCGTTCGTCGGGCTGACCGCGAAGACCTCGACGCGGCCGTCCTGGTGCTGGGCGATCGCGGGGGATCCGTTGCCGCTGGGGAAGACAGCGGCGTAGTTCGGGGTGGTGGCGGCCGGGGTGGCGCCGGTAGAGGCTGAGGTCGGCGCCGATGCCGATGTCTGCTTGTCGGGCTTCGCAGAGGTCTGTGTTGAGAGAATCTCGGTCTTAGCGGTCTGTGTCGGGTTGGCCGTGGCAGTCGCCTTGGCCGCCGCGGCGGACACCCCGCCGGGCATGATCGAGACGGCGCGATACCCGGCGGCCGACCACGGCGACCCGGCGTGCGGCGTGATCGTCACCGTGACGGACGTCTTGCCCGCGGTCGCCGAGGCCGGGATGGCGAATTCGTCGTCGAGCCAGCGGTGATACGGGTTGGCCAGCGGTTCCAGCCAGGTGCCGACAGCGGTCCCGTCGACGCTGACGGCAGCACTCTGGCCGCCGGCGTCCTGGTCGCTGGTCCGTTGCAGGACCACTCCCTGGTTGGCGCCGTTCACCTGGAGCGTGAACGTCGTCGCCGCGGCGCTGTCGTCAACACACTGCGAGACCTCGACCGGCGTGCCGTCGTTGCCTTCGTAGTCCGACGTCAGCGCGTCGGCCGAGGCGCCGGTGCCGACCGCGGTGAGGTCGTGCGCGCTCTCGCTGGCGACGTTGCCCAGCGCGATGCTGTCGGTCTGGGCCTCGGCGGCCGTCGTGCTGCCGTACCACAGGGCCGTGGTGGTGTAGGTGGACTGGACGTCGTCGTGCCCGCCGTGCTCGATGCCGTAGCGGATCTTCGAGCTGAACGGGATGGCCTCGTTGAGCAGCAGCCGGTAGGCGGCGGTGCAGTCCACGCCGCTCGGACAGTCGCCGGTGCCGTCGGCCTCGTCGCCGCTCTCGCCGTTGACCGGGAGCGTGAAGGGGCCGTTCTTGAAGTACCAGCCGCCCTGGAAGTAGTCCTCGGTGCCGGTGCCGTTGATCTCAGGGGACTGGGATCCGTCGGTGTAGGCGCGCTCGTCACCCTCCAGCGTCCCGCGGCTGGTCGGGCCGTTCATGGCCGCGACGACGCCGACGACCTTCCCGTGCCCGGTGGTGTTCAGGAACGTCCAGTCCTGCCCCGGGGTGGTCGCCCCGCTGTCGGACGTCGCATGGAAGTACCCCGCGGCACCGTCGGCGAGGTCTGTGGCCCAGTGCGGATCGGCGGCGGTGGTCAGCGAGTAGTCGCCATAGGTCAGCGGCTGGGACGAGGCGTTGTAGATGCTGATCGAATAGCCGCTGCCGTAAGGCATCGGCCACCACGAGCTCAGCAGCCCGCCCGGACGCGGGTCGATCGAGCTCATCAGGGTCTTGGTGGCGGTGTCAGTGTTCGAACCGAAGAACTGGCCGAGCGGGGCGTTCACGGTCTGCACGCCGTCGAAGCTGATCCGGATGCGGGCCGAGGCCAGCGCCTGGTCCTGGTCCGGATAGGAGTTGGTGCGGCTGCCGGTGAAGGTCGGGGTACCGCTGACGCTGTAGCCGTGCGCGGTCGCGGCGGCCTGGTTCCCGACGCTGAACTGGTCGGTGCGCTCCATCCCTGTGGGCATGTGGCTGTCGACCCAGTAGGAGAACTCGTTGAAGTCCTTGGCCGAGGACACGAAGGTGTTGGTGATCGTGATGCTGCTCTTGCCGGCCGTCACCGAGGCCGGGATCTCCAGCGACTCGTCCAGCCACGAGCCGTTCGGTTCCTGCGGGTTGGCCGTCCAGGTCCCGACCTGGGTCTTGTCGACGCTGACGGAGGCGACCTGACCGGCGATGTTCGGGTCGAGCCGGCGGGTGAGCCGGACCCCGTCGTTGGCCGGGTCGATGGCGACGGTGAACGTCGAGGACTGGCCGCCGGCGAAGGCGTCGCCGGTGTCGGTGACGCTTGCCGGCAGCGGATAGCTGTACATCTGGGTCCCGGACCAGCTCGGCTTGGTCACCGAATAGCGGTGCGCCGCCTCGGTCGCGGCGTGCTCCGGACCGACGTCGACGGTGTCAGCGCTCTGCCACACCCCGCCGACCTGCTCGTCGATCCAGTACGTGAACTCGTTGCAGTCCAGGTCGGTGGCCAGGCAGGTGTTGACGATCGTCGCGCTGGACTTCCCGGCGGTGGCCGAGGCCGGGGCCGCCAGCGTCTGGTCGGCCCACTGGCCGGCGGCGGCCGTGGCCGCGCCGTTGAGCCACTGGCCCGCGGCGGCGCCGTTGACCGTCACGCCCACCTGCTGGTTACCGACGTGCGGGTCGTAGCGGCGGGTGATCCGGATCCCGGTGTTCGCCGGGTTCAGGCTGACGGTGAAGGTGCTGGCGCCGCCCTTCAGGAACGAGTCGCCGTCATCGGTGATCGGCGTCGTCGTGGGGTGCGACAGATGCGGGATCCGCAGGTTCAGCCCGGTGATCTGGCCGCTCCCGGTGCCGCTGGCGATGGTGCTGGTCTGGCCCGGCAGCACCTGGAACGACCCGCCGGTGGTGGTCGCGCCGCTGACCGCGGCCTTGGGGTCGGAGTCTCCCGCCTGCTGGAGCGTGCTGACCACGTCCGAGGCCGCGGCCTGCGGGCTGAACGTGCTCACCCCGGTGGCGTCGGGGAAGGTGCGGTAGGCGACGTGGTAGTAGCCCGGGTCCGCGTCGGTGCTGACCTGCATCGAGGAGGTGAACGGCATCGGCACCTCGATGTAGAACCCGCCCGAGCTCTGGCTGTCGTTGGCGACCAGCGGGTAGGTGAACGCCCCCTTGAGGCCGCCGTTGAAGATGTCCGCGGCCGCGTCGTCCACGACGGTCTGCCCGTCCAGGACGATGCGGAGCTTGCCGGCCGGCGCGACGCCGCCGGTCATCCAGATCGCGTCCACCTCGCCGGGCCCGGAGTGCGCGGCGAGCAGCGTGCCGCCGCCCGGCGCCGGGCCGAGGCTGTTCCCCGTGTCGTTGTTGGCCTGCTGCCGGTCGAAGCTGGAGAACTGGCGGGTGCTGACGCCGTCAGTCAGGTAAGGGAGCTGATCCAGGTTGCGGTAGGTGTCCCAACCGACCGTGTTCTTCGTAGCGGTGACCGCGCTCGCGGTGGTCGAGGCAGTGGCCGTCGAGGCGGCGGCGGGCTGAAGGGCCAGCGCGGCCGTGCCCAGCAGCAGCGCGCTCAAGGCGGTGCCGAGCAGACGTCGGCGGTGCGGCGCCGGCCTTCGGCGGGCGGATCGTGGCAGCGGTGCGCTCGATGTTCGAGGCATGACAAAGTCTTCCCTTCGAGGAACACGGGGCTGGGTCGTGCCGAACCGAGGGAGGCGAGAAGGAATATGAGGGGCGCCGCTACGGTCGCTTCCGCCCCAGAACAACAGTGTGGGGTTGTCCCGACGTGCTCGACAATGTGTTCAACTGTCGATGTCAGTCGATGTCAGGCTGCTGAATATCCCGAGCCGGCAGCCCGCGCAGCAGGACGTCGAGGAACAGCTCGAACCGCGGGCTGCTCTCGCCGAGGTCCAGCGGGTTCTCCTGCACCGCGAGCCAGCTGACCAGGCACGTGATGAAGATGTACCAGCTCTGCTCGGCCAGCTCGCCGGTGGCGCCGTCGTCCGCGAACGCCGCGGTGACCTCCTGGCGCAGCCGCCCGAACGCGTTCGGCGTGTGCCGGTGCGGGCGCGAGATGCGGGTGGCGTAGCCGGGGACGGCCAGGAACGCCTCGTGCATGCCGCGCGCCACCTCGGTGAGCCAGGGGCGCCAGGGCTGCCCGGCGGCGCGGGCCGGCGGCAGCACGCGCTCGATCATCACCTCGTTGATCAGGTCGAACAGCTGGTCCCGGCTGCTCACCCAGCGGTAGAGCGCGCCGTGGCTGACCTCCAGCCGGGCCGCGAGCTCGCGCATCGTCAGCGCGTCCAGGTTCGGCGCCGCCAACGCGGCGTCCACGATCTGCTCGCGGCTGATCTGCGCGGGACGTCCGGGACGTCCGGCACTCCCCGCTCGTCCCCTGCGCGGGCTCGGTGTCGCTGACTCGGCCATGGACAGGACCCTATCGAGGTCCGAGATTAGTGACCAGCGGTCACTAAATGCGCTACGCTCAAACCAGGAGCTCGTCGAGACGCGGCGGCGCTCGGCGTTGGGAGGACGAAATGACGCAGCATGCTGATATCCACGGCACGGTGGCGCCCGGATTCGAGGCGGTACGCACCGAGTTCACGGCGATCGCGGCGGGACAAGGCGCCGAGTACCCCGCGCAGGTGGCGGCCTATCGCGACGGCGCGCGGGTCGTGGATCTGTGGACCGGCCCGGACACCGAGGCCGACACGCTGTTCGGCGCGTACTCGGCGTCCAAGGGCGCCGTACACCTCGTCGTCGCCCTCCTCGTCCAGGAAGGAGTGCTGGACTACGACCAGAAGGTCAGCCACTACTGGCCGGAGTTCGCGGTCGAGGGCAAGCGCGACCTGACCCTGCGCGAACTGACGGCCCACCGGGCCGGCCTCGTCGGCGCCGACACCGGCTTCACTCTGGAGGAACTCGCGGACGACCAGGTCGTGGCGGAGCGGCTCGGCGCGCAACGTCCCTACTGGCGACCGGGCACCGCCTTCGGCTACCACGCCCTGGTCATGGGCGCGCTCAGTGGCGAGGTGGTCCGCCGGGTCACCGGCCGCGGCGTGCAGGAACTGTTCACCGAGCGGATCACCGACGCCCACGACGTCGACTTCCGCCTGGGCCTGCCCGCCGCCCTCGAACCGCGATTCCGTCCCACGCTGCCGATGTACGAGACCCCCGAGCGCCTGGCCGAACTGGCGCGCACCGCGAAGAGCCCGACCAGCGTCAACGGCATCGCCTTCAACCGCACCAACCCGCACACCCCGCAGGTCTGGGAACTGCCCAACCACCAGCCGGTCCGAACCCTGGGCACCGCCTCGTTCGGCGGCGTGGCCTCGGCCCGCGGCCTGGCCAAGATGTACGCGGTCGCGATCAGTGCGGTCGACGGCGCCGCACCGCTGCTGGCGCCGGCCACGATCGCCGAGGTCGGCCAGATCCAGTCCTTCGGGCCGGACGTGGTGCTGGGGATGCCGCGCGCCTTCACGGTCGGATTCCACGCGACCTCCGAGTACTACCCGCAGCTCGGCCAAGGTTCGTTCGGGCACAGCGGCGCGGGCGGACAGCAGGCCTTCGCTGATCCGCGCAACGGGATCGCGTACGGATACACGCGCGGTCGGATGCCGTTCCCGGCGGCGCCGGGGCCGGAGAATGATCGGCTTATTGCGGCCATCTACGGGGCGGGGGCGGCTCTGGGGCGGTGAAGGAG
>NZ_JAAFYZ010000672.1 GCF_018274385.1 Catenulispora pinistramenti | reverse complement strand
GGAAACTAGCGCGGTTCCCTAGGGTGGCCGATCTAGTCTCAGCGGCGGCGGTTCCTGAGGTGGTGCGGTCCGTTCCCCTCGGTCGCGTCGTCAGCCCGGGGGGTACAGCACCGGTGTCCGGGGGTAAGGGCTTGCAGATAAACAACACGCTGGTTTGATCTTAGGGTTGGTGTGTCGGGGTGGGTCCGGTGTCGGTGTCGGTGGCGAGTTGGTGGAGGTCGTTCAAGGTGGTGGGGTGGTCGCCGGCTGGTGT
>NZ_JAAFYZ010000671.1 GCF_018274385.1 Catenulispora pinistramenti | reverse complement strand
GCTCCACGACCGTGCGCTTCTCGCCCTCCTTCGTCTCGTACGACCGCTGGCGCAGCCGGCCGGAGACGATCACCCGCATACCGCGGGTCAGGGACTCGGCGACGTTCTCCGCCGCCTGCCGCCAGATCGAGCAGCGCAGGAACAGCGCGTCGCCGTCCTTCCACTCGTTGGTCTGGCGGTCCAGGGTGCGGGGCGTGGACGCGACGGTGAAGTTCGCGACCGCCGCACCCGACGGGGTGAAGCGCAGCTCGGG
>NZ_JAAFYZ010000670.1 GCF_018274385.1 Catenulispora pinistramenti | reverse complement strand
GTCTCCCGCGGCCCGATCCCGGACCCGTCCCGCAGCCGCCACCGCGCCACCCGCTCGCTGGCCCCGACCAGCCCGTGCGCCAGCACCGCGACCCGGGTCGGGGAGGCGTCGACAAGCCACCGGCCGATCGCTGTCGCAGATCACGCAATGGCACGGCGGGATGTCGGCCGTCACGCGACGCCGGTCTTCGTGTTCGCCCGTCGGTTCCGCAGGACCGCCGTGGCCAGGACTCTCCGCCATGGTGTTCACGATAT
>NZ_JAAFYZ010000067.1 GCF_018274385.1 Catenulispora pinistramenti | reverse complement strand
CGTCCCCCTCACCGAAGCAGCCTGACCCAGCCCCCACCCGCCACAACCACAAACCTTCCGGGCAGCCGGAACACTCCACCCTGCCATCGGCACCTCCATTTTCCGGCTAGCCCTTGACCTTGACCTTGACCTTCAGCTCTTGACCTTCAGCTCTTGATCTGGCCTGTGGCTGTTGATCTTGTCTGTGCCCGTGCTCTGACTTGCTGGAGTTGAAGAGGCCTGAGGTGCGGCGGGGTTGTGAACGCGCGAACCGGCAGCCGACACACAGACTCGCCGACCCGAACCCCGAACCGGCACAACTATGACCGAAGGCCGTAAAAAGCTTTGAAACCCACACCCCAACCGCAACCCGGCCCGCAAACTCCAGCCCCCAACAAGCTCCACCCGACAACGGATCCCGCCCGCCGACCGACACGTCACGGACCACGTCGCAAACCACCTCACGAACCACCTCACGAACCACGTCGCAAACTCCCGGCAAGATTGCCTGACACGGCATTAAGTTCAGCAAGTGGAAAACATCGATGTACTGTTCCTGCACGGATCGCCGGGTTCCGGAAAGACGACCCTGGCCCGGGCCGTCTCCGAAGTCCTTCGGGAGGCCGACGTGCCCCACGGGGTGATCGATCTGGATGAGATCTCCCTGGTGTTCCCGGGCCAGGATCATTCTTTCGCGCGCGCGAATCTTAAGGCGATCTATCCTCACTACGCCGCGATTCCCGGTCTCAGGCTCCTGCTGTCCGGCGTCATCGAGGACGAGAAGGAGTTGGCGCTTCTGCGCGAAGCGGTGCCTGGCGCGAGCCTCGCCGTGTGCGAGTTGACCGCGCCGGAGGCCGTTCTCAAGCAGCGGGTGGCGGCGCGTGAGCCGAACGAGTTCTGGCGGGAACGGCTGCGCCGCTGGGTCGACGTCTTCCGGGCGCGGACCGACCTCGACAGGATCCGGGACTTCGTCGTCTCCACGCACAACCGCTCGGAGGGGGACTCGGCTCGCGAGATCATCGAGAAGGCCGGTTGGCTCGCCCCGCGGCGATAGCCTCGGGTGAGCCGACCGGCCTGGAAGGCGCGCCTTAGGCCTTAGCTCCCGTGGCTCATCTCCTCGCGCACCGCGGCCGCGAACGCGTCGATGTCCGCCTCCGTGGTGTCGAAGGAGCACATCCAGCGGACCTCGCCGGTGTGCTCGTTCCAGGTGTAGAAGCGGAAGCGTTTCTGGAGGCGCTCGGTGACGTCGCGTGGGAGGAGCGCGAATACCGCGTTCGCCTGTACCTGCTGGGTGACGGTCACGCCCGGGACGTCGCGGACCGCCGTGGCGAGGCGCTGGGCCATCGCGTTGGCGTGGGAGGCGTTGCGCAGCCACAGGTCGCCGGAGAGCAGGGCTTCGAACTGGGCCGAGATGAAGCGCATCTTGGAGGCCAGCTGCATCGACATCTTGCGCAGGTACTGCACGCCGTGTGCGGCGTCGGGGTTGAGTACCACCACGCACTCGCCCAGCATCAGGCCGTTCTTGGTGCCGCCGAAGCTCAGGACGTCCACGCCGGCGTCGGTGGTGAACTCGCGGAAGGGGCGGCCCAGGGTGGCGGCGGCGTTGACCAGGCGGGAGCCGTCCAGGAAGACCTTCATGCCGTGCTGGTGCGCGTGGTCGCAGATCGCCTTGATCTCCTCGGGGGTGTAGCAGGTCCCGAGCTCGGTGGACTGGGTGATCGCGACCACCAGCGGCTGCGCGCGGTGCTGGTCGCCCCAGCCCCAGGCGTGGGTGTCGATCAGCTCCGGGGTGAGTTTGCCGTCCGGGGTGGCCACGGTCAGCAGCTTCAGGCCGCCGACCTTCTCCGGGGCGCCGCATTCGTCGACGTTGATGTGCGCGGTCGCCGCGGTGATCACCGAGCCCCAGCGCTCGATCATCGAGTCCATCGCGACCACGTTGGCGCCGGTGCCGTTGAACACCGGGAAGGCCTCGGCGCGCGGGCCGAAGTGGCCCTGGAAGATCTCCTGGAGGTGCTCGGTGTAGACGTCCTCGCCGTAGGAGATCTGGTGACCGCCGTTGGCGACGGCGATCGCCTCCAGGATCTCCGGGTGGATCCCGGCGTAGTTGTCGCTGGCGAAGCCGCGGTAGTCCAGGTCGTGGCGACGGGTGATGGTCACGGGTGGTTCCTTATGAGTCAAAGACGGATCAGGTCAAAGACGGATACAGATGTCAAAGACGGACAGGGATGTCAAAGACGGATACACAGCTCAGGGCGCGAGGCGGACGCGGGTGCCGTTGACCTCGGCGGCCGGCTGGGCGAACAGCTTCACGATCTCGGCGGCCAGGTCGTCCACGTGGGTGTAGCCGGGGAACTTGCCCTCCGGCTTGGCTTCCTTCATGGCGTCGGTCAGCAGTGCCTTGACCACCAGCACCACCGCGGCCGCGTTGTCGCCGCCCTTCTTGAAGTTGTCGGCCAGCGCCAGGGTCCAGGCCTCGGCGGCGGCCTTGGCCGCGCCGTAGGCGGCGTTGCCGGCGGTCGGGGCGGAGGCCGCGGTCGCCGAGATCAGCACGAAGCGGCCGTCCCCGGCGGCGTCCAGGGCGTCGTGGAAGGCCAGCGAGGTGTGCTGCAGGGTCTGGACCAGCAGCTTGTGCAGCAGGTCCCAGTCCGCCAGCTTGGTCTCGCCGAAGCTCTTCGAACCGCGCCAGCCGCCGACCAGGTGGATCACGCCGTCCACCCGGCCGTAGTCCTTCAGCACGCCCTCGGCGAACGCCTTGGTCGCCTCGGCGTCGAGCAGGTCCACCACGGCCGGGACGGCGCGGCCCGGTCCGACGGCGACCGCCGCGGCCCGCTCGGCGTTCTCGGTCGTGGTGTCGATGCCGATGACGGTCGCGCCGGCCGCGGTCAGGGCCCGCACCACGGCGCCGCCGGCCCCGCCGCCGGCGCCGGCCACCACGACCACGGACTGGTTGTTAAGGCTCATGGTGCTGCTGTCTCCATTCAGACTTCAGACCCGCGGATCAGTGTGCGGACAGGATATGGGGGCGCCGGATCAGGCCGTGACGCCCCGGGTCGCCTCGATCACCGGCTTCAGCTTCTTGTTCAGGGCCTCGTAGAACATCGACAGCGGGAACTCGTCCGGCAGCACCGCGTCGACCAGCCCCTTCGGCGGGCCGTCCAGCGGCAGTGCGGCGACGCCCTGGGCCCACACCGAGTTCGGGTTCGGGGCGACGTACCCGGCGACCAGTTGGTACGCGGCCATCCAGTGCGCGGGCTTGGGACGGTCGATGCCGTCCCGGTACAGCGTCTCCACCTCGGCGGCCAGCTCGATCACCGCGTCGGCGATCCGGGCCCAGTCCACGGCCAGCCGGTTGTCGGTCCAGTTGACCACGCCGTTGCGGTGCAGGTAGGCGAACAGCAGTTGGCCGCCCAGGCCGTCGTAGTTGCGGACCCGGCCGCCGGTGATCGGGAAGCGGAAGATGCGGTCGAACAGGATCGTGTACTGGACCAGGCGGGCGTGCGAGGCGCCGGCGCCGCCTTCGCGTTCCATCCGCACCGCGGCGCGGAACGTCGTCAGGTCGCAGCGCAGCTCTTCCAGCGAGTACAGGAAGTACGGCATCCGCTGCTTGATCATGAACGGGTCGAACGGCAGGTCGCCGTGGCTGTGCGTGCGGTCGTGGATCAGGTCCCAGAGCACGAACACCTCCTGCGTCAGCCGCTGGTCCTCCAGCAGCCGCGCGGCGTCCGGCGGCAGCGACATCTTCAGGGTGGCCGCGGCGGACGAGGTGACCATCCGGAACCGCGCGGCCTCGCGGTCCTGCATGATGGCGCCCCAGGTGAACACCGGCGTCTCGCGAACGGCGACGGTCTCCGGGAACAGCACCGCGCTGTTGGTGTCGTAGCCGGCGGTGAAGGCGTCGGCCGAGACGAACTCGATCGGCACGAACTGCGGGTTCGGGTACTTGTCCCGCTCAAGCTCGGCGATCCAGTCCGGCCACACCGTACGGATGATCAGCGCCTCGAAGTTGCGGTCCAGGTTGCCGTTCTGGGTGTACATCGGGAACACCACGAGGTGTTCGCGGCCGTCCTCGCGCTGCGCGGCCGGGTGGAACGCGCTCAGCGTGTCCAGGAAGTCCGGCACGCCGAAGCCGTCCTCGGCCCAGCGGCGCAGGTCCTTGCCGAACGCGTCGAGGTAGTCGGCGTCGTGCGGGTACTCCGGCGCCAGAGCCTCCACGGCGGCGCCGATCCGCCTGGCCAGGCCCTCGGCCTGAGCGCGGTCATGTCCGGCCTCGAAGTCGATCGAGCCGTCCTTGGACTGGAGCGGACGCAGCTCCTCGATGGCGGCCTTCAGCTCGCCGAAGGCCGCCGAGGACGCGACCGGGTGCGGCTCGGCGTCGGCTCCGGCGTTCTGCTTCGGCCGGCGCGAGGCCCAGGTGACGGCGTTGATCCAGAGCGCGCGGTGGTCGTAGTCGGCGATCGAGTCGTCGCCGAACATGTCGGAGTCGGCGAACACCGCGACCCGGCCCTTGCCGAACCGGACGCCGACGGCCAGCGGCCGGTCGGCGGGGTCGGCGGTGGGCGAGGAGTTCAGCAGCGGCAGGATGTCGGCGTCCTGGGCGGTGAACAAGGTGCCGGAGCGGTAGAAGCAGACCTCGGCGATACCGGCCAGCACGTCCTCCGGCTCGATCCGGCTCTCCGGCAGCGCGGCCCGCTCGGCCAGCACCCAGCGGGCGTTGCCGTTGTGCCGGCGCGCGGCGTCCTGGACCGTGAAGTGGTCCATGCCGACGCCGAACCGGCCGAGCAGCGCGGCCAGGTTGGAGCCGTTGTCCTGCTCGCTGTCGGCCAGCAGCACCAGACCGCCGCCGGCGGCCACGTAGGTCTGCAGGACGTCCAGCTCGGCAGCGGTGAACACCGGGCTGCCGACGCCGGTGGTGCGCTCGCGGGCCGGATCGGCCGGGTGCGCGATCACCAGGACGTCGGAGCCGGCCAGGCCCTCGGGGGCGAACGCGCCGTCGCGGAAAGCGTGGACCTCGTAGCCCCGTCCGCGCAGGAGATCAGCGGCATGCGTGTACCCGGCGTCGGCCGGATTCACCGGATTCATGGCCAGGGCCCTGGCCGGATCGATGGTCCAGGCCTCGCTGTGCGCCTCGTCGAACAAGACTCGCAGGATTCCCGTGTGCTGCTGCCGCATGTGTCACCTCGCCTGATCGTCTGATGAGCAGTGGAAGAAATAGTGTACGACCAGTCTACCGATGAAAATCCTTCGGATTCAATCCTTGATCGCCGGATTACCTTGCGTTCGCCGCGGGTAATGGGGCCGATCGGCCTCGCGATCGAAGACGAGCGTGCCCCCGACCAGCAGTATGGTCCGGGGCACGCTCGTGAGCAGATCGTCAGCGGCCGATCAGTCGTCCACGACGGTCAGGATCAGTCGTCCACGACGGTCAGGACGATCTTGCCGCTGGCCCGGTTGGTCTCGCCGATCTCGTGCGCCTTCGCGGCCTCGGCCAACGGCAGCGTGGTGTCGATCACCGGGCGCAGCCGGCCGTCCGCCACCAGGGCCCGGATCGCGGTCAGGCCGCCGAGGTCCGGCTCGACCAGCAGGAAGTCGGAGGTAACGCCGCGCTCTGCGGCGCGCGCCCGCATCGCGGCGTCCACGTCGTAGTTCAGCGCAACCAGCGTGCCGCCGGGGTTCAAGGTGCGCAGCGAGCGGTCGAAGTAGTCGCCGCCGATCGTGTCGATGACGACGTCGACGCCGCTCACCGCCTCGGCGAAGTCCACCTCGCGGTAGTCGATCACCTCGTCGGCGCCCAGACCGCGCACGAAGTCGTGCTTGGCGGCGCTGGCGGTGCCGATGACGTGCGCGCCGAGCGCCTTGGCGATCTGCACGGCGAAGTGGCCGACGCCGCCGGCCGCGGCGTGGATGAGCACCTTCTGGCCCGGCTGCACGTTCGCGAAGTCGTGCAGCGCCTGGTAGGCGGTGAGCGAGGCCAGCGGCAGCGCGGCGGCCTGGACGTGGGTCAGGCCTTCGGGCTTGCGGGCGAAGTGGCGGGCCGGGGCGGTGACGTACTCGCTGTAGCCGCCGGCGAAGGTCGGGAACAGCGGCATGCCGAAGACCTCGTCGCCGGGCTGGAAGAGGGTGACGCCGCGGCCGACTGCCTCGACCACCCCGGAGACGTCCCAGCCGAGGATGACGCCCTCTTCGATGGCGCCGCGGCGGCCCGCCCAGCCGTTGGCACGGGTCTTCCAATCGGTCGGGTTGATGGCGGCGGCGTGTACTCGGACCAGCACTTCGGTGAGGCCGGGCTGGGGCTTGGGGACGCGGATCTCCTTGAGCACGGCGGCCGGGCCGGGCTCGGCGGCGACGATCGCGCGCATGGTCTGTGTGGTGTTCAAAGGCTGGTCGGTCATGGCTCTACGGTCCCGGATCGGGCCCGGGCCACGACAGTGGCCCGATGGCCAACATGTGAAAGAATCGGGCCATGGCCAGTACCTGCTCCCCGCGTCAGTCCGACTCGCCGCCGCGCTCTGACTCGCTGCCGCACTCCGGCCCGCCGCGCCACCGCGTCGTGGTCCTCGCGCTGGACGGCGTGATCCCGTTCGACCTCGGCATCCCGGCCCGGCTGTTCGGCGCGGCGCGGGACCAGGACGGGCAGCCCCTGTACGACGTGGTGACCTGCGGGTTGTCGGCCGGGCCGGTGGCGACCACCGAGGACTACCGGCTGTATGTCGAGCACGGTGCCGAGGCGCTGGCCACGGCCGACACGGTGATCGTGCCGCCGGCCTACCCGATCGTGGACGAGATCGCCGACGGCGCCGCGCTGTCGCCGGAGCTGGCGGCCGCGCTGGCCGGCATCCGTCCGGAAGCGCGCAAGGTCGCGCTGTGCACCGGCGCCTACGTCTTCGCCGCCGCGGGCCTGCTCGACGGCCGCATGGTGACGACGCACTGGAATCAGGCCGAGCACATGGAGGAGCAGTTCCCGGCGCTGTCCGTGGACCCCAATGTGCTGTTCATCGACGACGGCGACATCCTCACCTCCGCCGGCGTCGCCGCCGCGATCGACCTGTGCCTGCACCTGATCCGCACCGACCACGGCAGCTCGGTGGCGAACTTCGCCGCGCGGGCCTGCGTGGTGCCGCCCTCGCGCGACGGCGGGCAGGCGCAGTACATCGAGCGTCCGATGCCCGCCCCGACCGCGGCCGGGACCGGACCGGCGCGCGCCTGGGCACTGGAGCGGCTGCACGAGCCGCTGACGTTGCAGGACCTGGCCGGGCAGGCGCGGATGAGTATCAGGACCTTCACCCGCCAGTTCCGCACCGAGACCGGGCAGAGCCCGGGGCAGTGGCTGACCCGGCAGCGCGTGGATCTGGCGCGGCATCTGCTGGAGGCGACGGATCTGCCGATCGACCGGGTCGCGGAGCGGGCCGGGTTCGGGACGGCCACGTCGATGCGGCAGCACCTGCGGGCTTCGGTGGGGGTGTCGCCGCAGGCTTATCGGCGGACGTTCGCGCGGGTGTGAGGGCTGCTCACACCCGCGCGCTACTCTCCCGCGCTCCCCCGCCCATGCCAGGACTCCCACAGCCCGGCGTAAGCGCCGCCGGTCGCGACCAGTTCCTCGTGGCTCCCCAGCTCGGCGATCATCCCGTCCTCGACCACCGCCACCCGGTCCGCGTCGTGCGCGGTGTGCAGCCGGTGCGCGATGGCGATCACCGTCCGGCCCTCCAGCACTGCCGCAAGGGAGCGTTCCAGGTGCCGTGCGGCGCGGGGGTCGATCAGCGAGGTCGCCTCGTCGAGCACCAGCGTGTGCGGGTCGGCCAGGACCAGGCGGGCCAGCGCCAGCTGCTGCGCCTGGGCCGGGGACAAGGTGTGGCCCTCGGCGCCGATCGCCGTCTGGAGGCCCTCGGGCAGCGCCTCGACCCAGGCCAGCGCGTCCACCGCGGCCAGGGCGTCGCGGACCTCGGCCTCGGTGGATTCCGGACGGGGCAGCACCACGTTCTCGCGCACGGTGCCGGCGAACACG
Source organism: Catenulispora pinistramenti (assembly GCF_018274385.1). Lineage (GTDB taxonomy): Bacteria > Actinomycetota > Actinomycetes > Streptomycetales > Catenulisporaceae > Catenulispora > Catenulispora pinistramenti. Next base: position 36,373 of record NZ_JAAFYZ010000067.1, on the reverse strand, counting down.
TGGTGTTCCTGGTTCACCAGCGCCACTTGGCCGCGCAGGTCCGCGAGCGGCAGTTCCACCAGCGGGACGCCGCCGACCGCGACCGAGCCCGCGCTGGGGCCGTGGATGCCGGCCAGCAGGCGGCCGAGGGTGGACTTGCCCGCGCCGGAGGGGCCGACCATGGCCAGGCGTTCGCCGGCGTGCAGGGTCAGGTCCACACCGTGCAGGACTTCGCGGCCCGGGATGTAGGAGTAGCGCACGTCGCGGGCCAGCATGTCCTCGCCGTCGGGCTGTTCGCCGGAGGCCTCGCGGTCGGCCGGGACGCCGGCCACGCCGAGCAGCCGGGCCAGCGAGGCGCCGCCCACCTGGAGCTGGTCGGCCCAGGCCAGCATGTCGTCGATCGGGCCCATGATCTGCTGCATGTACAAGGTGGCCGCGGTGACCTGGCCGAGGCTGAACCAGCCGTGGATGTAGCCCAGGCCGCCGAACAGCAGGGTCAGCGCCACCGGCACGATGTAGCAGGACTCCGCGGTCGGCCAGAACCCGCAGCGCAGGCGCAGGGTGTAGCGCTCGGCCGCGAACTGGGCCCGGATGTCGTCGTCGGTGCGCTCGATCCGCTGCCGCTGCCGGCCCAGGGCCTCCACGGTGCGGGCGCCGTCCACGGTCTCGGCCAGGCCGTCGGTCATGTCCGCGTAGCGCGCGCTCTCGGCCAGGTAGCCGGCCGGCGCGCGCTTGAGGTACCAGCGGAACACCGCCGCGATCGGCGGCACGATGACCAGCAGCGGCAGCACCGCCCACGGGCTGACCAGGGCCAGGGCGCCGATGGTGAGCAGCACGGTGACGATGGCGACCAGCGTGGTGGGCAGGCCGTAGCGGGCGGCCATGCTCAGGCTGTCCACGTCCCGCGAGGACCGCGACAGCAGGTCGCCGCTGCCGGCCCGCTCCACCACGGACAGCGGCAGCTCCAGCACCCGGGAGACGAAGTTCTCGCGCAGCTCGGCCAGCACGCCCTCGCCGAATTTGCCGGCCGCCAGCCGCGCATAGCGGGTCAGCACTGTCTGCAGGACGAGGAAGAAGGCGATCAGGCCGACGATGGTGTCCACGTGCCCGGAGGTGGTGCCGTGCTGCACACCGTCGATGAGCGAGCCGAGCAGCCGTGGCCCGAACAGCCCGGCCAACGCGGCCAGCGCGAACAGGCCGATGGTCAGTACCAGGTCGCGGCGGCGCTTGCGGGCGATCTGGCCGGCGTAGCGGCGCACCTCGGGATAGGTCGCCACCGGCAGCGCCTCGCGGCCGGCGGACGTGGTCGGTGCCGCAGGCGGGGTGGGAGACAGCGCCATCTCAGTCCTCTTCCCTGGTCACGGTGGCCCGGTAGGCGGGCACGGTCGCCAGAAGTTCGCGGTGCCGGCCCTCGGCCGCGGCCCGGCCGCCGGCCAGGAACACCACGCGCTCGGCCCGGTCGAGCATCAGGGGGCTGGTGGTGAACACCACGGTGGTGCGGCCGGCGCGGGCCGCGGCCAGCCGCTCGGCGATGCGCGCCTCGGTGTGCGCGTCCACGGCGCTGGTCGGCTCGACCAGCAGCAGCACCTCGGGGTCGGCGAGCAGCGCGCGGGCCAGGCGCAGCCGCTGCTGCTGGCCGCCGGAGAAGGAGCGGCCGCGTTCGGCGACCACGGCGTCCAGGCCCTCGGGCAGGGCCTCGATGATGTCCTCGGCCGCGGCGGTGTGCAGCGCTGAGGTGAGGGCGCCGTCGGCGTCGGCGCCGCCGGGCCCGGCCAGTTCGTCGGCCAGGCGCCCGGCGAACAGCCGCGCGTCGTTGTCCGCCACGAGGACCCGCTGCCGCACTCGGTCCAGGGGCAGGGTCTCCAGCGGTACGCCGTCCAGCGTGACCCCTTCGGCGGCCCGGTAGCGGCCCAGCCGATCGGCCAGCTCCATCGCCTCGGCGGAGTCCGCGGCGGCCACCGCGGTGAACGAGCCGGGCTTGAGGCGCAGGCCGGAGTGCTCGTCGGCGAGCGCGCCGGTGCCCTCGGCGTCCCCCGCCGAGCCCGAGTCCTCGGCCAGCGGATGCTGGAGGGCCAGCACCCGGACCACCTTGCCGGCCGCCACGTGCGCCCGCAGGAACCGGCCCCAGGCCTCGGTGATGGTCTGCAACGGCACCACCAGGAACGCGGCGTAGCCGTAGAAGGCCACCAGCTGCCCGGCGGTGATGTCATGGGACAGCGCCAGCCGGGCCGCGAGCCAGGTCACGCCGACCACGAACAGCCCGGGCAGCAACACCTGCGCCGAGTCCAGCACCGACTCCACCCGGGCCACGCGCACGCCGGCGAAGCGCAGCGACTGGGACTGGGTCCGGTAGCGGTCGGCGAACTCCGGCTCGCCGCCGATGCCGCGCAGCACCCGCAGCCCGGCCACGATGTCGTTGGCCCGGCCGGTCAGCTTGCCCTGGAGGGCGCGCACCTCGCTCTGCCGCCGGTGCATGGGCTTCAGGAGCGGGCCGACCAGCGCCATGATCAGCGGCACGCCGATCAGCACCGTGAGCCCGATCCGCAGCTCGGAGCGCAGCAGCAGCACGGCCACCACCACGATGGACACCACCGCGCCGACGAACCGCGCGCTGACGTCCATCGTGGCGCCGATGCTGGAGGCGTCGGCGGTGCCGATGGCGACCACGTCGCCGGTGCCGATCCGGCCGGGCAGGGTGGCGCCGAGTTCGGTGGCGCGCTGGGCGGTGAGCTGCACGGTGCGGTAGCCGGCGGCCAGCCAGTTGGTGACCGCGCAGCGGTGCCGCAGGATCCCGGCCAGGCCGGTCAGGCAGCCCAGCCCGAACACCACCAGGGACCAGTGCCACAGCTCGCGGGAGTCCTTCGCGCTCACCCCGACGTCGATGGCCTTGCCGATCGCGGCCGGCATCAGCGCCTGGCTGAGCATCCACACCACGCCCCAGAAGGCGCCGAGCGTCATGCTCGTCCACTGCTTGCGGACGAGCCAGAACAAGTACCGGGTCGCCGATCTGGTGTCGGGGAGGCCGGGGTCCGGTTCGGGGAGGCGCCGCATGATCGCCACGGTAATAGGCGCTCCCGGGAGCAGCCACTGGTTTTAGAGGGCGGAAAGCGACTATTCGCGGCGCATTGAACGCAGTTGCCGCACAGTGAACGTATATGGCCGCGGAACCGCGTGGCCCCTACAGCTGGACGTTGCAGCCGTTGAGCGTGCCGGCGCCATCCGTGCCGGCCCAGAAGATCGCCAGTGCGTCGAGGAGCGGCCGGTAGAGCAGCGTGGGCGCGGCGATACTGGTCTCAGGCAGGGTGTACACGGCGCCGATCGGGTCTGTGCCGTTCCGGATCGCGTCCGGGTTCACCGGTGCGACATTGAGTTCTCCCGCGCCGTCGATCCCGGTCCAGGCGATGCACAGCGGGCCGCCCGGGTAGGCCTGCTCGATCGAGGAGGGTCCGAATCCGCTGCTCTGCGGCGACTTGACCACCGCCGCGGGCAACGGAAAACCCTGTCTCACCAAGGCGAAGGTGAGAGCGCCGTCCGAGGCGGTCCAGGCCCACAGCGTCTCGCCGTCATCGGTGTCGCGCGCCTGCGCCGGTCCCCGGGCGTCGAAGATGAACTCCGACGTGCTGGGCGCGCCGAAGACCAGATCCCCGGTCTCCTCGATGAGGACGGACCGGCTGTTCTGGTCCAGGACGCCGAGCTGGTTGACGTCGCTGTGGCCGGCGCCGGTCCAGACCGGCCCGGACGTGGCCGACACGCTGTCCCCGGCCACCAGGGCACGGCCGACGATGTGGCCGGTGAGCTGCCAGTCGCTGGTGTCCACGCCGAGGTCGGCGACGTTGAGCGAGTGCGCGCCGTTGATTCCGGCCCAGGCGAGCTGGGCCGTATAGCCGGTTGTCAGGGTCCTGCTGAGAGCGGGTGCGTGGTCCGATGAGTCCGACAGGACCGTCGATCGCAGTGCCGTCCCCGCCAAACCGCCGGACGAGCCGGTCACGTTCGCGACCGTCAGGTTCCGGCTGTTCTGATTGCCGCGCCAGGCGATGATCAGGTTGCCGGCCAGCTCCGCGACGGCCGGTCCGGCCGTGCTCGTGGCGTCCCACCAGGTGACTTTGTTCGATACCGATGACATGGCTTCCCCCCTGGTCTGTCACCATCACACCGCCGGGGCGGGCTGTCCAGGAGGGATTGCCCGGTGAAGCAGATATCTGAGACCGTTCACAGCCTGCGTGGTCGGCCGGCGGTTCGGCATACCGCGAATCGTCGCACTTCGCGCTCTTAGCCGTGCAAACCGCCCCATCACCACCGACGGGAATCGAACACGTTATTCGAGGCTTGACTCAGGTCCCCGGCTCCCGGTTGGATGAGCCCAGCCATGGCGCCACCCGTGGCGCCACCTGCGGTCGCACCATCACAGCACACACCTTGCAAACCGTCCGCCCATACCCTGTCAGCCTTGTCGCGAGGGGCCGTCTTGAGGATCACGCGCAGGCTCGGCGTCCTGGTCGCCGTCCCGCTCGCCGCGGTGTCCGGCTTCGGCGCCGTGGCGTTGACCGCCTCGGCCGGGCAGGCCTGGCGCAGCGAGCGGCTGTGGTCCCTGATGCACACCTCGGACGCCGCCGGGAAGCTGTTGTGCCGGTTACAGGACGAGCGCACCGCGATGGCGCTGCTGCTGACCTCCCGCCCGGCCCGGATGTCCCCGGACGTCGACAGCCGGATCGCCGAGACCGACGCCGCGCTGGCCGTCTACCGGCAGCAGATCCGGTCGATGCCGCGGATCTCCCCGGGGACCCGCAATCTGCTCTCCCGCATCGACATGGACCTGTCCCAGCTGACCACGCTGCGCGCGCAGATCAAGGCGCAGGCCGCGCCGGCGCTGTCCACGGTGGTGTTCCAGTACCGCATCGCGATCGCCGACCTGGACCAGCTGCGGACCTCGGTGATCGGCGACGGCGGCGCCTCGCAGCCGGTCGCGACCCGGCTGCAGGCCGCGGACCTGCTGTATCAGGCCTCTGAGGCGACCGGCCAGGAGGAGTCGGACGTGCTGCGGGCGGCGGTCGGAGGGCCGCTGACCCCGGCCGCGTTCGCCGCGATCGCGCACGACCGGCAGTCCTACAGCGACGCGATGGAGGCCTTCGACGACCAGGCCCCGCCCGGCTGGAGCGAGCGTCCGGACCAGGCGATGACCAGCTCGGCGATCCTGACGGCGCAGCAGTTCGAGGACCAGATATCCCGGCTGTCCCCCGGCGATCTGCTGGATCCGGACAAGAACCTGTGGGTGCAGACCATGGGCGCCCGGCGGGCCGCGCTGGACTCGGTCCGCGAGGAGATGGACCTGGCCTCGATGGCCGCGGTGGCCCGGCTGCGGGACCGGGCCGAGCACATCGCCGAGGTGGAGGCCGCGGCGGTGGCCGGCACCGCGCTGCTGGTGGTGATGATCAGCCTGCGGCTGGGCCGGCCGATGATCAGGGGCCTGCGACAGCTGCGGGACGCCGCGAACGCCGTCGCCTTCCAGGGCCTGCCGGCCGCGGTCGAGGAGTTGCGCACCACCGAGTCGCTGACCGGCCGCACCCCCGAGGAGTTCGCCGACCACGCCGGCGACGCGCTGCCGCTGGGCACCGGCCGGGGCGACGCGCTGAACGCGAACGACCCGAAGGACGAGCTGGCCGCGGTCGCGCGGGCCTTCAACTCGGTACACCGCGAGGCTTTGCGCACCGCCGCCGAACAGGTGCTCCTGCGCGCCGGCGTGGGCGCCACCTTCGTGGCGCTAGCCCGCCGCGGCGAGCGCCTGACCGGCGCGCTGACCAGCGAACTGGACCGGGCCGAGCGCTCCGAGCAGGACCCGGACCGGCTGGCCCGGCTGTTCGTGCTGGACCACCTGGCGGCGCGGATGGCCCGGAACAACGAGAGCCTGCTGGTGCTCGGCGGCGAGGGCTCCTCGCGGGTGCGCGAGCGGGCGGTGACGCTGCTGGACGTGGTGCGGGCCGCGCTGGGCCGAATAGAGCGGTACACGCGCGTGGATCTGGAGAGCGTCGACTCCGCGATCGTCATCGCCCCGCACGCCGTGGACCACCTGGTCCATCTGTGTGCTGAGTTGCTGGACAACGCGACCGCCTTCTCCGCGCCGGACAGCCGGGTCACGGTCGAGGGCCACCGGATGACCGACCGGGTGATCATCCAGATCGCCGACCGGGGCCTGGGCATGACCCCGGACCGGCGCGCGGAGCTGAACGCCCAGTTGGCCGCGCCGCGCCAGGTGGACAGCTCGACGGTGCGGGCGATGGGCCTGACCGTGGTCGCGCACCTGGCCGCCTGGTACGGGGTCGAGGTCGGGCTGCGGGCCCGGCCCGGCGGCGGGACCGTGGCCGAGGTGGGGCTGCCGTGGACGGTGGTCTCCGAACACAGTGGTTCTGGGCTAGCCGATGGTGGCCTTGAGGCCGATCCGGTGCGGGCCGAGGCGGAGGCCGGGGCCGACTGGCCGGAACTCCCGTTCCCGGACCTGGAACCGGACGATGCGCGAGCGGACGCCGAAGACGTGCCGGTCGCCGGTCTCGCGGGGACCGGCTCAGGGCTCATCTCAGGGCTCATCTCAGGGCCCTTCTCAGGGCCCGCAGAAGCCATCGCGCCGATCGTGGTGGCCGCCAACGGCGGTGGCCATGTCAATGGTGTGATCCACGCCAACGGCGGCGGCGAAGTCAACGGCAACGCCGCGCCGGACCCCGCCGCGGTCGTAGAATCACAGGACACTGCCAACGCCACGACCCTGAACGGCCTGCCCGTCCGCCGTCCCAAGGAGAACCTGCCGGCCAAGGCCCGGCGGAACCCGGCGCCGCCGGCACCGGCCCCGTCCCCAGCATCCGCACCGTCCGGCGAGCCCGGCAGCCACCCCGAGCCCGCGCAGAAGAAGCCCCGCATCGACCGGGACCCCGAACACGTCGCGGCCACCATGGCCGCCTACGCGCGCGGGCTGACCGGCCGCAGCGGGCCGAAATCGCAGTGACGCACACCCTCACGCCGTCCCCTAGCCCCACAGGAACCCTCCCCCATGAACGAACCCGCACCTGATCTGCACGGCAGTCTCGACTGGCTGCTCAACGACTTCGCCCACGGCACCCCCGGGGTCCGGCACGCGCTGGCGGTCTCCGCCGACGGCATCGTGGTGGCCACCTCCCGGGACCTGGACGAGGAGCAGGGCGAGCAACTGGCCGCGGTGGCCGCCGGCCTGGTCAGCCTGCTGGCCGGCGCCGCGCGGCTGCTGGACTCCGAGCCGGTGCGCAACAACCTGACCGAACTCGGGGACGGATTCCTGTTCTCGATGGCGGTCAGCGACGGCGCCTCACTGCTGGTCTACACCGAGCGCGAGTGCGACATCGGCCAGGTCACCTACGCCATGGCCGAGCTGATCAACCAGGTCGGGGACTCGCTGACGCCCACCGCGCGGGCCCGGATGCTCTCCGACGGACACCGGCCGGGGGCGCGCTGATGGCGGCGCCCACGATCGCGGCGAAGATCGTCGTCGCCGGCGGCTTCGGGGTCGGGAAGACCACGCTGGTCGGCGCGGTCTCCGAGATCCAGCCGCTGACCACCGAGGCCGAGATGACGCAGGCCGGGATGGGGCTGGACGACGTCCACCTGATACCGGCCAAGCGCAGCACCACGGTGGCGATGGACTTCGGCCGCATCACCATCGCCGAGGACCTGATCCTGTACCTGTTCGGCACGCCCGGCCAGGAACGCTTCTGGTTCTTCTGGGAGGAGCTGTCCCGCGGCGCCCTGGGCGCGGTGGTGCTGGCCGACGTGCGCCGGCTCGGCGACGCCTTCGCGGTCATCGACTTCTTCGAGGACCGCCGGATCCCGCACGTGATAGCGGTGAACCAGTTCGACGGCGCGCAGGTGTACGGGCACGAGGAACTGCGGCAGGCGCTGGCCCTGGAGGACGACACCCCGTTGCTGATCTGCGACGCCCGGCGCCGGGACTCGGCCAAGGGGGTGCTGGTGACGCTGCTGGAGCACGCGATCACCCAGCAGCGGGGGCGCGAGGAGCCGCCGGCCGACGACCGGATGAACTGATGGCCGCGGCCCGGGTCGTGGCCCGTCAGGGCTCTGATTTCCGCCAGGACCGCCCGCCGTACCGCCGGCGGGCCTTCGCGGCGCTGCTGCTGGCCGCCGCCACGGCCGCCACCGCCGGCTGCGGGTTCGGCGGCGGGTTCGGCGCCGTCGCCTACGGCGACCCCGAGGGCCGCCCGGACAGCCGCACGCCGATCCCGGTGGGGCTGCTGCTGGCCTCCTCCGGACCCAACGGCCCGGCCGGCAGCGACGTCCGGGACGGGTTCGGGCTCTACGTCGCCCAGCACGGCGGCCGCCTCGGCGGGCGTCCGGCCCGGGTGACGGTCTCCGACGAGGGCCCGGACCCGGAGACCACCGCGACCGCGATGAGCTCGATGCTGTCACACGGCGCGCAGGCGATCGTCGGCCCGATCGACTACGCCGGCTACGAGGGCGTGGCGCCGCTGGCCGACGCCGCGCACGTGCCGCTGATCGGCGTGGTGCCGCAGCCGGACGTGACCGACATCAGCTACATCTGGAACGTGGCGTTCCTGTCCACCGAACCGGGCACCGCGATCGCGCCGTTCATCAACGCGCACGTGAAGACCCCGGTCTTCGCGATCGGCGGCAACTACCCCGGCGAATGGGAGCAGGTGCGTGGGTTCACCGACGCCTTCACCGCGATCGGCGGCAGACTGGCCAACCCGCAGGGCCAGGCGACGTTCACCCCGGCCTCCGGGACCACCGACTTCACGCCGTATCTGGCGGCCATCAAGGAATCCGGCGCGAAGGCGGTGTACTGCGCGTTCACCGGCGCCGAGGCGGTGCGCTTCGTGCAGCAGTACGCGCGCTCGGCGGTGAAGGACGTGCCGCTGTTCGCCGTCGGCCTGGTCACCGACGGTCCGCTGCTGAAGCAGGAGGGGCCGGCGGCCACGAACATCACCTCGGTGCTGAACTACTCCCCCGACGTCGACACCGCGGCCAACCGCACGTTCGTGTCGGCCTGGGCCGCCGGGCACGACGGCCAGGAGCCCAGCGTCTACGCGCTGACCGGCTACGACGCCGCGGCACTGCTGGACGAGGCGGTGGCCACGGCCGGGCCGAACGCCGGGGCCGCGGCCATCAACGCGGCGATCGGGTCGCTGGGGCGGATCGACAGCCCGCGGGGGGCCTGGCAGCTGGCCTCCACGACGCATGCGCCGATTCAGAAGTGGTACCTGCGGCGGGTGCAGGTGGACGGGACGTCGCTGGCGAATGTGGAGATCGAGGAGTTGGCGACGCTGCCGGATTGATCGGCGGCATGTGCGGACTCTGATTTTAGGGGACTGAGATGGTCGGCGGGATACGGATCGGCGTGGTCGGCGGGAGCATCGCCGGGTGCGCCGGGGCACTGGCCGCGGCGCGAGCGGTGCCGGATGCCTCAGTAGTCGTCTTCGAACGCTCCTCCGGCGAGCTGCGCGACCGCGGGGTCGGGATCGGGATCCAGCAAGAGCGGTTCCGCGAACTGGTCGAGGCCGGGTTCCTGGATCCTTCGCTGCCGTCGACGATCAACAAGGCCCGGCAGTGGTACGCGCTCGACAAGCCCGGCCCGGACTCCGGGCTCGGCAAGCTGATCGCCTCGCATCCCTTCCCGTTCAAGGCCTACAACTGGGGCCACCTGTACCGGTTGCTGCATGATCGGCTGCCGTCACAGGTCGACTACCGCGAAGACACGCGCGTCGTCTCGGCGGCGGCGAGCGAATCCGGCGCCTCGGTGACACTGGCCGACGGCAGCATCGAACACTTCGATCTGCTCCTCGGCGCCGACGGCTACCGCTCGGTGGTCCGCGAGGCCATGTTCCCCGGCGTCGTCCCCGACTACGCGGGCTACCTGTGCTGGCGCGGCATATCAGACTTCGCACAGGTCGAGAAGCTGCTGCCGCCGGAGGCGTTCTTCACGATCGGCTTCCCGCACGGGCACCTGGTCTCCTACCCGATCCCCGCCGACGACGGCCGCGTGCTCTACAACTGGGTGCTGTACTCGATGATCCCGCCGGATCTGGCCGACCTGCGCACCGCGACGAGCATCCCGCCCGGCGCCGTCTCGGACACCCTGCTGGACTTCATGGACGCCCTGCTCACCCGCGAACTCCCGCCGGTCTGGGCCGAGACCGTCCGCAAAACGGCGCGCGAGGACGTCTTCATCCAGCCCATCTACGACTTCGAAGCCCCCGCCCACGCCGAGCACCGCATGCTCCTGCTCGGCGACGCGGGCGCCGTCAGCCGCCCGCACGCCGGCGCCGGCGCGGTGAAGGCGATGCAGGACGCGGCCACCCTGCTGCGCCTGTGGCCCGCCGCCACCGGCCTGGACGACCTCGCCGCCCGCTACGACGCGGCCCGACGCCCCGCCGACCACGCCGTCGTCGCCCTGGCCCGCCGCATCGGCCAGGCCCAGGTGCTGGACGCGGTGGACTGGGCGGCGTTCGAGCAGGAGACCTTCATGCCCTGGCTCACCGCGCAGATGGAGCTGCCGGACGGGACGGAGATCGGCGGCCGGGGGCTGTGAGGCCCACCGCCACGCGGTAGCCGAGCCTCAGGGGCTCGTCACCACCTGCCCCGCGTAAGACAGGTTCCCGCCGAACCCGAACAGCAGCACCGGCGCCCCGGCCGGGATCTCCCGCCGCTCGACCAGCTTCGCCAGCGCTATCGGGATCGAGGCGGCGGAGGTGTTGCCGGAGTCGATGACGTCCTTGGCGATCACCGCGTTGACCGCGCCGAGCTTGGCCGCCAGCGGTTCGATGATGCGCAGGTTGGCCTGGTGGAAGACGACGCCGGCCAGGTCCTCGGGGGCGATCCCGGCCCGGTCGCAGACCCGGCGCGCCACGGCCGGCAGTTCGGTGGTGGTCCAGCGGAAGACCGTCTGTCCTTCTTGGGAGAAGCGGTTCGGACTGCCCTCGATCACCACCGCCCGGCCGCGTTCGGGGACCGAGCCCCACAGCACGGGGCTGATGCCCGGTTCGTCGGCGGCGGTGACGACCGCGGCGCCGGCCCCGTCGCCGACCAGGACGCAGGTGCCGCGGTCGGTCCAGTCGGTGACCCGGCTCATGAAGTCGGCGCCGATGACCAGGGCGGTGCGGGCCTGGCCGCAGCGGATGGCCTGGTCGGCCAGCGCCAGGGCGTGCGGGAAGCCGGAGCAGACCACGTTGACGTCGATGGTGGCCGGTGCCTTCAGGCCCAGGCGGGCGGCCACCCGCGCCGCGGTGTTGGGGCTGGCCGCGCCGGCGGTGCTGGTGGCGACCAGGACCAGGTCCACGTCGGCGGCCTCGGTGCCGGCCCCGGCCAGCGCCTTGGCGGCGGCCGCGGCGGCGAACTCGTCCACGGTCTGCCCGGGCTCGGCGATCCGGCGGGTACGGACCCCGACCCGGCTGGTGATCCACTCATCGCTGGTGTCGACCATCTCCGCCAGGTCGGCGTTGGTCACGACACGATCGGGTTGGCTGTGGCCGAGGGCGGCGATCCGGGAACCGGGCACGCGACGCTCCTTGTCTGCTCGCGGGACGGTTGTTCCCTACTGATCCTCGCGTGCTGAGATCGGTCACCCCGGTCACGGAAGCTCCAAGCGCTTCGTGTCGGCTCTGGGGGGTTCCCCCATAGGCACGGCAAGAAGCGGCGAGAAGCCCGGCACCCCGCGCCGCAAAGCGCGAGGTGCCGGGCTTGGCAGGCCTATACGGCAGGCTTATGCGGGCTCTACGCGTATTCCGGGGTCATGGCCGCGGCCAGCCGCCGGTGCTTCTCCGCCTCGCCGGCGAGCCCCTGCCGCTCCAACGTCCGACCGAGCATCAGCCGAGCATACGAGTCAGCCGGATAGTCGTCGAGCGTCGCCTCCAGCACCTTCCTGGCCCGCCCCAATTGTGCGGACGCGAAGTACGCCGAGGCCGACACGCGGCGGATGTTCGGGTCCTGACCGTGCTCGGCCAGCAGCGGCTCCAGCAGGACCAGCGCGCCGAGCGGATCAGACAGTGCGATCAGCTCCTCGGCCCAGCGCAGCCGCTCGACCTCGGCCGGCAGGTCGAGCACCCGGACGGTCGCGCCTGAGGCGGAGTCACCGGAGTCAGCCGAGTCACCGGCCTCGCGCAGGAACTCGCCGATCGTCGCCGGGGACATCGCGAACTCCAGCAGCTCGCCCCCGACGGCCAGCGTCGGCGAGATCGTGATCCCGCGCGCCTTGCCGATCAGCAGCAGCTCGCGCAGCCGCGCGCGCCCCGCGTCCGAAGCCAGTGCCGCCCCGCCCCCGGGGAACCCGGAACGCTCCGCGACAGCCGCCAGCTCGGCCCGGTCCCGCACGTCGTGCGAGGCCAGCAGCTCGGCCGCGACCCGGCCCTGCAACGCCGCGCCGCCGTGCTCCTCGGCGAGCACCAGCAGCCGCAGCGCGTCGCGCGCGGCATCGGGGTCGGCGGGCTCGGTCAGCAGCGGACGCCACACGATTTCGGCGGCGACGCCGGTCCCGGCCAAAGCCACGCGCAGCCGCTCGGCCGCGACGTGGGTCCACGGGTTGGCGACGTCGGCCCACATCTCAATTCGCATAGCGAACTAAACAGCGGCCGAGGCGGGATTCATTCCCGCCGCCGACCGACTGCCGGCTGAGCGCGCTTCCAGACGCGAGCAGGTCGCAACCCGATCAGGTCCCAACCGGATCAGGTCTTCCCGACCACGGCGCGCTTCAGCGGACAACCGGCCGCGTTCAGGCCGACTCCGAGGCCTGCCGATCGGCGCTGTCGGCATCGTCCTGCCGATCGGCGCTCTCGGCATCGAGCTCCGCGATGGTCTTCTCCAGCCAGGCCCGGTCCGCCTTGCTACTCGCCGCCGCCAGCTGCAACATCCCGCGGCGGAACCGATCGGTCATGTCGCGCACCCGCAGCGGCCGGCCGTCGTCGTCGTAGAAGAAGCTGCCCGGCGCGTCCATGAACGCCAGCCGGCGGCGCAGCACCCGCGCCTGGTCCGCCGGGTCCGGCAGGCTGCTGAGGAAGGCCAGCAGGATGAAGAACGAGTGCCGGTCGGTGATCTCCACGTCGGCCGGCGCGCGCAGCCGGCTCAGCAGTTCGGCGCGTCCGGCGTCGGTGAGGCTGAGGACCTGGCGCGGCGCGCCGCGCTCACCGGGTTCGGCCCGGCGGCTCAGGTACCCGGCGGCCTGGAGCCGCTTGATCGCCGGATGCAGCGCGCCGTCGCTGACCGGGCGGACGTGGCCGCTCAGGCCGGAGATGCGGGCCTTGAGGTCGTAGGCGTGCAGCGGCTCCGCGAACAGGAAACCGAGGATGCACAGTTCGAGCACGGGCCCTCCGAACCGGTACAGCTCACCGCCGCGGCGGTCGCGACGCCGCCAATCATACCTCGATCAGAGTTGACACGAATAGAGTTAACTCTTATAGAGTTATAGTCATGACGAGCACCCAGTACTTCCGCACCCACGACGGCATCCGACTCGCCTACCTCGACACCGGCGGCGCCGGCCGTCCGGTCCTGGCGCTGCACGGCGCCTACGGCCGTGGCCGCTCCATGCTCGGGCTGGCCGACCACCTCGGCCCGGACCAGCGCGGCCCCGGCTACCGGGTCATCGCCCTGGACCAACGCGGCCACGGCTTGTCCGATCACGCCTCGGACTACGGCCGCCAGGCCTTCATCGGCGACATCACCGCCCTGATCGAGCACCTGGACCTGGGCCCGGTGGCGATGGTCGGCCACTCCCTGGGCGGCATGAACGCCTACCAGGTCGCCGCACGCCACCCGGAGCTGACCTCGGCCGTGATCTCGGTCGACGCGCCGGTCTCGTTCCACGCCCCGGCCAACACCGCGTTCAACAACTTCCCGGCACGCTTCCCCAGCCTGCGGGCCCTGATCGCGGCCCTGGACTTCATCGACGAGCCCCGGCACTTCCTGGAGAGCGTCGTGGAGGAGCCGGACGGCTGGCGCTTCCTGTGGCAGGCCGCCGACATAGCGGCGGTCAAGGAAGGAATCATCGGGGACTGGTGGGACGAGTTCGCCGCCGTCCAGCAGCCGATGGTGGTGATCCGCGGCGGCCGCAGCCCGATCATCCCGCCGGAACAGGCAGCGGAGATGGCCCGGCGCCGGCCGCAGACCGAGCTCGCCGTCGTCGACGGGCACCACGACTTCTACATCACGCACGCCGCCGAACTCGGCGCCATGGTGCGGGAGTTCCTGGACCGGAACATCGGCGGGGCGGGTTCGCCAGCTCAGCAGCCGCAGGCCGCAGCCGGCACCGCTGCGACTGCGACCGCGACAACTGCTGCGACTTCGGCGGCCGTGACCGCGACCGCGACCGCCACCGTCTGATCCGCGCCGAGCGCGTCAGTGCCGCCGCGCCCGCTGCGATTCCTACAACTCCTCCAAGCCCCGGGGTCCTACAAACCCTTGGGCTGCGTCCCCGAGAACCGGGCCTCGACCGCCGCGTACACGCTCTGCCGCGTCGGCTCCAAGTCCAGTTCCGGCAGCCCCTCCTCCGGCGCCCGTCCGGCGAAGGCCGTCGCGTACATGGCCCGCCCCTGCGGCGCCGGGGCCCCGCCGGTCGACAGCCCGGTGTCGGCCAGCTCCAACAACGCCGTGAGCTGCGAACCCAGCGCGTCCGCGTACTCGCGGGCGCGCCGGATCGCCTCGCCGACCGCCTCGGTACGGGCCTGGCGGTAGACCTCGGAATCGCGGCGCATGCTCCAGATGGGGCCGTCCAGGGACCGGCCGGGGCCGTCGGCGAGGTTGGTGATCATCTCGCCCAGGACGTTGAAGTCCTTCACCACGACCCGGACCCGCACCGAGCCCTGATACGGCCCGATCTTGTCAGTGCGCTTGCTGCGGTGCTCCGGGTACACCGCGATGCGGCCGGTCTCCAGCTTCTCCAAGGCCTCGCCGTAAGTGCCCTTGAGCTGGGCCAGGAGTTCCTTGTTGCGCTGGGTGAGCTGTTCCAGGGTGGTGCGGCGGTCCTTGTCCCGGGCGCTGACCGTGACGGCGATCTCGCACAGTTCCGGGTCCGCCTCGATGGACGCCTCGCCGCGGACGCTGACGATGATGGGGGTGGTGCTCGCGGTGGTGCTGGGGGCTGCTTCCGGCATGCCCCCAGTCTGCCGCAGCGGCGCCGGATCGGCGTCTCAGGACCGCACCAGCCGGGCGATCGCCTCGTTCGCCTCCTTGACCTTGGCGTCCGCCTCCGGCCCGCCGGTGGCCAGCGCGTCGGCCACACAGTGCGCGACGTGCTGCTCCAGCAGCCCGAGCGCGACCGACTGCAGGGCCTTGGTGGCCGCGGAGATCTGGGTGAGGATGTCTATGCAGTACTTGTCCTCGTCGACCATCCGCTGCAGGCCCCGCACCTGCCCCTCGATGCGGCGCAGCCGCTTGTTGTAGTCGTCCTTGCGGTCGGTGTAGCCGTGCATGACCCGCATCCCCATCCGTCGTCGTCGCCCTGGAATCATACCCCCATGGGGTAACCGGTCAGCCGGCTCCGGTGTTCCCACCGCCTTCTACCCACAGTAACGGGCTGAACTGCGCCGACCCGTAAGATTAACGCCATGAGCCACACCGATTCGGGCACCGTCCGGCCCATCACCATTGTCGGCAATCCGGTGCTGCACCACCCCTGCGCCCCGGTGGAGGAGTTCGGCGACGAGCTCGCGACGCTGATCGATGACATGTTCGCCTCGATGTACGCCGCCGAGGGCGTGGGCCTGGCCGCGAACCAGATCGGGGTGGCGCTGCGGGTGTTCGTCTACGACTGCAACGACGACGACGGCGTCCAGCACGTCGGCCACATGGTGAACCCGGTCCTGGTCGAACTGCCGGCCGACCGCCGCCAGTTGGACGACTCCCCCGAGGGCTGCCTGTCGGTCCCCGGCCCGCACCACGAACTGGCCCGCCCCGACTACGCCGTGGTGACCGGCGTGGACCTCAAGGGCGAGCCGATCACCGTGGAGGGCACCGGCTACTTCGCCCGCTGCCTCCAACACGAGTTCGACCACCTGGAGGGCCGGCTCTACATCGACCGGCTCGGCAAGCGACAGCGCAAGAACGTGCTGGCCGAGATGGAGCGGATGCAGGCGGAGAAGGCTGAGAAGGCGCAGAAGGCGGCGGTCGCCGAGGCCGCGACACCGGCCTCGACCGCCGCCAACTGAACTGCGCAGACCACGTCGAAGGGCCCGCTTCTGCGGGCCCTTCATTCATGCTGTCAGCAGTTTCAACCCCCGCCACGCGCGGACTTGGAGTTCCCGTTCGCCTGCGGCAGCGGACCGCCGATCGTCCCGCCGGTGGGCAGCGAGAGTGAGGGCACCGAGGGCTCGGACTGCGACGTGCTCGGCACCGAACTCGGCGTGCTCTGCGGGCTCGACGGTTTCGAAGTGGTCGACGACGTCGCGCCGCCGCCGGAGGACGTGGTCGAGGTCGGGTTCGACGGCAGGTAGCCGTTGGTCGGGGCCGGCGGCGAGGGCTGGCCGGTGCCGCTCTGGGTCGGCGTCGTGCCGTCGCCGGACGTGGTCGCCCCCGAGGACGGGCTCACCGGATTCATCGGCGAGGCCTGGCCGTTCTGCGCGCTGAACGTGAACGGCTGCGCGGTCGTACCGGCCACCGCCTTGTTCATGTAGGCCGACCACAGCGGCGCGGCCACCGCGCCGCCGCCGACGGTGTCCTTGCCGGCCATCCCGTTGATCGTGGTCAGCGCGCCGCCGGGGGTCTGACCCCAGACCGCGACCGCGGTGGACAGCGTCGGGGTGTAGCCGACGAACCAGACCGAGCCCAGCTTGGTCCCGTCGCCCGGCAGGTCGGTGGTGCCGGTCTTGCCGGCCACGTCGCGGCCGTCGGACAGCTGCGCGCCGGTGCCGGAGCCGTTGGTCACCACGCCCTGCAGGGCCTGGGTCACCTCGTCGGCGATACCCGGGGTGAAGGCCTGCTTGGCCAGGCTCTGGTGTTTGTAGACCGTCTTGTCGCCCTGCACGACGCTGGTCACCGTATACGGGTCCACCTGCTGGCCGTGCGCGGCGAAGGTGCCGTAGGCCGCGGCCATCGTCTCGGGGTTGGTGGCCACCACCCCCAGCGGCAGGGCGGGCAGCGACTGCTCCTGGGCGGTCACCGGGACGCCGGCGGCGCGCGCCGCGTCGGCCACCTTGCTCATCCCGATCTGCTGGCCCATCTTGACGAACACCGTGTTGATCGACTGGTTCAGCGCGTCCTGCACCGAGACCTGGCCGTAGCTGGTGCCGCCCTCGTTCGGGATCACCGCGTCGGAGTTCGGGACCTGGTAGGGCGAGTCGCCGTCGAAGGTGTCGCCGACGGTGCCGCCGTTTTGCAGGTAGGCGGCCAGGGCGAAGGTCTTGAACGACGAGCCCGGGGACAGCGTGCCCTGCCAGGAGGCGTTGAAGGCCTGCTTGGCGTAATCGTCGCCGCCGTACAGGACGCGCACCGCGCCGTCGCCGGGGACGACGGTGGCGATCGAGGTGTGCACGTTGGCGTCCACCGCGCGGGTACCCGGCTTGAGCTGGCTGGTGATCTGCGCCTGCACCGCGGCCGCCGCGTCGTCCTGCATCTTGGCGTCGAAGGTGGTGTAGATGGTGTAGCCGCCGGTGACCAGCTGGTCCCGGGTCAGACCGGTCTTCTGCTCGGCCTCGCTGATCGCCGCCTCGACCAGGTACGGGGACTGGTCGTCGGTCTGGCTGCTGGGCCGGGGCCACAGCGCCAGGGCCGGGAACTGCTGCGCGGCGCGGTCGGCCGGGCTCAGTTTGCCCATCTTGACCAGGCCGTCGAGCACGTAGTTCCAGCGGGCCTGGAGCTTGGCCATCACGGTCGGGTCCTTGGGCGCCAGCTCATAGTAGGACGGCGCGTTCACCAGCGCGGCCATCACCGCGCCCTCGGCCACGCTCAGCTGGCCGACGTCCTTGTTGAACCAGGCCCGGGCGCCCATCTCGACGCCGGAGGCGCCGCGGCCGAAGTACACGGTGTTGAGGTAGCCCTGAAGGATCTGGGACTTGGACTGCTGCTGGGAGATCTTCAGGGCTATGACCGCTTCCTTGGCCTTGCGGGTCAGGGTGCGCTCGTCGGTGAGGTAGGCGTTCTTCACGTACTGCTGGGTGATCGTGGAGCCGCCCTGCGTGGAGCCGCCGCCGAGGTCGTTGACCAGGGCGCGGGCCGTGCCGGTGACCGAGATCGCGCCGTCGGACCAGAAGTTGCGGTCCTCGGCCGACAGGAACGAGTCCTGCACCGGGACCGGGACCTGGGCCAGCGGGACGTCCTGGCGGATCTCCGGACCGCGGCGGCCGAGCACCACGCCGTGGTCGTCGAGCACGGTCAGGTGCTGCTGGGTCACCGCCTCGTTCATCGGCGGGATCTGGACCGACGCGTAGACCGCCCAGGCACCGCCGGTGACCAGCAGCACGAACGCGATCAGCGTGGAGGCCACCAGCCGCCAGGACGGCAGCCAGCGGCGCACCCCGGTCTTGCCGCGGCGGGGATAGTCGATCACTCGTTTCCCACCCAGGGCCATGGAAGACGGCTCCTTGTCCAGGCACCTGCCGAGCCGGCCGATCCCTTGCGGTCATTGTCGTCGAACGTCAACACATCAGAACATCGCGATCTGAAGAAAGCGAAAATATCGGGGGGAATCGGACGTGATCCATCTCTCGTCACCGTCCGCCACCTCGCGCTTCCCCGACGACTAGTTGCGAACTCTTCGCAACTGCAAAATAATCGCAACCGGGGCGGGCGGGTGTCCTCCCCGGCCGCCGACCCCGGCGGCGTACCGCTTTTCGACCCCAGGGAGCGTCCAGCGCCATGACCGCGACCACAGCAGGTGGCACTGAAGGCACCGGCGCGGGCCCCGCGACCCCGGGTACCGGCGGCGCGGGCGGCACCGCGGCCGGCGGCTCCCGGCTGGCCCGGATCCGGGCCAGCCTGACCCCGGCCGAGTGGGGCCGGATGGGCGGGATGTTCGGCTTCATCGCGCTGCTGCACGTGGTCGGCTGGGGCATCCTGGCCGCGATCGTGGTGCCGGGCCACTACAAGCTGCAGGGCGGGCTGTTCGGCTTCGGCACCGGCCTGACCGCCTACACCCTGGGCATGCGGCACGCCTTCGACGCCGACCACATCGCGGCCATCGACAACACCACCCGCAAGCTGATGGCCGAGGGCAAGCGCCCGCTGTCGGTCGGCTTCTGGTTCTCCCTGGGCCACTCCACGATCGTGGTCCTGCTGACGCTGCTGCTGGGCCTGGGCCTGAAGGGCCTGGGCGTGCAGCTGTCCGACGACAAGTCCGAGCTGCACAACTTCGGCGGACTGATCGGGACCGCGGTCTCCGGCTCGTTCCTGTACCTGATCGCGATCATCAACCTGGTCGTGCTGGTCGGGATCCTGAAGGTGTTCCGGCAGATGCGCCGGGGCCAGTTCGACGAGGCCACGCTCGAGGAACACCTCAACAACCGCGGCCTGATGAACCGGTTCCTGGGCCGGGCGATGAAGGCGGTCAACAAGCCGTGGCAGATCTACCCGGTCGGGGTGCTGTTCGGACTGGGCTTCGACACCGTGACCGAGGTCGGCCTGCTGGTCCTGGCCGGCACCTCGGTGGCCTCCGGCCTGCCCTGGTACGCGGTGATGTGCCTGCCGGTCCTGTTCGCCGCCGGCATGTCGCTGCTGGACACCATCGACGGCTCGTTCATGAACTTCGCCTACGGCTGGGCCTTCTCCAAGCCGGTCCGCAAGGTCTTCTACAACCTGACGATCACCGGGCTGTCGGTGGCCGTGGCGCTGATCATCGGCACCATCGAGCTGCTGAGCATCCTGCAGGACAAGCTGAACCTGACCGGCGGCTTCTGGGACTGGATCGCCACCGTCGACCTGAACAGCATCGGGTTCGCCATCGTCGGGATGTTCCTGCTGGTCTGGCTGGCCGCGATGGCCGTGTGGAAGTTCGGCCGGATCGAGGACAAGTGGACCGCCGCGCTGCCGGTGGCCGAGGAAGTTACCGACCAGTAGGATCATGGCATGACCGCAGCAGAACAAGAGCCCTTCGACGTCGGCGCCTTCCTGACCGCCGCCGTCCCCATGGTCGGCACGCTGGCGCTGGAGTACGTCGAGACCACCGCGCAGCGCGCCGTGCTGAAGTTCCGCGACCAGGCCGCGTACCGGAACCACGTCGGCGGACCGCACGCCGGCGCGATGTTCACGCTGGCCGAGTCCGCCTCCGGCGCGATCGTCACCGCCGCGTTCGGCCACCTCATGGCTGAAGCCACCCCCCTGCCCACCACCGCCACCATCGACTTCAAGAAGGTCGCGCGCGGTGACGTCACAGCCACCGCCACGCTCGGCCGCCCCGTGGACGACATCGTGGCCGAGCTCAAGGGCGGCACCCGCCCCGAGTTCCCGATCCACGTCGCCATCCAGCGCGACGTCGACGACGCCGTGACCGGCGAGATGACCATCGTCTGGACGCTGCGGCCCAACAGCTAGCACTTACTCGACAACTAGCACTCACTCATAGAACGCCGCAGCCGCTGATTAAGTTGCTTTTCCTCGGTACGCGGGCCCGCCGGACGATCTTACGGTCCGGCGGACCCGGGCGCGATTCAGGGTCCGGAAACGCTCCGGACCCGCGGAATCGTCAGGACTCTTCAAACCTCGTCAGGGCATGGACAACTCTCAGGACCCGCAGAGCCGTCAGGACACGCAGAGCACAGAGCCCTGAGCCACCGCGCTGAGCACCTGTGCGCCGTCCTCCGCCACGGCGTACAGGTCGCACCGGCACACGGCCTGGCGGCGTCCGGTATACGTCACCTCGGCCTCGGCCAGCAGCGTGGTCCCGGACGCGGGGCGCACGTAGCTGATGGTGACGCCGCTGGTGAGCACTTCCGGGCCCAGCGTCGTACCGGCGGCGAAGGTGATGGCGTTGTCGGCGGCGTAGGCGAGCACGCCGCCGTGCAGAAACCCGTTCTGCTGCTTCAGATCCTCGCGGATGGGGACCGCCAGGATCGCGCGTCCCTTCTCGAAGACCTCCACCCGAGCCCCTAGGAGAACGCTGAACGGTTGGGCGGCGAGCACCTTGCGCGCCGTGTCGATGTCGAGGGTGACCATGGACGACCATTGAGCGGTGCGCGGGGCCCGGCGTCAAGTTTCAGGCCGGGGACCCCTCCCCGCCGGCGCCGGTGGCCTGGGCTTTGAGTTTGCGCCAGCCGCCGGCCCGGTTGTTCGCGACGATCTGCGCGAACATGGCGGCCAGCGGCCCGGCCGGGAGGTCTTCGCCCTCGTACACGGCGACGCAGCGCGCGGTCTTGTTGTCATGGCCGCCGGTGATGATGCCGTCGGGGTCCGGCACGATCGCCCCGTCGTAGAGGAAGACGTTGACGTGGTCCTTGGTCCCCAGCAGCGCGCAGACGTTCCCCTTGAGCACGAAATAGGGCTGCACGGTGCGCTTGACGGTCTCCTCGACTTCCGGGTCGGCCGCGTGGACGAGGTCGCGCACCTGGTGGCAGACGTCCCGCTGCCACCCGGGCAGGGCGTCGATGTAGGCATCGACACGGGGATCCTTGGCATAAGGCATGCCGCCATTGTGGGCACGCGGCCGGGACCGCGCGCCCCGAAACCCACAGAGGCCCCCGGGTGCCGTAGATTCCAGACGTGGATCCCGACACCCTGCCCACCCCGTTACCCCGCGGCAACCACGGCCTGAGCCGCGAGGACGTCAGCGCGGCGCAGCGCGGGCGGCTGCTGACCGGGATGCTGGAGGTCGTCGCCGAGCGCGGATACGCCGCCGCGACCGTCGGGGCGGTGCTGTCCCGCGCGCACATCTCGCGGCAGACCTTCTACGAGCACTTCGCGGACAAACAGGACTGCTTCCTGGCCGCCTTCGACCGCTCGGCGGACAACTTCGCCCGGCTGATCGAGCAATCCCTCGGCTCACCGGCGGATCCACCCCTGTCCCGCCTGGACCGGATCCTGGAGGCCTACCTGGGCGCCCTGGCCGGAAACCCGACCAACGCCCGGGTCTTCATGATCGAGATCTACGCGGCCGGCTACCCGGCGGTCTCCCGCCGCCTGGCGCGCGCCGAGACCTTCGCGATGGTCCTGGCCGAAGCCGTCACGATCGGCCGGCACTGGCGCGGCGGCCTGGACCCGCTGTTCGTGGCCCGGTCGGTCACCGGCGCGGTGAGCGGCCTGGTGACCGAGCAGATCAACTCCGGCGACATCGCCGGGCTGCCGGAGCTGCGCCCGCGGATCGTGGCTTTGGTGGCGGCGCTGCTGGAAGGCGAGGACGCCTGACCGGGCCGGGCCGCCCCTCCGCGACCCGACCCGGCCCGAACCGGGCTGGAGTTGTCCAGCCCGGTCGACTCAGTGCCGCAGCAGCAGGTTCACGTCAGTGAATTCCTAGTTACGCACAGTTATATACTGTATAATCGTGACGTAAGGGACATAGCGTTCAACCATCACAGAGCCCGCAGTCCAGCCTGGACACGTTCAATGAGGCGTGCACCGGTCGAGCTGGCGGCGGTACCTCTGTCCGCTTCCGCTTCGGTAGCGTTCCGGGTTTCGGTAGGATCGCCAGCTCCGCCCACACCCACTTGCCACCGCTCTGTGCACGGTAGAAGTTCCACCGTCGGCTCAAGGCCTCCACGATGAACAGTCCTCGACCGCTTTCATCGAGGTCTTCCGCACCGTTAACCACCGGCGCGGTGGTGTCTGAATCCCATACCTCAACGATCAGGCCATCACGCAGGACGGCTAGCCGCAGCTGGAGCATGGCGAGACCTGTCAACTCTGGGAAGCGAGGCGACGGTTCGATGATGCCGGTCATCTTCACGGCATTCGTCACCAGCTCGGAGGCGATGAGTTCAGCATCGTCGATCAGGTGCGGGAGGGCCCACGCCTTCAAGGTGGAACGGACGAACAACCGACCACACCCGACTGCTGTTGCCACGGCTGCCAGGTTGATCGAGCTCGTCATAGGCGGCCGCGGACTACCCATGGCCGGCTGCTGTTTGGTCGCGTTGTTCATGGTGTTTGCCGACGGACGATTGATCGTTGTAGTCATCAGGGTTGGTCCCGTCCGCGTCCATGCCTTGGGGGTGGCGCGCTCGATCTCGGATCGTTGCTGCGCAGTCAAGGAGCTGATCCGCGAACCTGAGCTCTTCTTCGCGGCTGATGTCGCCCCAGAGGATGCCCACGGCGTACCGGCCCGTGGTTGCCGCAATGGCTCTGAGCTGGACGAAAATCAGCTCATCGTGATCACTCACTAGAGGCCGCCCGATGTGGCGTGGGGGTTGGCCTCTAGTCGCGTGTGGTCATGGACGAAAGGCTGGTCGCCCGTTCCTTGAACGAACACGGCCGCTCCGGTTGCGATGGGAGGCAGGGCAAGCGGACGCGCGTTTCATCGTCCGTCTCTGGAGAGTAAAGAGAGACGACGATGTTGACCAGAAAGTTTCTCGGTATTTCTAGAAGCACCACGAAGGAGTGAGGGCAGGGGAAATCACTCGCTACCCTCTGCGTCTTCGGGGACAAGATCCTCGATCACTCGGTTGATGATCGCTCGGGCTGCTCGCCCGTAGCTGGCGGCTCCGGCCAGCGACTCAAAGATGCCGCTATACAGGGAAATCTCTTGCGGCTGAGCAAGGTTCAGTTCCGCCGAGAACGTCTCGACCATCACGCGGTCGTTGTCGAGAATCCAGAAGCCGTGAGCCGGTGCGACTACGTACGTGCTCTCAAACCCGATGATCCCGAGCTTCATGTTTGGCAGGGACGTCAGGGAGGTGAGTCGATCCAATTGCCCGATCATCACCTCGGGCGGACACAGCCGGTACCTGAGCGCCGCCTCCGTTAGAACCAGGTGAAACCGCTTGTCGGGCCGATACAGGATCTCTTGCCGCTGGACCCGAGCGGCTACCGCCTCGTTGATGTCGTTGCGCACCTTGAAGACCGTGATGCTCTGGGCGAAGCGGAACCGCGCGTACTCAGCGGTCTGAAGAAGCCCAGGGATAAAGGTGGACTCGAACGCCCGGAAGAGTCGTGTCCGTGCATCAAGTTCTGCGATCGCTTGTTGGTGCGGCTTCAGTCCTGTCTTGAGCTGCCGTTGCCACTCGGCATGCTGGATTTCGAGGGTGTGCAGTGAGGCAAGCAGCGCCTCAGTCTCTCCGTCGCTGGTGGTAGCTCTAGTCCAACTGCGGATGTCGTTATCGGTCGGTGTCTGTCGGCCGTTCTCCAGCTTGGAGACCTTAGACGATGGCCATGACAAAGACTCCGCGAGCTGCCGACCACTCATGCTGGCCTGTTGGCGTAGCTCGCGGAGTCGCTTGCCCAGTGCGTCACGTGCTTCATGCACGTTGGTGACACCGGTCGGTCTATTCGGTGGCAAAGTCATCCCGTCGTACGGCGCGGTGCCAGGCGGCATCTCGCCAGTAGTTGTGTCTTACGATCACGGCGGGGTCTTCGATGAGTTCACCGCCAAGGAAGTTCTCCTCGTCATCGAAGTGCATGCGCACCAGCTTGTTCGAGTCGAACAACCAGTAGTCGTAGTCCGGCAGGCCGGCCGCGTCATCCCGACTCAGGTAGCGGATGTCCTCACCGGCGTCGTTGGTGTACTTGGAACAGAACACGCCGAAGCGGCTGTAGTCGGTGAGCGGCAAGCTCACTACCCGGACGCGCATGAAGCGACGGCCCTCGGCCGTTGCCTGCTGAATCATGGTCAGCCAGTTCTGGAACCAGCCCATCTCAACCGGCTCGCCCTGGGTGAACTGACGCAATGCCTCCGACTCGTTCGCGGACTTGTAGTGGTCGCGCGTTTCCAGCCGAAAGGCAGTGTGTTCGAAGGTGCGGAAGAGCTGGCCGAACTCTGGGCCGGGCTTGATGATCCGGCTCAGTTGCCTTCCTCCATGTAGCGGCGGGCGTACATCTTGAGCACGTCCTCCGGGATCTCGATCAGGGTTTCGTGGTCGGGAACATCACCGATGTCGGCCAGCGCCTGGGGGTCGGTCACCTTCCACCCCTGAGCGATGTAAGTCACGCGGTCAGTGCGGTCGGTCGCGAACAGGGTAGGCGACTGGCCTTCTTGAGAGTTGGGGTCTTTGCCGAGGAACCGAGCATGCATGGTGCCCTCAATTGCTAGAAATTTGGCGAACCGTTCTCGGTCATGGTGCGGCAGGAAGCCGCCTCGGTCAAGGAGGGTGGTCGCGGTTCCGGAACCGCGATCACCCCCGCACGCTTCGCACGTGCCTACCAGAAGCCTCACAGGCACGCTACCCCTGGTCAGCGGCTTGCGGTATCCTTGTCTCTTACTTGCGTAGAAGAAGATTCACATCCCCGAACTCGTGCCACAGATACCGCGCCGCCAGCGCCGCGTCGTAGCTGGCGCGGATCAGCCGGGGTCCGGCGATCGCCGTCAGCATCAGCAGATGCGATGCCTGCGGCTCGTGGAATCCGGTCAGCAGGCCGTCCACGGCGCGTACGCCGCGCTCCGGAGTGATGATCAGCTCGGTCCATCCCTGTCCGGGGTGGACCGTCCCCTCCTCATCGGCCACCGACTCCAGTGCCCGCACCGCGGTGGTGCCGATCGCGATCACCCGGCCGCCGCGGGAGCGGACGTGGTTGACCAGCTCGGCCGTGGCCGCCGGGACCGAGTACCACTCGGCGTAGGGCTTCTCGTGCGCCTCGGGTGAGGCCACGCCGGTGTGCAGCGTGATCGGCGCGATGTAGACGCCCTTGGCCACCAGGCGCGCCACCACGTCGGCCGAGAACGGGCGGGCCGCGCTCGGCATCTCGGCGCTGCCCGGGACGGCCGCGAAGACTGTCTGGTACGCGGCGAGCGGCCAGTCCCGGTCGACGTAGTCGTAGCGGATCGCGCGGCCGTGCCGGGTCAGGTAGTCGGCCACCGAGGCGCCGAGGTCCAGGCGGGCCACCCACAGCCGCCGGGTGTAGGGCCGCAGCAGCGTGACCGTCGCGCCGCCGGTGACCCGCAGCCGCAGGCCGGGGGCCGCCGGGCTGTCCGGGTCCGGCGAATCCGGTTCCAGGGCGAACGGCTTGGTCGACCCGTCGCCCATCGGCCGCCGCAGCTCGATGATCCACGCGTCCGGGTCCTGCGGCGTCCCGGTCGAGACGTGCAGCACCAGCGGCGCGCCGGTGTCCAGGTCCACGGCGTCCAGCGCCGCCGGCAGCGTCCCGGAGTTGTTCACGACCAGCAGGTCCCCGGGCTCCAGCACGTCCGGCAGATCGGTGAACACGTAGTGCCCGACCTCGGGATCGTCGGCCCCGCGACCGCGCGCGACCAGCAGCCGCACGCCGTCCCGCTCCAGGCCGCGGGCCTCGGCGGGCTTGTGGGCCAGCAGGTCCGGGCAGATGCTGAACCCGGGATCCAGCGGCCCGAAGGCCGGTCCGGCCGACGGTGTCGACGTCGACTCCGACGTCGACTCGCACGAGGCCGCGCACACGACAGTGGGCTCATGCAGCAGGATCGTCATGTCAGGCCACCTCCGCATCGGCCGCCGTGCGCCGGGATCCGACCAGGTCGAGCGCCTGGTAGCGGCCGGACGGGCGGCGCTCGTCGAGCAGCCGCAGGAAGGCCGGCACCACGGTCTGCGGCAACGGCAGCCCGCTGATGTCCTCGCCGGGGAAGGCGTCCTGGTGCATCTGCGTCTGCAAGTCGCCCGGGTCCACGGCCCAGACCCGGATCGTGGTCTCCTCCAGCGCCAGGATCGCCGAGGCGTGGTCCAGCGCGGCCTTGGAGGCGCCGTAACCGCCCCAGCCCTCGTAGGGTTCCACGGCGGCGTCGGAGGAGATGTTGACCAGCTCCCCGCCGTGCTCGCGCAGCTGCGGCAGCAGCAGTTGGGCCAGGGCCAGCGGCGCCACCACGTTCACCGCGAACGTCTCCACCAGCGCGTCCAGCGGGAAGCCGGCGAGCGTGGGCATCGGGGAGGCGCCGAGGCTGGAGGCGTTGTTCACCAGCAGGCTGGCCCCGCCGAGGTTGGACGCGGCCTCGGTGAGGTCGGCGCGGTGCGCCTCGTCGGTGACGTCCCCGGCCAGCGCGACGACCGTGGTCAGCTTGGACAGCTCGTAGTCGGCGGCGGCCAGGCGCTCCGGCGTCCGGGCGTCGATCACCAGCGACCAGCCGCGTTCGGCCAGGCCGCGGGCCAGCGCCAGGCCCAGGCCCTGTGAGGCGCCGGTGATGACGGCCACCGGGTTGCTGCCGTTCCAGGCGCCGGCCGGGCCGGCCGTCTCGGTCTGCTTCGTAGTCGTGTTCATGCCCTTCACCCTGCTCCGCGCCCCGGCCGCCGGGATCGGGCCGGGGACCGGAATCCGCCACGGCCCTTGGTCCTAGGTCCAGCGGCCTAGGCCCGACCGGTCCCGCGCCCGATGGGGCCGGGCGATCATCGGCGCTACGGTGTCGATATGAGGTCGAGATGAGGTCCGGATGAGTCCCCAGAACGCGCTGGACACGATGCGCCGGCTGTCCGCGGCCGTCCTGGCGGTCAGCCGGCACCTGGCCACCGACGAGGTACTCCAGACCATCGTGGCCACCGCCCGGGAGCTGATCGGCGCCGAATACGCCGCCCTGGGCATCCCGGACGGCGCCGGCAGCTTCGCGCAGTTCCTGGTGGACGGCGTCACCGACGAGCAGTGGGCGGCGATCGGCCCGCTCCCCCGCCAGCACGGCATGCTCGCCGTGATGCTCCACGACCCGGCCCCGCAGCGGCTGGCGGACATCCGCCAGGACCCGCGCTTCGGCTGGTGGCCCAAGGCGCATCCGGTGATGAGCGCCTTCCTGGGCCAGCAGATCCGCGACGGCGAGGAGATCCTGGGCGCGCTGTTCCTGGCCAACAAGCCCGGCGGCTTCACCGCCGACGACGAGGAACTGCTCGGCGTCCTGGCCGGCCACGCCGCGATCGCCCTGCGCCACGCCCGCCTGTACGAGCGCGAGCGCGAACTGGCCATCACCCGCGAGCGCAACCGCCTGGCCCGCGAACTGCACGACGCCGTGGCCCAGAAGCTGTTCGCCCTGCGCCTGACCTCCCAGGCCGCCGCCGACCTCCTGGACGCCGCCGACGCCGACGACTCCGACAAGGCCCGGGCCCGAGCCCGCGCCGAACTCGACCAAGTCGCCGCCCTGGCCCGCGAAGCCGCCGAGGAACTGCGCTCGGTGGTCGTGGAACTGCGGCCCGCCGAACTGGAGGAGGACGGCCTCGCGGTGACCCTGCGCAAGCACGTCGAGGTCCTGGACCGGGTGAACCTGACCGCCGGCGGCCCCCGCGTCGCCTTCGAGGGCGCCGACGTCAAGGGCCTGTCACCGGCCGCCGAAGAGGTGCTGCTGCGGGTGGCGCAGGAGGCACTGCACAACGCCTTGCGCCACGCCGAGGCGAGCACCATCGACGTCCGCCTGTCCGAGCGCTGCCCGGGCGGCACCGACGCCTGCGGCGGCGCCTTCCTGGAAGTGGACGACGACGGCATCGGCTTCGACCCGACCGCGGTCCGCCGCGCCGGCCGCAGCCTGGGCCTGGTGTCGATGCGGGACCGCGCCAAATCAGTACGCGGGCGCCTGGACGTCACCTCGGCGCCCGGGCAGGGAACGAAGATCCGGCTGGAGGTGGACCGTGGCCGCGCGGGCTGAGGTCATCAGGGTATTGATCGCGGACGACCACCGCATGGTCCGCCAGGGCCTGCGCACCTTCCTGGAACTCCAGGACGGCATCGAGGTGGTCGGGGAAGCGGCGGACGGCGCCGAATGCGCCCAGACCGCGGCCGAGCTGAAGCCCGACGTGATCCTCCTGGACCTGGTGATGCCCGGCGTGGACGGCGTCGCCGCGATGGAGCTGCTGCGCGACGCCGGCTCCACGGCCCGGGTCCTGGTCGTGACCAGCTTCACCGACCGCCGCATGATCATCCCCGCGATCAGGGCCGGGGCCCGCGGCTACGTCTACAAGGACGTGGACCCGTCGGCACTGGCCGCGGCGGTGCGCTCGGTCCACGCCGGCCACGTGCTGCTGGAACCCGAAGTGGCCGCGGCGCTCCTGGACTCGGGAAGCAGCGGCAGCGCAGCGGACAGCGGCTCAACGGCCCCGGCCCTGACCGCCCGCGAGCGCGAAGTCCTGATACTGATCGCGCGGGGACGCTCCAACCGTGAGATCGCCCGAACGCTGGTCCTGGCCGAGAAAACGGTCAAGACACACGTCTCCAACATCCTGATGAAGCTCGGCGTCGCCGACCGCACGCAGGCCGCGCTGTGGGCGGTGCGGCACGGGATAGCGCCGGAGGACGAGGTGCCGTCGCCTCCGGTGGGACGCGGGGCTGCTTCGGGTACGCAGCAGACATAATTCCGCCACGCTCGGCCCACGGCCTCGGCCCATGGCCCACGCCCAGCCCGAGGCCTCAGCCGACTCCGGCGGCCTCGGCGGCCTCCGCGGCCCGGGCCGCCCGCGCCGCCCCGAACTCCGCCACCGCCCCGAACGCGGCCTTGGGCTCCCAGCCCAACTCCGCGTAGTCCCCCTCGGCGACCCCCGGCGGCAGCACCCTGACAATGCCGAAGCTGGCGATGTCGAAGTCCCGCTCCGGCTCGTTCTCGCGGTCGCCGAGTGTCTGTTCGTCCCAGCGCGCGAAGGTATAGACGAAGGCCGCCTCCACCCCGCCTTCGTCATACAGGCCAAGCATTTCTCGCAGATACGCGGCCTGTTCCTGCTCATCCCGGATCTTCCCCTCAGCCATCCGGACCGGCCGCCCGTCCTCGCCCCACTCGGCGACCGCGTCTTCGCGCCCCGCGACGGCGGCGGCGCCGCGGAAGGCGCCGCAGCCGAACTCGGTGACGGCGAACGGCTTGCCCTGCGCGACTTGAGCACGCAACGTGTCAGCGAAGGCGGCCTCGTTGGTGGCGTTGCGGTAGCCGGCATCGGAGGCGATGAGGTCGAAGGGCGTCCAGTCCACCATTTCGAAGGCGACCGAGCAGTAGCCGACCCGGCCCCGGAATCGGGCCCTGACTCCGGCCAGGACCCGCGCCAGGAACGCGTTGAGGTCCGCGTTCAGCTGCGGCAGCAAAGCCCGGAACCGCGCCGGATCGCCCAGAACCGCCGCGCGTTCCTGGAAATCGGCACCCGGCAGGAAGCCGTCGGTGAACAGCGAGATCTCCGACCCGGTGAGGAACACGACGCGCGCCCCGGCCGCTCGCAGCCGCTCGGCGCGCTCGGCCGCGTCGAGCAGGAAGGTCAGCAGCTCGTCCTGCGTCAGGCCGTTGGTGAACGGCGCGTACCAGACCTCCAGCCCGGCCTCGGCCGCGGCCCGAGCCGCGATCTCCAGCCGGTCCGCGACGCCGCCGGTGATCCGCACCGCGTCGCAGTGCAGCACCTCGCGGATGACGCGCATCTCACGCTGGACAATGTCTGGCAGGAACGGTTCGTGGTTGGTGGTGCCGGCGCTGGTGAAGCCGGTGTCGTAGGTGACGCCGAAGGCGCGCATCGCTGTCTCCGATCCATGGACCGACAGGGTCCGATTAAGGCAACTTAGGGTACGGAGCGTACCCTATTTTCGAGAGGATGATCCGCGATGACCCCCGACCAGCAGCGCGACACCCCGACCAGGCGCCGAGGCCCGGCGTTGGAGGACGCGATCCTGCGCGCCGCGGCCGGAGAGCTCAGCGAGTCCGGGTACGCGGGCATGACGATGGACCGCGTGGCGCAGCGCGCCGGGACCAACAAGAACGCGATCTACCGACGCTGGCCGACCCGCGCCGCCCTCGGCATCGCCGCGTACCGGCGCATCGCCGACACCGAACTCCAGGTCCCGGACACCGGCGCGCTGCGCACCGACGCGCTGGCGCTGCTGCGGGCAGCGAACGCCACGTGGTCCTCACCGCAGGGTGCTGTGTTACGGGCCCTGCTCACGGCGGTCGCCGACGACCCCGACCTGCTCACCCTGCTGCGCACGCAGACCGGCGGCAACGCCATGGACACGGCGTGGGTGACGCTGCTGGAACGCGCCGTGGCCCGGGGCGAGGCGCCCCCGGAGGCCGTCCATCCGCGAGTGGCGTCGGTGCCGGTCACGGTGCTGCGCGGCGAGTACGCGCTGCGCGGTCTGCCGGAGGTGCCGGACGACGTGCTGGTCGAGATCGTGGAAGAGATCTTCCTGCCTCTGGTGCGCGGTCGGGCACCACGCACCTGACCATCGGTGCCCTGACAGCTCAGAAGTCGATCCGCATGACGACCCGCCGCAGCGTGGGCCGACTGACCTCGACGAACCCGCAGTCCTCGAACATCGTCTTGGTCCCGACGTGCGTCTCACCCCAAGGCACCGAATCCCCCGGCTCGACCACCATCGGATAAGCCTCCAACGCCTTGGCGCCCCGCTCCCGAGCGAACGGCACCGTGGCCTTGGCCAACTCCCCGGCGACTCCCTGCTTCCGATGCCCCGGCCGGGTGTGGAAGCAGGTCACGGCCCAGACCCCGGAGTCGTCCTTGTCCTCATCCCGCCCCTGCCACGGCACCCGGCTCCGGCGCAACGCACCGAACCCGGTCCGAGGCTCGACCGAGACCCACCCGACCGGTTCGCCGTCCCGGTAGGCGACCAGACCGCTGGTCGTCCGCGCCTTCGGATCCCCGCACGAGGTCTGCGCCTGCAACCGGAAGGCCCGCTCCTCGTCGGAAACGGTGCGCCAGTCGCTTCCCGGGCTCTTGAACCGCTGGCAATAGCACCGGCAGCCGTGGCAGTTGGCGGACTTGAGAATCGCCTGCAAGTCCGACCAGCTCGCCTCGTTCGCCGGAACGATCACGACGTCTTCGCCTCCAGCAGTTGGGGGATCGCGTTTCGCAAATATAGCCGCGCCCCCGGCTTGTAGTAGTGCACACCGTCCCAGCGGTAGGAGCGGCTGGCGGCGATGGCCGGGTCCTGGCAGAACTGCGCCGGCGGGTACACGGCGCGGACATGATGCGCCGGGTCGTGAGCGTAGGCCGCCAGCAGCGCGTTGACGTGCGCGACGCGCGAGTCGTCGCCGCGCTCCGGCCACAGGCCGCCGCCGCTACCGGAGGTGTGGACGGGCCGGTAGCACGGCAGCAGCGCGAGATCGAGCTGCGGCAGGCCGGTGGCCTTCAAAGTGCTGACCGTCTGCGCCAGCCGACCCGTGAAGTACGCGTCCCAGCCGGCGCTGCCGAACGGCAGCGCGGTCCCGTTCACCTGCTCGTCGAACAGGTCCCAGGCCCCGACCATCAGCAGCGCGGCGGCGGCCCGGTCGCGGGAGATCCGGGAGGCCCACTTCGCCACCGTGCCACCGCATTCGGCGTCCAGATCGCGCCGGTCCCCCGCCCCGCTGCTGATCCGCCCGCCGAGGAAGTCGCAGCCCTCGGTGGTGTCGTCGAAGAGCCGCAGGTATTCGGCGGTGTCCGGCGGCCGGTTGAGGTAGAGGGTCATCCCCTGCGAGTCGCCGATCAGCGCCACCCGCGGCGGATGCGCCGGACGCGGCGGCATCGCGGTCGGGTAGTTCGGGATCGCGTTGCCGACCGCCCCGGTGGTCGCGGCATGCGGTTCGGGCTGCGGCGCGGCGCCGCGCAGCCCGTCGAGGGCGGCGTCCGGGCGGTTGTCGACCGCGACGGCCCGCGCGTCGGCGGGGTGCGCGGCGGCGGTCGTGACCAGCGTGTCGGCGAGCATGGCGGCCGCGGCGAGGACGGCCAGCGCCGATCCGGCGGTCGCCAGCGGCACGCCGAGTTCGCGTCGGCCGAACGCCTCCCGAGCGCGGGCGACAGCCCGGCCGAGGGCACCGTGACGGACCGGCGTCTCGATGAAGCGGTAGGTCAGGTCGGCGAACAGCAGGGAGAGGACGACACGCACCAGGAAGACCGTCTGCGCAGGCCAGGCGACGTCGGCTCCGGGACGGGTGACGTCGAAGATCGGCCAGTGCCACAGGTAGAGCGCATAGGAGCGTTCGCCGAGCCAGACGAACATCCGGCGGGACAGCAGGTTGGACACCGCGGTGCCCGCGACCAGGGTCCTGATGAGGACGGCCGACGCGACGGACACCGCGGCCAGGCCGAACGGGTAAAGCGCGGGCGAGGACGCCGGCACGGCCGCGAAGGCCCACACGATGCCGGCCAGGGTGAGGAAGGATGCGGATTCGGTGGCGATGCGGCGCCAAGAGAGCGCGGTCGACCGGTCTTCGGCGGCAGCGGCGGCAGCGGCAGCCGCCTGCCGGGGCTTCTCGCGGGCGATCTGCACGAGCGCGGCGAGCACGCCGATCAACAGCTCGAACGCGCGGGTGTCGGTGCCGTAGTAGACGCGGGAGGGGTCGCGCCAGGGCGAGTAGAGCATGACGCACAGGCCGATCGAGCAGGCGCTCAGCAAGGTGGCCCAGCCGACGGCGCGCCACAAAGCCCTGATCCGCTCAAGGCGCTCCATGCGCTCGCCTTGCGGTGACCGTCCGAGCGCGACCAGCAGGAACGCCGGCCAGACCACGTAGAACTGCTCCTCGACCGCCAGCGACCACAGGTGCAGCAGCAGGCTCGGGCGGCCGGTCCCGCCGAAATAGGACTGGCCCTTGGCGACGAACCACCAGTTGGTGACGTAGAACAGCGAGGCGGTGGCGTCGCTGCGGAAGCCCGCGGCCTCGCTCGGCAGACACAGGACCACGTAGGCGCAGACGCCGGCCAGGACGACGAACAACCCGGGCAGCAGGCGGCGCGCGCGGCGCTGGTAGAACCGGCCCAGAGCGACGGCGCCGGTCGCGAGGTATTCGCGGGCGAGCAGGCCGGTGATGAGGTAGCCGGACAGCACGAAGAAGACGTCGACGCCGAGGAAGCCGCCTCGGGCGTGGGAGAAGCCGGCGTGGTAGAGGAGGACGGCGGCGACGGCTAGGGCTCGGAGTCCGTCGAGGGCGGGGATGCGGGAGGACTTCGGCGCCGCTCTCTCGGCGTCGTGGCGCGGCGCCGGTTCCGATTCCAGCTCTAGATCCGATCCCGGTCCGGGTCCCTGTTCCGGCCCCTGTTCCGGCTCGCTGCGCCGCGGCGCCGTGTCGTCCGGCGCGATCCCGGCGATCGTCCGCAGCTCGGCGATCTGGTCGGCCCGCACCGCACCCCCGGTCCGCCCCGATGCCGTCCCGAACACCGGCAACTCGACGAAACGATGACGCGGAAGCGGCCGCGTCCCCTCCTCAGGCTCCATGGTGTCCGCCAAACTCAGTCTTCGGATCGGGCGGACCCGGAGGAACGCCGCACCCCTGGCTCCGGGGCACACCCGCTTATGCACCAATTGTCGCCGGGCATTAACGCGGTTCGGAGAGGCTTCGGAGCCGAATCACCCGTCCAGCGGAGGGTGCACCCCATAAGGATGCTTATACGATGGGTGATTCCTCGCGGAACCTGGTCAGGAGCTCCCGGTAGCGCTGATCCGCGCCGGGGACCTCGGCGTAGTGTTCTGCCTGGCGGTTTCGACGGCGGCCGAGAGCGCGTCGGGGCGGGTGGCCACGACGTCGGAGTCCAGGATCCAGATCCATTCCGGACGCGGGCCGGGGCGGCTGGCCAGGTGGGAGATTCCCTGGTTGAGGCCCGGGCCGTGCTGGCGGTTGTCGTCGTTGGCGAGCAGCGTGCAGACGCCGTCGTCAGCGGCCTGGGCCAGCATGCGGGCCGATCCGTCGCGGGAGCCGTTGTCCACGACCACGATCTCCAGGTTCGGCCAGGTCACGATCGTGCGCAGGGACCAGAGCAGGAAGGCGGTCAGCTCGCGGGTGTTGTAGGAGACGGTCAGGGCCGCGACCCGGCCGGCGTCGATCTCTGGATCTTCCGGCCACCACGCCACGTCGCTCGTCACGGGCAGAAGACTGTCACGCGCGGGGGTCTGGCGACCTGTGGCTTTCAGCCGCGTCGCAGTTGCCGCAGGGTCCATCCGCGCCCCGCGGTGTCAAGCCCCTGCGTCGCCGCGGTGAACAGCTCCGCCGCGCGCCGGTATGACAGTCGTCCGCGGCCGGTCACCATGCACCGGTCGCGGGCCGGGGTGCCGGCCGGCGCGCGCCGGCCGGTGAGGAACAGCGGGCCTGAGGGGCGGCCCGCGGCGAGCAGGGCCAGCAGGTTCCCGGTCGTCGGGCGCCAGTGCAGGGGGTCGCCGGGGACGCGCGGGTGGGTGCGGCGGCCGCTCGGGTCCAGGTCGGGGACGTCCAGGGTGAGAATGCGCTCGATGCCGCCGCCGCTGTCATAGACGGCGTGCCACAGGGCTTGCTCGCGTAGCGGGGCGCGGAGGCGGAGTACGGCGCGCGCCTGGTCGTCGCTGAGCGGTTCGACGCCGGACGCCGTCGCGGCGCGGCGGCGGATTCCGGCGGTCGGGTCGGTGACCACCCACTCCCGGGCGCGCCACCAGGCCAGGGCGCTGCGAAGGATCGCCAGTTCGCGGTTCGCCGTGCGGGCGCCGACCGCTGCTTCCCGGGCGGCGAAACCGGCTGCCAGCCGGGCGGGGGCCGTCGCGTTGTCGAGCAGGCTCAGCGGCACCACCGGCGCCGGGGCGCCTCGGCGGGCGGCTCCGACCGGGGATTCGCGGTCGACCAGCAGCCAGGCCCAGGTGGTGAGGGCGATTCGGTAGATCCGCTGTGAGGCCGCGCTCAGGCCCGCGGAGCCGAGGAAGCGTTCTACCGCGACCGCGTACTCCACGGGCGGCGCGAACTCCTCCGAAATTACCGCAGTAAACACTACGCTCTGCCTTCCCCTCATCGCTTCCCAGGGAAGTGTAATACGCCGGGCAACAGATGGTATTTACTGCGGTAAAAAGTGCCACCGATAAAGTTCAGGCAAAGAGACTCAACTTTGACGCAGAAAACTCTTGAGCGCCCGGTTGTCCGCGGGTCACGCTCCCCCACGTGTCTCGAATGTTCAGTGCTCTGGCCGACAAAGACTTCCGTTGGTTCTTCACCGGCTATCTCACTTCCAAGCTCGGCAGCGCCATGGCCCCGGTCGCCACCGCGTTCGCCGTCCTGCACACCGGGGTCGGGGCCGGCGGCCTGGGGTGGGTGATGGCCGCGCGCATCGTGCCGGTGATCCTGCTCCTGCTGCTCGGCGGGGTGTTCGCGGACCGGCTCGGCGGGCGGCTGGTGATGATCGCCTCCGATCTGCTGCGGTGCGGGGCGCAGGTCGCGTTCGGCGTGCTGCTGCTCACCGGGCACGCCACGCTCGTCGCGATGACCGTCACCGCCGCACTGTCCGGGATCGGCGAGGGCATCTTCAGCCCGTCGCTCCAGGCGCTGATCCCGCGGCTCATCCCGGACCACCGGCGCGGCGACGCCAACGCGCTGCTCAGCGTGGCCGTGTCCAGCGCCGGGGTGGCGGGGCCGGCGCTCGGCGGGATGGTCGCCGCGGTGTGGGGCCTGTCTCTGACTCTCCTCTCCCTGCCGACGATACTTAAGGTCTCCTCGCAT
>NZ_JAAFYZ010000669.1 GCF_018274385.1 Catenulispora pinistramenti | reverse complement strand
ACGCGGCGATTGCCGCCAGCCCAACGCGTGCGCAGTGACTCGGACCCGCGCGAAACCACCACCACAACCGCCGCCCGCCAACGCAAACCGCGTGGCACAGCGAACTGCGTCTCGATCCGTGATTAGTGGCGCTTCTGACCTATGTGTGGGTCACGGAGTGTGGCGGGAGTGGGGCACGCCGTCTCTGGCCTAGGGTTTTGGACTGTCTAGGTTCAAAACAGCAGGTTCGGAGAACGGCGTGCGAAACAAGAGCA
>NZ_JAAFYZ010000668.1 GCF_018274385.1 Catenulispora pinistramenti | reverse complement strand
AGGCCGGTTGGGCGTTGGCGGCGGCTGGGAACACTGCGACGGCGGCGATTCAGGGGGTTTCCAGCGGGGTGGAGCCGATCTCGGCGATGGATCAGTTTTGGCAGTGGCTGGGGTGGATCGCGCTGTTTCTGATGTTGCCGGCGATCGCGTTCGGTGGGGTGTTCGCTCTGATCGCGTTCGCGGTGAACATGACGTTGTTCATCCATGCGGCGGTGCAGTATGCGAACGGGCAGATCCCGTTGACGCAGCTGCTGC
>NZ_JAAFYZ010000667.1 GCF_018274385.1 Catenulispora pinistramenti | reverse complement strand
TGTTGGGTGATCCGACGAAGTCGTTGGGTGCGTTGTCGGAGCCGGAGTGTCGTCGGGTGATCGCCGCGTTGGATCTGGCTGAGCGGATGCAGGTTCCGCTGGAGTGGTACGCGTTGTCCTCCGGGGCACGGGTCTCCATGCAATCCGGGACCGAGAACATGGACTGGGTGGCCGCGGCGTTGAAGCGGATCGTGGAATTCACCCAGGCCGGCGGCGAGATCAACGTCGTGGTCAACGGCATCAACGTCGGCGCCC
>NZ_JAAFYZ010000666.1 GCF_018274385.1 Catenulispora pinistramenti | reverse complement strand
ACGAGCGGGGCGAGGTGAACCGTCAGCGACGTTGACAGCACCTCTCGGGGTCATTTTCGCGCCGACACGACGGCGCTGCAACGCGCCAGACCACTGTGATGAAGGGCCGGGCCTCCGGCGGGCCTCGACAACCTCAGGGAAACTAGCGCGGTTCCCTAGGGTGGCCGATCTAGTCTCAGCGGCGGCGGCCTGTGAGGTGGTGCGGTCCGTTCCCCTCGGTCGCGTCGTCAGCCCGGGGGGTACAGCACCGGTGTC
>NZ_JAAFYZ010000665.1 GCF_018274385.1 Catenulispora pinistramenti | reverse complement strand
CAACCAACCCCGACGCTCAAGAACCTGACAGCAACAGTCACCGCAGACAGGCTTGATGCGGCATCCTGGACGGCATGGACACACCATCCGGCGAGTTCGTCCGCGTCCTGGACTACCACCTCGACTCGGGACACCCCAAGCCCGTCGAGGCGCTGCAGGCTTGACTGCGCGAGCGGGGCATCGAGGAGATGCCCTTCGGCGTCGATGACGTCCTCCTCATCGCCCCCTGCGGACGTGACGAAGAAGGCAACTGGG
>NZ_JAAFYZ010000664.1 GCF_018274385.1 Catenulispora pinistramenti | reverse complement strand
CCTGCACCTGGCCGGGCGCCTGCTGCGCCACGACCACGCCGCCGAACTGCGCACCAGTGCCGCATCCCTGGCCGACCAGGCCGCGATGCGGCTGCCGCCGGGCAGCCGATGGACCATCACAGACCACAAACACGAAAAGAGCCCGCTGCCATGAGCCCCACCGCCCCGGCACTGCCGGACGAGCTGGACAAACTGCTGCGCCGGATGCGCCTGCCCTATATGCGCAAGACCGCACCCGACGTGCTGGCCACCGCC
>NZ_JAAFYZ010000663.1 GCF_018274385.1 Catenulispora pinistramenti | reverse complement strand
ACCGTCCTGGCCCTGGAAGGCTCCTTCGCCTCCGTCCTGGGCGGCGCCCCCGCCGCCGCAGTCGTCTTCGCCGGCGACGTCAACTCCCGCACCGCCAACGACCCCCGCATCCGCGACCTGGAAACCCACATCACCACCGCCGCCGGCACCGACCGCGCAGCACTCACCGCGGAACTCGACGAACTCCGCGCCTCCGTCCGCGCCGAAAAACTCGGCGAAGTCGCCGCCGAATTCGACCGCGTCCACAGCATCCAA
>NZ_JAAFYZ010000662.1 GCF_018274385.1 Catenulispora pinistramenti | reverse complement strand
CCACCAGGTCCCCCTGGCAGTACCATCGGCGCTGGCGGGCTTAGCTTCCGGGTTCGGAATGGGACCGGGCGTTTCCCCACCGCTATGGCGGCCGTAACACTACGAGACAACCAGCCAGAAACCGCGTAACGGTCCCTGAAGCCAGTAAGGGTCTCAGATCTAAACAGTGGATGCGAGCAGCAAGAATCTTGCTTAAAAGAATCAGCTTTGTGGTCAAGCCCTCGGCCTATTAGTACCGGTCCGCTACACCCCTCA
>NZ_JAAFYZ010000661.1 GCF_018274385.1 Catenulispora pinistramenti | reverse complement strand
CGGGTCTTGCGGTCGGGGCGGTCGACCTCGACCACGACGATCCCGGCGGCGGTCAGGTGCCGGGCCAGGGCGGCGCCGTAGGAGCCGGTGCCCTCCACCCCGACCGCGATCACGGTGCCGTGGCCGGACAGCCAGGCGGCCAGCGCCGCGTATCCGGCGGCGGTGGCCGGGAACTCCTGGTCGCCCAGGTGCCGGCCGATCGGGTCGATGAGCGCGGCGTGGTGGGTGGCGCCGTGGGTGTCCACGCCGCCGATG
>NZ_JAAFYZ010000660.1 GCF_018274385.1 Catenulispora pinistramenti | reverse complement strand
CGGCGTGCAGGGTCTCCAGGGTGAACCAGGCGACCTTGAGGTCTTTCTCGATCGCCGCGTGGGCCAGCCCCTCCGCGAAGTGCGATTTCCCGGTGCCGGACGGCCCGGCGATCACGAGGTTCTCCGCGCGGCCGATCCATTCCAGGGTCATCAGGGAGTTCTGTGTCGCCTCCGGGATCGAGGACTCCTCCGGCCGCCAGGAGGCCAGGGTCTTGCCGGTGGGGAAGTTCGCGGTCGTCCTGCGCAGCCTGCGGG
>NZ_JAAFYZ010000066.1 GCF_018274385.1 Catenulispora pinistramenti | reverse complement strand
ACCCCACCCTCCGCCCCAACCCGCCAGAATCCGAAGTCCGCTTCGACCCAATCAGTAGCCATTCGCCGATCCATCTAGCTCATCAGGGGTTTACAGCACAGCCACGTCTGGGAAATGCTCCATGCGTCCTGACCAACCTCTCAGGGAGCTGAGGAAAACATGCGGATAACCCGCCTTTCCAGCCGGTCCGGCCGCTTTGCCGCGGCGGCCGCCCTGCTGCTCGGCGTCGGCGTCGTCGCCGCTTCGGGCGCCGGTGCCACCGGGGGTGCCGCGCCGGTGCGTCCCGGGCACGCCACCGTGGTCGCCGCGGATGCCGCCGCGCCGGGTGTCGCACCCGACGTGCACGCCGCCGCCGCGACCGCCGCCAACCCCTGCGGCTACGTGCCGTCCGTGCCCGCCGATGACTTCAAGGGCATCCCGCAGTTCGACGCGAAGAAGGCGGCGCAGCCGTACTCGGTGGTGTTCCACACTTCGCAGGGCGACATCACTGTCAAGGCCCTGACATCGGCCGCGCCGTGCACCACCAACTCCTTCCGCTTCCTGATCGAGCACGGCTACTACAACGGCACCCACTGCCACCGCCTCACCACCCAGCGCCTGTGGGTGCTCCAGTGCGGCGACCCGACCGGTACCGGCAGCGGCGGTCCCGGCTACTCCTTCAACGACGAGAACCTGGCCGGCGCCACCTACCCGGCCGGCACCGTCGCGATGGCCAACGCCGGTCCGAACACCAACGGCAGCCAGTTCTTCTTCACCTGGAAGGACACCAAGCTCCAGCCGAACTACACCCCCTTCGGTGTGGTGACCAGCGGTATGGACGTCCTGCAGAAGATCGCCGCCGCCGGCGAGGACGACCAGAACGCGGTCGGTGACGGCTACCCGAACGACTTCGTGCAGTTCCACCACGTGCGGATCCGCACCGACCGGTAGCACACCGGGCGTGGCCTGAAAGCGGGCCGATCGGCGCGGTCGCCGACCGGCCCGCTCGCGCGCATAGTTCGTGCACAGAGGCCGAGTTCCGTTCCCCATCGCCGTTCCTGTTGCCATCTCCCCGCCCGCCCCGCAGCATCAACTCATGGATCGTGACCTGACGAACGGCGAGGCCTCGACCATCGAGCCCGCCGCCGGCGACGACACCGCGGCGGCCATCGAGACCATCGACCTGGAGCCGGCCGGCATCGAGTTCGCCGACCAGACCGTCCTGGTCACCGGTGCCGCCTCCGGAATCGGCCTGGCCACCGCCCGGCGCCTGGCGGCCGGCGGCGCGGCGGTCGCGCTGGCCGACCACGACCTGGACGGCGCCCAGCGCGCCGCCACCGAGTTGGCCGAGACCGGCGTCCCGGCGCTGGCCGTGAGGCTCGACGTGACCGACCCGGCCTCCGTGGAGTCCGCGGTGGCCGCCGCGGTGGCCGGGCTGGGCCCGCTGCGCCTGGCGGTCAACAACGCGGGCATCGCCGGCCCCAACGCCGCCACCGGCGACTACCCGATCGAGGACTGGCGCCGGGTCATCGCCACCAACCTCGACGGGGTCTTCTACTCGATGCGCTACGAGATCCCCGCGATGCTTGCAGCAGGGGGCGGCAGCATCGTCAACATGGCCTCCATCTTGGGCACCAACGGCTTCGCCGGCGCCCCGGCCTACAGCGCCGCCAAGCACGGTGTCGTCGGCCTGACCAAGACCGCGGCCCTGGAGTACGCCGACAGCGGCATTCGGGTGAACTCCGTCGGCCCCGGCTTCATCGAGACCCCGCTGCTGTCCGACACGGACGCGGACGCCCATGAATTCCTGGTGTCCCTGCATCCCGTGGGGCGGTTGGGACAAGCCGACGAGGTCGCCGAACTGGTCGCGTTCCTGCTCTCCGACCGCGCGTCGTTCATCACCGGCAGCTATCACCTGGTGGACGGCGGCTACGCGGCCAGGTGAGCGCAGCGCCACCGAAAAGGCCGACCGCACAAAGCGGTCGGCCTTCCCTGTGGGGATGTATTGCGGGATGGCTCTTTACGGATAGCCCACCAAGTAGCTGACGTTGTTGCTGGGCGTCACCTGCCCACCGGTCTCATTGACCTGGTGGTTGATCGTCCCGTCCCCGCCGAGCACCGTCGTGACCATGTCGTGGAACTTGACCCCCGACGTGTTCGGCGTCTCGATCGCGTGGTCCAGCATCACCGAGGGGTTGTCCCGGAAGTACGCGTAGATCCCCAGACCCCACGCCTCGTGCGAGGTCACCGAAGGATCGACCAGGTAGGACGCGTACCCCTCGGCCCCGTTCGGCGGCGACCAGCTCCCTTGGTCCGGCACGTCATACGGACACTCGCTCTGATAGAAGTACGTCCGCCCGCCGTTGCCGAACCACTCGGTCTGGTACTGCTCGAAGTGCTCGACCGCGAGCCCGTACATCGTGACGTTGTCGCCGTGGACCACCAGCCCGTTGTTCGACGGGTTGACGGTCCAGCCGACCCCGTTCGTATGGTCGGCCCGCCACAGCCACAGGTCGTCGCCGATCACGTTGTCGCTGTTCACCACCAGCGCCTGGGTGGCCTGCGCCTGCTGGTCGCCGCCGATGCGGAAGAACACGTCCTGCAACTCCGTCGGGTCCGAGGCGTGGCTGACCCCGGTCTTGCTCGCGCCGATCCGCATCAGCACCGCCGAGTTGGTGGAGTTGGCGCTGATCAGCAGTCCGGCGATGTCGATCCCGTCGACGTCGGCCGTGGTGATCGCGGCGTTGCCGTTGTCCGGCACCAGTGTCGCCATCCCCAGGCCCAGCACCACGGTGTTCGGGCTGGTGATGTTCAGCGCCGAGGCCAGGTGGTAGACGCCCGGGGTGACGATCAGGCTCTTGCCGGCCGCCAGCGCGGCGTTGATCGTGGCCGAGGTGTCGCCCGGCTTGACGATGGAGAACTGGCTGACCGGGACGGACGTGCCGGCTGGCGTGCCGTTGGTCCAGTCCGGGCCTTGCGCGTTCGTCCGGAGCGCGGGGACGAACACCTGCCAGGTGCCGCTGGAGTCGACGTAGATGAACGGCTTCTCCCGGACCGTCGGGGTCTGCGCGACGGTGGTGTAGGGCGGGTTCGGGAACGAGGTGGACGGCGCGTTGGTGTCGCCGACGAAGACCATGTTCCAGTTCGAGCCGGTCCAGCCCCCGTTCATCGCGGTGTCCTGGGTCAGGAACTGCTGCTGGGTGCCGGAGTCGATCTGCCCGCTGATCCGCGAGTCGCCGATGTAGCCGCCGGAAGACCAGTTGCCGCCGCTGCCGTGGGTGTTGTCGTACAGCAGCATGCCGCCGTTGACGTCCATCCGCCGGAACGGGTCGGCCTGGGAGACCGCCCACATCGTGCTGCCCGAGGGCGGGCTGACTTCCATGTTCTCGGCGTCGCGCCAGAAGTTCTGGGTGGCGTTGCCGTCGGCGGTGTGTCCGGCCACGTGCACCGTGCCGCCGGTGATGTCGACGGCGTCCGGGGACAGTCCGAGCCCTGCGACCTCGGTGTTGTACCCGACCGGGATGTCGACGTTGTACGAGCCCGGCGCGAACAGCAACGCGTTGCGCTGCGTGCCGAACTCGTTGCCCACCTGCTGGTTGTAGACGTTGTTGATGTCCGCCTGGATGGTCGAGGTCGGCATCGACGGGTCGAAGATGGTGACGTTCGGACCGAAGTCCGGGTGCGGGATGCCGCCGCCGCCACCACCGCCGGTGGGCAGCGTCCACTTCTGGTTCGAGGAGTCGGCACAGTCCCAGATCTGGGCCTGGGTTCCGGATCCGCCGAAGCCGGTGTCGTCCAGACAACGGCCGGACTCCGGGTTCAGCAGCTCCCCGTTGGACTGCGGGACCCAGACCTGAGCGCCGGATCCGTTGCAGTCATACAGGTCGACAGTGGTCCCGTTGGCGGTGCCGGCGCTGTTGATGTCCAGGCACTTGCCGAGGTCCTGCAAGGTGCTGCTCGCGCTGTCCACGGTCCAGCTCTGCGCGTTGGAGCCGTTGCAGGTGTAGACCTGGACCGGGTTGAGATTGGCGGTCGAGGCGCCCCGGTCGTCCAGGCACAGGCCCTGATAGCCGGTGATCGCCCCGACCGGATCGGCGGCGTGCGCCTTCGGGGCGGCGGCCGCCTGGCCGATCGTCAGCAGGCCCGCCGTGAGCACGAGCGCGCCGAGACCGGCGGTGGGTATGCGGATTCTCATGGCAGCGTCCACTTCTGGTTCGAGGAGTCGGCGCAGTCCCAGATCTGGGCCTGGGTTCCGGATCCGCCGAAGCCGGTGTCGTCCAGGCAGCGCCCGGACGCCGGGTTCCGCAGCTCCCCGTTGGACTGCGGGACCCAGACCTGAGCTCCGGTTCCGTTGCAGTCGTAGAGGTCGACGGTGGTGCCGTCGGCAGTGCCGGCGCTGTTGATGTCCAGGCACTTGCCGAGGTCCTGGAGGGTGTTGTTCGAGGAGTTGACGGTCCAGCTCTGCGC
Organism: Catenulispora pinistramenti; assembly: GCF_018274385.1. Classification (GTDB taxonomy): domain Bacteria; phylum Actinomycetota; class Actinomycetes; order Streptomycetales; family Catenulisporaceae; genus Catenulispora; species Catenulispora pinistramenti. The sequence continues at coordinate 40,102 of NZ_JAAFYZ010000066.1, read as the reverse complement.
GTTGCTCCCGTTGCAGGTGTAGACCTGGACCGGGTTGAGGTTGGCCGTCGAGGCGCCGCGGTCGTCCAGGCACAGACCCTGGTAGCCGGTGATCGGACCGGAGCCGTTCGGCGGGGGCGGATTGCCGCCGCTGGTCCCGGTGATGGCGTTGAAGATCCGGGAGTAGGCGTAACCCGCGCCCTTGTCGTAGGCGTCGACCTCCCAGAAGGAGAGCTCTGCGACGCCGTTGGTGCTGGCGAAGTTCTCCAGGGTCTGGGCGTCGCCCTGGGAGAACACGGAGCCGTCGTCGTTGGTGCCGGCGATCGGGGTCAGGCCCTCCTTGGCGTACGCCGCCGCGGTGGATATGCCGTACAGGTTCGCCAGCTGACTGGCGCCCCCTTGCGCGGAGGACAGCGCGTCGTTGATGACCGGCTGGCCGTCGCCGTAGTCCATCGTCATCAAGTTGACGACGCTGACGTTCACGCCCTGGTTCTTCGCGTCCTGCAGCAGGCTCAGGCCCTCCGGCGGCAGACCGCCGGGATCGACCGAGAGTGTGAAGTCGATCTGCACCCCCGGCTCCTCCTGCTGGAGCGCCGCCAGTGCCTGGTCGCGGCGGGTCGTCGAGGCGGTGTCGTTGATCACGTCGCCTTCGATGTCGAAGTCGAGCCGGGTGACGCCGTAGGTGTCGACGACGTTCTTGTACGCCGCGGTCAACGACGATACGTCGGTGCACGACTGCGCCAGCTCGGTGCTGCCCGCCCCGCCGAAGGAGGGGATGACGTCCCCGCCGGCGGCTTTCAGGGAATTGATCTGCGAGGTGAAGGCGCCGACCCCGTCGCCGCCGTCCTCCCACTGCAGGGTGCAGCCGGACTGCGATGTCAAGAAGGCCAGCGAGTACCGGGAGACACCGGAGGAGCTCATGTCGGCGGCCATGTCGCCGGCGTCGCTGTCGCTGATCTGGAGATACGGTGCGGCGAAGTGGGCGGGGATGGCGGCCGCGGCGTGGTGGGTGGCGGCGGCGTGCGTGGCGGCTGCGGCGTGGGTGGTGGCCGCGTTCGCCGGAGTGCTGAGCGCCGCCGCCGTCGCGACGGTGCCGAGGACGCAGGCTCCCGCGAGGGCGGTCCGCAGGGGTCTGAGTCGTTTGGGAGGTGGGATCACTGTGCTGGCTCCTTTGTGGGGGTGGAGATGGCATACAGCTGAACCGACCCGAGTTGTTACAGAAACAGTCTCGTAACACTGCTGGTCGATGGGGAGTGAAGCACCGCGCCCGACTTTCGTCAAGACTCGAATAAAGAGGGTTTACGGGGGCTTTGCCGAGACCGGAGGGCTATCCTGCCCCGATGGAACAAGATGATGTTTCGGTGCGGGGCGCGGCGGGCCGCGGACGGGTCACCGTCCGCGCGATCGCCGCGGAAACAGGCTTGTCGATAGCGACCGTGTCCAGGGTCATCAACGCCCAGGACCAGGTGTCCGAGAGCGCGCGCCGCCGGGTGCAGGAGGCGATCGACGGCCTGGGCGGCCGGGCGCCGGCGACCCGCCCGCGGCAGCCGAAGGCCGAGTTGCCGGTTCTGGTGCGCTGCCCCTACAAACTCAGCGACTACTTCGGGGCGCTCGTCACAGCGGTCGCTGAGGCTCTGGCCGCCGCCGGCCGCCGAGTTCTGCTCGATGTCGGCGATTCTCGGGTGGACGCACCGGTGCTCCGCGAACTCCCGGCGGCCCGCGAGACGTCCGGGGCGATCCTGATCCTCCCGCCGGAGCCGGCCGAAGACCTCCGCTTCCTCCAGACCCGTCGCTATCCCTTGGTCGTCGTGGACCCGCGCACTCCGGTGCCTCGCGGCGTGGTCTCGATAGCCTCGGCCCACACCGCCGGCGCCCGCGCCGTCACCCGGCATCTCCTGGATCTCGGCCACCGCCGGATCGGGGTTATCTCCGGGTTCGAAGACTGGCTCTCCGGCTCGGACCGGCTGGCGGGTCACCTCGCCGCACTGTCCGAAGCCGGCCTGCTCGGCGACTCGCGGCTGCTTCGCTACGGCGAACCCGCGATCCATACCGGTGTCCGGGCCGGTGGTGAACTTCTGGACCTCCCCGACAGACCCACGGCGATCGCGTGCTTCAACGACAAAGTGGCGGTCGGTGTCTACCAGGCCGCCGCTGAACGCGGCCTGGGCATCCCCGCCGACCTGTCGGTGACCGGCTTCGACGACAGCGAGATCAGCCAGGCCACCGCCCCCATGCTCACCACCGTCCGGCAACCCCTTGACGAGCTCGGGCGCATCGCGGTGACGATGCTGACCCGGCTTCTGGAGCGACAAGCCCTTGATGCTCTGCATCTCGAACTGGCCACCGAACTGGTCGTGCGGGGGAGTACCGGGCCGGTCCCGCCCCGATGATGCGGGGCGCGAAACAGGGCTCTGCATCACCGGCTCGAAGGAGGGCGGCCTCTGGTGGTTGTGGCCGGTGCGGTTCGGCGTAACCATGGCTAAGACGGCCCATCGGTGCGGTGCGCCCCGGTGTCGCGTCGGCTTTCCATCGTCTGGCAGGATTACCGCATTCCAGAAGTCGGTTACCGTATGAAGTCGAGCGGATCCGCTCCGACGACCGCCGCGCTGAGAGGCGTCCGATGACCCAGCTCACAGAGTCCGTCGCCGGCAACCGGTCCGGGGTGGCCACCAGGGCCGACGGCGGGCGGGTCGCGTTCGCCGAATCAGGGCCCTGGAACGGTTATCCCATCTTCTTCCTGCACGGCACCCCGGGCAGCCGGATCGGCGTGCTGCCGCGGCCCTTCGAGCTGTCCCGCCGCCGGGTGCGGCTGATCGCCATCGACCGCCCCGGATACGGCATGTCCGACCGCCGCGCCGGCCGTGACGTGGCCTCGGTCGCCCAGGACGTGCTCGCGGTCGCCGACGAGCTGGGCCTGGAGACCTTCTCGGTGTCCGGCCGCTCCGGGGGCGGTCCGCACGCGCTGGCGTGCGGCGCGCTGTTGCCCGACCGGGTGCGCTCGGTGGTCGCGCTGGTGAGCATCGCGCCATACGACGCCCCGGGTCTGGACTGGTACGCCGGCATGATCGACTCGAACGTGGCGGCCTACCAACTGACCCGCGCCGCGCTGGACAACCCGGCCCTGATGCCGGCCATGAAGCTCAGCCTGGCCGTCGACACCGGCGCGCTGGCCACCGACTTCATCGCCGAGCGGCTGTTCGACGAACTGCCGGTCGCCGACCGCCGGATCGTCTCCGACAGCCGCATCAGGGGCCTGCTGCTCGCCGGCTTCCGCAACGCGGTGACCAACCCCGACAACCTCATCGCCCTGGACCCGGCCGAACTCGCCCTCGATCCGGCCGAGCCGGTGCCGACCTACCTGGCCGGACAGTTCGACGACCACGTCGCCTTCTGCTCCCCGTGGGGCTTCGACCCCGCGGACATCCGCTGCCCGACCCTGGTCTGGCACGGCGGCACCGACGTGCACTCACCACCGGGCCACTCCCGCTGGCTCGCCTCCCGGATCCCGCACGCGGTGCTGGACGTGGATCCGGGAGAGGCGCACTTCGGTGCGGTCCGGTACTTCCCGCATCTGTTGGGCTGGATGGTCAAGGCCGGGGCTCAGGTGCGATAGGGCTCCAGGTCGCGGTTGGCCAGCCGCCACTCCAGGAACGTCTCGATGGTCGTGTGGTCCGGGCCGAGAGCGGCCTTCAACTGCTCCAGCGCCGCGTTCCTGGCCGCCTCCGCCTCGGTCTCCAGACCCAGGCGGTGCGTCACCACGGCGCGGTTCGCCACGGTGACGATCGTGCTGGGGTGATCGGGCCCGAGCACGGCCTCCAGGTGTTCCAGGGCGGCGTCGAGCAGGGCCGCGGCCTCGTCGAGGAGGTCGCAGTCCGCTGTCGCGTTGGCGAGGTTGACGGCGCAATAGAGGGTGAACGGGTGCTCCGCACCGAGCACGTCCGTGAGCCCGTCGAAGGTCGCCGTGGCGAGCTCGCGGGAGTCCTCGGGTTTGCCGGTGGTCCGCAGATAGATCGCGACGTTGTTGGCGCTGGCGAGCGTGTGCGGATGCGTGCTGCCCAAGTGCTTCTCGTACTGCTCGCGCATCTCCCTGGCCGCTTCGAGCGCGAGGTCCCGGCTGCCGGCCGCGGACAGGTCGCAGGCGAAGTTGAGCTTGCAGGACAGGGTCTCGGCCCCGTTCGGGCCGAACACCGCCTCGAACGCCTTCACCACGTTCTTGGTCTGGGCCAGGCCGTCCGCGTGCCGGCCGGCCTTGCGCAGCGCCACGGCCAGGCCCTTGGCGGACTCCAGGGTGTAGGGGTCGTACTCGCCCCGCCGTTCCTTGCACCGTCGCAGAACGGCTTCGAGAAGTCGGATGGAGCCCGCGTAGTCGCCGCAGTCGCGCAGGTCCCGGCCGAGGTTGATGGCGGTGTTCAGGGTCCACGGGTGCTCGTAGCCGAAGATCTGCTTCTCGTCGTTGTACAGCTGCCGGTCCAGGTCGCGCGCCGCGTAACAGTCGCCGGTCACCGCCAGTGAGAAGGCGTAGTTGTGCGCGGCGCGCAGGGCCGCCCGGCCGTGCTCGGACGATTTGCGGGTCACGTCGTAGCAGATCTGGTCGATGTACCGCGCGTCCCCGAAGCGGCCCACGGCGCGCAGATCGGCGCCGACACTTGCCAGGGTGTTGAGTCGCTCGGGATGGTTCTCCGGCAGGATGTCCTCCTGCCGGCGGGCGACGTCCATGTCGATCTCGTAGGACTCCTGGGCCCGGCCGACGTTCCGAAGCACGTTCGCCAGCAGGAACCGCAGCCGCAGCACGGTCCGGTCGTTGTCGCCGGACTGCGCGGTCCACAGCGTCAGCAGGTTCCCGGCGATCTGCTCGGCCTCGGTCAGCTGGCCGGTCAGCGACAGGTGCCGCACCTGGTCCATCAGCAGCTGCCGGACGTTCTCCTCGGTGCTGGTCTCGGCCTCGCAGGCGCTCAGGTGCGGCCAGATCCGGGCGAACGCCGCCCGGTTCTCGGGGTCGTCGGTGTCCCCGCTCGTAGGTCGGGACAGGGCCAGAATCTGTTGCACCGAAAGCCGGGCCCGCTCGGCCACCCCCTGCTCGACGAGCCGTGGCCGCAGGAACTCCTGGAGCGCGCGGTGCATCGTGAACCCGTGGACCTGGTCGATGCGCAGCAGCCCGAACCGGTTGAGCGCGGCGGCGTAGTCGCCGAGCAGCGCCCGGTCGACGGTCAGGACCGGGTCGTAGTCGGCGAGGACCTTGGCGAACTGCTCGCTGTAGAGGATCGCGCGGTCCACCGGCTCGCCGCCGAAGTACGCGAACAGCTCCATCATCCGCAACGCGGCCGGCGAGGCGGTCTGGACCTGCTCGATCGCCGCGAGCCACACCGCCCCCCGGACCGACACCGGCACCCGGGCCAGGTAATCGTCCACCGACACCGCGGTCTCGCGGATGTACTTGCCGGCCGCGTCGATGTCGATCGGCACGTCGCCGAGTGTCTCGGCGAGGTGGTCCGCCTCCTGCCGCTCCATCTGCGGCACATGCCGGTGCAGCAGCGCGATGCTCTCCTCGCGGGCGAAGGTGTCGACGTTCAGCGGCGCCGTGCTGCCGGCCGCGACCTCCCGGTCCCGGGTGGTGATCAGGATGTGGGTCGAGCCGCCGACCGGCACCAGGCCCGCGATCGTGTCCGCCTGCCCCACGTTGTCGAAGATCAGCAGCGCCCGCTTGAACGGCTCGCCCCGGCGCAGCGCGTCCTTGACCCGGTCCACGGTCGCCACGTCGGTCGCCGCCCGCAGCCCGAGCCGGTCGCCGAGCTGTGCCATCGCCTCCACCGCGCGGTTCGGCTCCTCGCTGCGGATCCACCACACGATGTCGTAGCTGGACTTGAACCGGTCGGCGTACTCGATGGCGATCTGCGTCTTGCCGAACCCGCCGGCGGCGTGCAGTGCGCGCAACGAGGTGGTGTTCCCGGCCCGCAGCAGTTCGCGCAGCTCATCGATGATCTTGGTGCGTCCGGTGAAGTTCGGGTTCTTCTCCGGCACCAGCCAGATCTCCGGCTTCGCGCCGGGATAGCGCAGCGCGGCCGGCGCGCGCAACGTGACGTCCAGGATCTGGCTCAGTTGCCGCAACGCGGTGGCCTGGTCCAACTGGTCCAGCTCGACCAGCATCCGGGTGGGGAAGGCCTGCTCGACCGTCGTCGCGTCCACCCGGCAGGGCACCACCAGACCGCGGGTCTTGCCCGGGTCCGCCAGCTGGAGCGCGCCCAACAGCGCGTCGTGCTCCAGTGCGGTGCGGTAGGACTCTGATACCAGGGCGATGATGCGCTTGGCCGACTTCACCGCCAGGCCCAAGGCGTCCGGCGCGACCGTGAACTCGGCCTCGCGCTGGGTCCGGACCCGCAGCCCGGAGTACTCCAGGACCGTCGTCATCCACTCGGCCCAGGGCCGGTCCTCGGAGACGTAGCTGAGCAGGATCTCCGCGGGCGTCTCGGGCTTGCGCCGGGTGAACCTGGTCCGCAGGAAGTCGGTGCGTTCCTCCTCCGGCAGCGGCGGCAGCGCGCTCACCGAGCCGTCGCTGATCTCGTCGGTCAGCCGCTCGAAGGCGGCGAGCAGGGACCCGGGCTGTCCGGGACGGTCGCCGAACCCGGCCAGGACTTCCTCGTAGGCGTAGAAGGTCTTGTAGGGGATCTGCACCTTGCCCCAGTACTCGTGCGGGGCTTTGCCGGTGACATAACGCTGGAACAGTGCCTGTGCCTTGGCCAGACCGGCGTCCTTCTTGTCGGTCTCGGCGTCCTCGATCCGCATCGGGACCGGCAGGATCCTTATGGTCGCGTCGACGTCGTAGCCGGTGACCCGCTGGGCCACGTCGGAGGCGCCCTCCAGACTCTGGTCACTCAGGGCGAAGCCGATCACCAGGGTGTCCGGCAGCAGCGCCGTGCACAGGTCGCCGACGTCGTTCATCCCGGTGCGGCTGTCGATCAGGGTGTAGTCGTAGTCCCGCCGCATCGCCGAGCGCAGCGCCTCGATGAACTCGTCGCCGTGGAAGTCCTGCATGAACTTGTCCCACTCGAAGCCGGACATCCCGGTGCCGTACTCCCGGTTGCTGGCGCCGGCCGGCAGGAAGTCGAGCCGGCCGCCCGAGGGGAACTCCCAGCGGACCGGGATGACGTGCTCGGCCAGCTGGGTGAACCGGCTGGCGATGACGCTGGGCGCGGTGCGCCGGGCGGCGCGCGGCTGGTCGCCGCGGCTGGCCGTCTCCTTGATCGCGGACTCGTAGTTGGTGATCAGGAAGCTGACCCCCAGGTGCTCGCTGAGCGCGGCCTGGTCGATGAACGGCCGGTAGAACTTGTCCAGGCCGGGCGCCTCCAGATCCCAGTCGACGGTCAGGACCCGTTTCCCGTTGGCGGCCAGGATCCAGGCGGCGTTGGCCAGGGCCATCGTCCGTCCGCAGCCGCCTTTGTAGGAGTAGAAGGTGATGATCTCGCCCGACTGGTCGCTCATGTGTGGTTCTCTTCCTCGGCGGGGTCGCTGGCAGGGCTGAGCAGGTGGTTCGCCAGCTGTATCCGGGTGTGGTTGGCGGTGGCGTCCAAAGCCAGGTCGAAGCTCTGCAACGAGGTGGCGATCGGGGCGTTGATCCGCAGCGAGGGGCTGCGGCGGGCGAACTTCCGGTCCAGGACGCGCTGGAGTTCGGCCCGCAGGCGGTGCAGTTCCGCATCCGGCACCCCGGCCGGATCCCAGGCGACGACGACGCCGATCCACGGCTTGTCGATCCGGTCGAAGCGCTGGAGCGCCGCCCGCCAGATGTCGTCGTCCACCACCAGCGGATTGACGACCAGGACCACCTGGGAGTCGGGTTCGGTCTCGCCGAACAGCCGCGCGTCCTCGGTACTGAACGGCACCACCTGTGGCTCCCAGCCCTTGTCCCGGGCCAGTCCCACCAGGATGTCGGCCAGCGGCCGGGAAGTCTCGGCCGAGAACGGGGCCCAGTCGGTGATCGCCGGGCCGAACTGCCGGCCGGCGGCTTCCCGCGGCCGGTGCAGAGTCGGTGCCAGCAGGACGACCACCAACGGCTGCCGGTCAGCCTGCCGCAGCGAGCTCTGCACGTGGGCCAGATCGGCGGCTGCGACCCGGCCGACTGTGCGGCCGGCCGCGATCTCCGCGACCCGCCGCGCCAGGCCCTCCACGACCTGCCGGTACCGCGCCGGATACGCGCCCTGCAACCAGAACAGGCCCTTGTCCAGGTACTCGTCGTCGACGTCGGCCTGCCCGGTCCGATACGGCGCCGGTTGCGCGGCGGCCCACTGCGGCGGGACCGGCGCCCACAGGACCGGCAGGATCGCGTCGGCGCGCGGCGTCCCGGCCAGCCTTACCCGCGCCTCGAAGGCCGCCAGTTCCTTGCCGCACTGCTCGTTCTGGAAGTACCGCTCCTGGTGCAGCGGCACGAAGACGTCGCATTCGGCGATGTCCTTCGCCGGGTCCGTCGCTCCGGAACCAGCCGGGGCGTTCCATTCCCCGCTGACGGCGCCGAGGCTGTGCAGGCGGTCCAACGGCGCGAACCGCGTGAGCGCGGCGCACAGGTCGTAGTAGAACGCTGCGAAATCGCGGTCGGGATCCCCTTGCACGCGCTCTGACACGCTCGGCCGCGCGTAGCTGAGGAAGAAGACCGGGCCGCCGCCCGACGGCTTCGCCGGGTCGTCCGTCATGGGGAACCTCCGAACCGCGGGGGCAGGATGCGAAGATCTTCAGGGTCGCCGTCGGGCAGGTCCGCGGATTTCGACACCTGACCGATCCGGCGCGCCAGGTCGTACACCATGGCGTGGTAGTCGTCGCGGTAAAGGACCTGTAAGCCGAAGAACCCGTGCTCCCGGTACCGGCTGTCCTGGGTCGAGTCGTCGAACAGATGCCGCTCGGTGAACCACTCCGGAAGGCTCAGGTCCTCCAGGCCGTTCCACAGGATCGGCACGATGGGCGGATACGAGGCCGGACCCAGCTGCTTGCAGCGCTTCTCGAACGCGGCCCATTCCCGGCCGCACCACTCGCTCTCGAAGTAGCGCAGGGACAGCAGCGGCACGAAGACCCGGAACTGCGCCAGCCGTTCGAACAGGACTTTCTGGAAGGAGTCGCCGGCCCGCATCGAGGTGTCGGCGAAGGCGACATCGGTGCCGAACGTCGTCAGGTGGTAGAGCATCTTGCCGATGTCGTCGAAGAACGTGTGGAACGCGCGGTTCGGATTCTCGTCGAAGTCGCCCCCGGAGATATGGGCATAGCTGAAGAAGACCGGGTACGGCGGATTCGGACGGGCTGGCACGGCGCGCTCCTCGATGCCGGTGGCAAGGTGCCGTCGTCTGCGAGCGTATCCGAAGTCTGCGATGCCAGCACGGATTCACGCTCGCAGGCTGGCACAACGTCGTGGCGAACGACGATTCAGCGCCATCGCGCGGCTCCGGCGGCCATCTCGGCGACCCATTGCCGGCCCAGCCGGGTCAGCGCCGGGCTGGCGGTGATCTGGGCCAGGGCCGCCCTGACGTGTCCGGCGACCTGCGCCGAACGCCGCGCGAACTCCTGGCTGCCGGGATGGCGCGTAGCCAGAGCACGCCTTTGCCAGTACTCGGCAACGGCCATGTGCGCGTACGTACCCTGGAGCACGGCCTCCAGGGAGCGCAGATCCCGGCGCCAGCCGACCGGATAGCTGCTCGCGTCGGACTTGTCATGCAAGTCGAACATGTCGAGCACGGCGCCGAGCTTCAGATGCTGGAACTCGTGCAGCAGCAGGCAGGTGAGGGCCTCGCCGGCGGTGTCGGCGGCCGGATCGGGCAGCGCCACCCCCAGCGCGCCGAACGCGTTGCGCGCCGTCGCGCTCCGGTGGCGCCCGGGGTGCGGCTTCAGCGGGACGACGGCCGTCAGGCCCTCGGCCATCTCGGCCAGCGCCTCGGGGTGCCGCTCGGCGAGCACTTCGGCGGCCGCGTCGAGGTCGTCCTGCCAGGCGAAGAGCTCGGCGGCGGACAACGGCCCGGACACCGGATGCCCGAACCGGTCCCGGGCCGGGTCGTGGTCCTCCAGCCGTACGGTGATCGGACCTATGCGCGCCTCGTGGCGGATCGGCTCGACGCTCAGGCCGTTCACGGTGATCGCCGCCTTCTCGTCCACCGCGACGTGCCACGGCCCCGCGGCCGTGGCGAGCGTGCCCACGGCCGGAAGCGCGAGCCGGTCCTCGGCCGCGACCAGATCGAGCTCCGCCGGCGTCGAACTCAGCACCGCGCAGCTCAGGGCGATCCTGGCCAGCGTCCCGGCCGGCCCCAGCGCGTCCCGGCCCTCGGCCGGCATCAGGAACGGATCGGCCAGGACCCGGTTGACCACGCTGCGGTCGCGCGTGTCGAATTCCTGGACCAGGGCCCAGCTGTGCTCGGCCCGCAGCGGCTTGGACAACTGGCCGAGCTTGACGCGGGCCTTGCTCAGCTGCGCCGTCCGCAACGCGGCGACCGCGTCCTCAGTGCCCTGACCACGGCCCAGGGCTGCGAAGTCGGCGGCGCCCATCCGATGCCGGGCGATCTTCGGGGCCTGGTGGCGCTCATTGGCCAGACTGGTGATGAACGTATAGAGGTCCCGACAGTAGACGGACGGGTTGGCGAATCCGGAGCCGTCGTAGCGGTGCGCGTACAACCCGCCGCCGCAGATCCGCAGGACGGGGCAGCGTTCGCAGACCGGGCTCGGCGCGGCCGCGTTCGCCGTCCGCCCGTCGAAACCCGGGTGCGATCCCGCCTCGTCGAAACTGTCGCGGCTGACGTGGAAGCCGGTCGCCGGCGCCCCGTCGTAGGCGGTCTTGAGCGAGTCCTCTTGTTCGATCTCGCCGTCGGTCTCCACGACCACGACGTCCGTCGGCCCCAAGCCGATGGCCTCGGTGCGGCTGGTCCGCCCGGCGATCAGGTCGGCGACCGAGTGGAAGAGCCGGACGTCCATCGGGCGCCCGCGTTCGGCCCACCGCTGATGGACGGCCAGCAGCCACTGCGCGTAGCGGGGTTCGCCCGCGACCGCTCCGGGCGGCGGATTCACCCACGTGGCGTGCGGCAGCAGGAACTCCACGCGCGGCGGAGCGAAGGCGGACAGCGCGTCGAAGACCTCGACCGGATCGTTCTCGACGTCGATCGTGCACAGCAGCCCGTTGAAGACCGGCCGGTACCGCTGCGACCCGATCAGCCGGATCGCCCGGACGAGCTCGGGGTAGCTGGTGCGGCCGTCCGCGTGCCGGCGGTGCCGGTCGTTCGCCCCCTTATCGCCGTCGATGGAGATCCCGACACCCACGCCCTCTTGGAGGAACAGCTCGCAGAAGGCGTCGTCGAGCCGAAGTCCGTTGGTCTGGATGCGGAAGTCGGCCGCGCAGCCCGGCGGCAGCGCCGCCCGCAGCTCCCTGATAAGGAACCTGATACGGTCCACCCCGGCCAGCAGCGGCTCCCCGCCGTGCAGGATCACGGTCACGCCGGCCAACGCGTGCGCCCTCGCGTGTTCGGCGATCCGGGCGGCCACCGCCGTCATGATCTCCGGTGGCATGAGATTGGGGCGACCGCGCCAGGACTGGTCGGCGTGTTCGAAGACGTAGCAGTGATCGCAGGCGAGATCACAGCGTCCGGCGATCTTGACGACGAACTGACGGAACACGACGCCGACCGTCCCCGGCGCGCTCGCCGGCCGCGAACTCACACCGACGACTGGAACTCGGCCACCGGGACGTCGGTTTCGTCGGCCACCGCCAGGTCGTCGTCGCCGGCCAGCATGGCCAGCGGCACGTCGTCCACCGCCGGGATGTTGGAAACCAGGAGTTCCCCCTCGAAGCCCATTGCCCTCTCCCTGTCCGATACGAGCGAATGGCGAGCATTTCTCGTAGTTCAGCATTGCACCGCATCCCAGAGGCGACAAGACGCAGGTGTGGGGCTCGCCCGGGGCGATCACACCCGCCGGGCGCCCGCCGGCCACACCACGTCGACCGGCAGACCGCGCTCCCAGGCGCCGCTGACGACCTCCGCGGTCCCGCCCGATCCCCGGGCCGGCAACCCGTCCCAGACCGCGACCAGCCGGTCGATCATCTTCAGCATCCGCACGCCCGCGGCCAGGTAGGCGGGGCCGTCGGACTCGATGAACGCCAGGCGGTGCACGGCCGCGGCCCGAGCCAGCAGATCGTCGTAGGTACGGCGGTGCGACGCCGACAGGGACTCGCGGTAGCGGGCCGCCGGCACGACCACTTCCAGCCGGCCGCCCCGGTCGGCGACGGCCTGGGCGAACATCGTGTCGGCACCCTCGGCCAGACTCGACACCCCGACCAGATCATGAGGCTGATAAGCCTCCACGATCCGCCGCAGGGCCACGCCGATCAGGTCGGACGTCGGAGCGTCGAAGGTGCGGTGGCCGGTGATTCCGATGCGGTACATGATCCTGGACCTCACCACAGATCCACTCCCAGGATGGGGATCGCCGCGTGGGCGCTCGGGGTGTCGGCGGACTTCTGTGCGTGGGGCGGCGCCGGTCGGCCGGGCTCGTCGTGGCGCTCCGGCACCCGCACGACCGCCAGCCCCATGTCGCTCAGCAACGCCGGCAGGGCCCTGATGAACAACCGATCCTTCTGCCGCAGGTCCTCGGGCAGCACCGGCCACGGCACCAGCCCGGGGTGCACGCGGCGCGCGTCGTCGCGGCGGGGACCGTGGCGCCAGCCGCTCCGGCGGCGCTCGGCGGCCCACCGGGCGTGCTCGGCCTCGGCCAGGGTCTCGATCTCGGCGGGCCGGAAGAGGAACGGCTCGACGCTCTGGCGCAGCGGGGTCAGCAGACAGCGGATCGAGGCCAGTTTGCGGCCGACGTCCTCGGCCTGTTCCCGGTTCCCGCGTTGCAGATCCGGCGGGAGCTCGTCCCAGCCGGTCATGGACGCGGTCGAGTGCCAGGACCGGCCGGCGCTCAACTGGTCGGTCAGATACCTGCGATGGATGGACCGGGCCAGGCTGTCGGCGAGGTCGTCGCCGATGCGGTCCGGATCGCAGCCGACCTCGGTGACGTCGACCAACTCCAGCCGGCCGTCCAGGGCGTCGAACAGGGTGCCGGGGCGGCCGCCGCCGTGGAACATGTCAGCCATCTGCGACATCCGGTCCAGCCGGACCACCACGCCGTCCATCGCGCTCAGATAGGAGCCACAGGTCAAGGCGTCGGCAAGGGCGTCGCGCTCATCGCTCTGGCACAGATACAGCCGGCGCAGGCGCGGCGCGTGCGCCTGCCGGCGCGCGTCGAACAGCTGGGAGAGCGAGGTGAGCCAGGGCTCGATGACGCACACCTCGCGCAGGAACGGATACTGCTCCCGCAGCCGCGACCCGACGGTATCGGCGTCCGCCCCGACCAGCACGATGGTGATCGGGTCCTCGCTCTGGTCCGTGCGGCTGAGCCGCTGCCGTCCCAGTTCGACAAGCGCCGAGCGGGCGAAAGCACCGGTGCCGGAGATCGCTATGTGCGGCGCGGGCCCGTCGATGGCGGCCCGGTCCCGGCGCACGACGGTCTGCGCGGCGAGTTCGTCGCGGTTGAAGAAGTCGACGTGGGAACGACCCGCCCCGGCCATCGACCAGCGGCGGGCCTTCAGCGCCGTGCACAGGTCGAGGTCGTCGATCGAGGCGTAGACCCGCTCCGGGAAGCGCTGCCCGCGCCGCCACGCCTCGATCGCGTAGGCGACCTCGGAGTTGTCCTCGATGCGGTCCAGGCACGCGTAGACCGCCGACGCCCGCCGGACCCCGGCATCGGTCAGCGTCCGCTGCGAGGCCGGGACACCGACGACAGTCCAGCGGTCGTCCAGGACGTTGTCGAACCCGACCGGGTCGGCGGCGCTGTCCGGTCGCACCACCAGGACCCGTTTCCCTTGCGCCCGCAGCCTTTCGACCACCACCGAGGCGATGCGGGTCGTGCCGAAGACGACGGCGTGATTGCGGGAGCGCCGCAGCCAGGCGCGTCGTACCCGCCGGGCCGAGACCGCGACCACGATCTCCGCGATGGCGTAGAGGGCGACACTCGGCGCGCTGAACCGAGCCACCGACAGCTGCCACGGAAACGGGCCGCCCATGGCCAGGGGAGTGGACTGGATCAGGAACAGCTCGAGATCGAAGTAGATGAGGTCGCTGGGGGCGTGGCTGTAGTGCTGGCCGGGAAGGCCGAGATAGCGGTCAAGGCCCAGATAGCCGAGCACCAGGCTGACGACACCCACGGTGATGAAGAAGACGCGCACCACCGAGGCGAACCGGGGTGTGGCTGATCCACTGTGCCGTACCGTCATGGCCCCTCCCCTGTGAGAATACGTCGCGATCGACAGGGCGGTCAGCCGTCAGGCACCACGAAACCCCCGGTATGCGAATCGCAGGGCTCTGCCGCGCTCCCACTCGGGCCCCGCGCGCCCCCACCCTTGACCGAGTTAAGTATCTTAACCACAATGCCGGTCATCGGATGTTTCCACGTGCGGGCAACTCGTTTTCAGGAGATGAACACTCATGTCCCAGCCTTCCGACCCCCGCCGTCTCACTCGCCGCGCCGTGCTGGGCTCCCTGGCCGCCGCGGCCGTGGGCGTGCCGCTCGCACTCAGCGAGCAGGCCTCGGCCACGACCCGGGGGAACCTCGCGGCCTCGGGGATTCTCGCGACTCCGGGGACCCCCGTGAGCCCGGCGGCCACCCCGGTCTGGCACCCCGACCCGGCCACCGACGGCCTGAAAGCCTTCGAAGGCCTCGAATTCGACCGAGGCAACCTGTTTCCCGGCCGCCACGGCGACTACATCATCGTCGAGGGCGGCGACCACTACCGCTTCAACATCTGGAAGGACGACCGCGACACCACCGGCGGCGGCGACCGCCAGCGCACCGAGTCCCGGGGCATGGTGGCCGACGGCAGGCCGGTGAAGATGACCAACGGCCAGACCTGGAACATCACCTACCAGATGTTCATGCCCGACACCCTGCACGGCACCAGCCGGTTCACCCACATCTTCCAGACCAAGGTCCCGTCCACCAACGCAGGACCCTTCGTCACCCTCGACCTGACCCGCGAGAGCGCCGTCTCCGAAACCCTCCGCGCCCGCGCCTACGCCAACTCCGGCTCCCCGACCATCGCCTCCGCGCCCCTGGCACCCCTACGGAACCAGTGGATCACCATCCAGTGGACCCTGACCATCGGCCAATCCGGCTCCGCCCGCTTCCTCTGCCAGGACAGCACCGGCAAGACCGTCGCCGACGGCACCCGCCACGGCGTGATCCTCCCCGACCAGGGCGACTACATCCGCCCCAAGTGGGGCATCTACCGCTCGGTCGAGAGCGCCGGCTCGGACATCGTCGACACCCACCTGCTGTTCCGGGGGTACCAGGCTACGCGGGCGTGAGGCCCGAACCCGACAACGAGATAAGGGTTCGTACTCGATGAGTACGAACCCTTATCTTTCCGTAGCCCCGACGGGATTCGAACCCGCGCTACTGCCTTGAGAGGGCAGCGTGCTAGGCCGCTACACAACGGGGCCCCAGCTGCCGCGTCCGCGCCCGGGGCGCCTCGCGACCCCGAAAGCATAGCGCACTTCGGATGCCGCTCATCCCGCATTTACCGGGCGGTGGCCGGGGTCGTGACCAGGGTCACGTCGGTCCGGGCGGGGCTGTGAGCTCCGGGTCTGCCGGTGCGGGCGGCCCGGCGCGGGGCCCGGCGTCGCGCGGCCCGGGCGGGCGGCCCCGCCGCCCTCGTGCCCCGGCCGCGCGCCGCGTGGCGTCCCCGCTCTCAGTGCAGCGGCACCGTCAGAAACGGGCTGGCCGGGTCCCGCATCAGTGTCTGGTGAATCTGCAACGTATCCCGGTACGACTCCTCCGGGTTCCCCTGGCGCCCCATCTTGATCACGCGCCCGAGTATGTACGCCACCGACAGCGCGGCCCAGTCGGGGTACGCCCGCGCGCACAGGCTGCCGGCGCGCAGGACGATCTGCTCGGCGGTGGTGCGGTCGCAGAAGCCGCAGGCCACGCCCCAGCGGGCCATGTTCACGCAGCGGCCCCAGTCCCAGCTGTCCTGGGTCACCACGATCTGGTCCGGGCCGAGGGCGCCGTCGCGGCGCAGCCAGGTCTCGCAGCGGACCACCCACTGCGCGATGTCGATCATGTCCTGCCGCAGCGGCTCCGGCGCGCCCCGGTCCCGGCACCAGGCCTCGACCGCCTCGGTGAGCAGCCGGGTGTCGTGGACCGGGTCGCCGCTGGGCCGCACGCCGGCGCCGCGCTCATTGCGGATTCCGAGGACCAGGTCCACCGGCTGCGGGTTCTCGTTGTCCAGCAGCCTGTCGACCTGGTTCTGCCACTGCACCGGGCCCTCGATGCCCCACCACTCCTGCAACGCCTCCCGTTCGTCGTGGTAGTTCAGCCCCGGGTAGCCCAGCGAGTTCCACGGCACCGCGTTGCCCGCCGCCAGGTGCGCGCCGCACGCCATCGCCCGCGCGAGCTCGCCCTGCGTCGGCTCGTTGTAGATGGTGCGCACGGTGCCGTGCAACGCGTTCCAACTTCCCAACAGGTGCGGGTGCTTGCGCATCCACTGCGCGGCCTTGCCGACGTTCAGCTCCCGCTCCTCCGGCGTGCCCGGGTTGATCACCAGCTGCATCGTCTGCCGCTGCTTGGCCATACTCTGCACCCACGACGGGAACAGCACCCGGTGGAAGTACACCCCCTGGGGCTGCTCGGGCGGCACCAGCGCGCGGGTGTAGACCGGCAGGATCAGCCGGGCGCCGCGCCGGTGGGTGTCGTAATCCAGGCTGACCGTCAGGGCCGACTTCGACGTGCCACGGATCGCGTTGTTCAGCTGGCCGTACACGCTGAACTGGTTCAGCTTCACCACAGACTTGCGCAGGCTGAACTTCGAGGCCTGATCCGGGTCCCGGCGCGGCACGTACACGTCCAGCCGGGCCAGAGCGGCCAGGTACGCGTCCTCGTCGTCCGCCGCCTGCGCGGCCAGCAGCCGCTGGTCGTCGATCGAGGGCGCCGTCCAATTGTCGGTCGTCACGCTGATTCCCCCCTGGGATCCGTCCGATACGGTCGGCCCCCAATATGCCAAAAAGGCCGGTCGCGCGTGCGGCCGACGGCGCATCGTCCCCGGAGCCGCCCTCGGTGCCGGTCGGCCGCGCGGATCACCGATCACCGATCACCGATCGCAATTCCGGTATCGCACCGCGGGGTGGGGTGATCCCGCAGAAGGCGGTGTCCGGCGGCGTGTGCGCGTCCGCCGGCGCCGTCAGGGTG
Organism: Catenulispora pinistramenti; assembly: GCF_018274385.1. GTDB lineage: Bacteria > Actinomycetota > Actinomycetes > Streptomycetales > Catenulisporaceae > Catenulispora > Catenulispora pinistramenti. The sequence continues at coordinate 22,888 of NZ_JAAFYZ010000066.1, read as the reverse complement.
CTGAGTGCCGCCGAAAACGCGATAAGGGCTCTTACATCTTTGTAAGAGCCCTTATCGGTGGTAGCCCCGACGGGATTCGAACCCGCGCTACTGCCTTGAGAGGGCAGCGTGCTAGGCCGCTACACAACGGGGCCACTAGCACTGCCGCCGCGCCTGGGGCGCGAGCAGCGGGACCTATCTTAGGCGATCGACGGTGTTCGCCCAAATCGCAGGCCCGGCAGCGCGGCGGCGCCGTTCTGCGAACCTTTGTTCTCCTCGGATCGCTATTCGCCGATCGCCGCAGCGTCCGCGCGTACCAGTCGGACGAAGGCCCGGAGTCCGCTGAGCAGTTCGCGCTGGTCGGTGAGGCCGTCCACGGCCTGGTCGAAGTGCCGGGTGATCGCCGCGACGTGCCGTTCGGCCTCCTCGACCCGGGCTCGCAGTCCGGCCCGGTCGGCGTCCACGGCCTCGCGGGCGAGGCGTACGTCCTCCCGTAGCCGCACGTCCGTGGCCCGCAGGTCGCCCCGCACGTCGTCCAGTTCGCGGAAGGCGCGCTCCTGGGCCTCGGACGTCGCGCCCCGCAGCGCCTCCACCTCGGCGGTCAGCGTCGACATCCGGGTGGTGAGGTCGAGCACGTCGTCGCGCGGGTGCGTCGTCTCCTTCAGCAGGCCCGCGATCTGGGCCTTCACGTAGCCCAGGTACGCCGCCATCGGTCGGATCGCGCAGCTGAGCAGGTAGAACGCGGCGAAGTAGTAGCCCAGCACGTGCCCGGAGGCGTAGGTCACGCCGGCCACGATCGCCGCCGTCACGATGTGCCCGGCCAGCGCCAGCCGCAGCAGGACCCGCTCCCAGCGCCGCACCTCGGCCGCGCGGCCCTCGGGCACCGTGATGCCCCGCTCGCGCGACACGCCGATCTCGTTCCGGACCCGCAGGGCCCGGAAGTACAGGTTCCACGGCACCGTGGTGATGATCAGGAGCCAGTACAGGCTCACCGCGCCGAGCCCGACGTCCAGGACCGTCCGCCCGGGGACATGTACGAAGGACGCGATCAGCGCCACGAGACCGCCGAGGATCACGAAGCCCCAGAACGTCTCCCATTGCTTCTTCATGCCTTCAGCGTGCTGGAGGGTGGGGCATCGGAGGGAGAGTGCGGGTACTCAATTACTCGTGAGTAGCAAGCGGCTGAGGTACAGCAAAAAAGCGGACCCTTAGAGGATCCGCTCACAAAGCTGGGGTACCAGGACTCGAACCTAGAACAACTGAACCAGAATCAGCCGTGTTGCCAATTACACCATACCCCAACGACCACCCGACATGATCTCATCGCGCGGCGTTGCGTCGATAACTATACGGGAGGCCTGCCCTTCCACCAAAACGGCTTTCGAACGGGCCTCCCGATACAGCTCAGCGCGGCATCAGGACCGTCAGGAGCCCAGCGCCGCGGCCAGCCGCCGCAGCGTCCGCTCCCGCCCCAGCAGCTCGATCGACTCGAACAGCGGCGGCGACACCCGGCGCCCGGTCACCGCGACCCGGACCGGGGTGAACGCGTTCTTCGGCTTCAGCCCGAGTCCCTCGATCAGCGTCTCGCGCAGCGTGGCGTCGATGGCCGCGGTCGTCCAGTCCGGCAGTGCCTCCAGGGCCTTGGCCGCGGCCTCCAGTACCGGCTTGGCGTCCTCGCCGAGGGCCTTGGCGCCGTCCGCCGGGTCCACCGCGAAGGCGTGCTCGGGGACGAACAGGAAGCCGATCATGTCCACCGACTCGCGCAGCACCACCATCCGCTCCTGGATCAGCGGCACGGCGGCGGCCAGGGTCGCGGCCTGCTCCGGCAGCGGCGGGTCGGCGACCAGGCCCTGCTCGGCCAGGAAGGGCACGATGCGGCGGGCCAGGTCGTCGGGGGCCAGGGCGCGTACGTGGTCGCCGTTGATCGCCTGGCACTTCTTCAGGTCGAAGCGCGCCGCGTTGGAGTTGATGTGGGTGCCGTCGAATGCCGCGTACATCTCCTCGGGGGAGAAGAACTCCTTGTCGCCGCCCGGCGACCAGCCCAGCAGGGCCAGGTAGTTCAGCAGACCCTCGGGCAGGTAGCCCTCCTTCACGTAGAAGGAGAACGACGCCTCCGGGTCCCGCTTCGACAGCTTCTTGTTGCCCTCGCCCATGACGTACGGCAGGTGCCCGAACACCGGCACCGTCTCCGACAGCCCCAGCGCGATCAGCGCGGAGTGCAGCGGCAGCTGGCGCGGGGTGCTGGAGAGCAGGTCCTCGCCGCGCAGGACGTGGGTGATCCGCATCAGGGCGTCGTCGACCGGGTTCACCAGCGTGTACAGCGGCGAGCCGTCGGCCCGGACCAGGACGTAGTCCGGCACGTTCGAGGTGTCGAACGAGATCTCCCCGCGGACCAGGTCGTCCCAGGTCAGCGTGCCCTCCGGCATCCGGAAGCGGAGGACGCTGGTCCGGCCGGCGGCCTCGTGCGCGGCGATCTGCTCGGGGGTCAGGTTCCGGCAGGTGCCGGCGTAGCCCGGGGCCCGCTTCTCCGCCTTGGCCTTCGCGTTGGCCGCGTCCAGCTCTTCCTGCGTGCAGTAGCAGCGGTAGGCGTAGCCGCCGTCGAGGAGCTTCTTGGCGATGTCCGCGTAGATGTCCATGCGCTCGGACTGCCGGTAGGGGCCGTACGCGCCGCCGACCTCCGGGCCCTCGTCCCACTCGAAGCCCATCCAGCGCATCGTGGACAGCAGCGCGCTGTAGGACTCCTCGGTGTTGCGCGCGGTGTCGGTGTCCTCGATCCGGAAGACGAAAGTGCCGCCGTAGTGGCGCGCGAAGGCGTAGTTGAACAGCGCCGAGCGGACCATGCCGACGTGCGGGTCGCCGGTCGGCGACGGGGGGAAGCGGACGCGGACCGGCTTGTCCGTGTTCGGCACGGCGTGCGCAGGAACAGTTGTCGTATCAGTCACGAGCCACCACCCGGTTAGTCAAGTTGCCAATGCCTTCGATGCCGACCGAGACCTGCTGTCCCACCACGATCGGCCCGACCCCGGACGGGGTCCCGGTGAGGATCACGTCGCCGGGCAGCAGGGTCATCGCCTCGGAGACGTAGGAGACCAGGTCCGCGACCGGCCGCGTCATCTGCGCGGTGCGCCCGGCCTGCCGCAGCTCGTTGTCCACGGTGCAGGTGATCGCCAGGTCGGAGGGGTCCAGCTCGGTCTCGATCCACGGGCCGAGCGGGCAGAACGTGTCGAAGCCCTTGGCCCGGCCCCACTGCTTCTCCGCGCGCTGCAGGTCGCGCGCGGTGACGTCGTTGCCGCAGGTGTAGCCGAGCACCACCTCGGGCACCCGGGCCACCGGCACCTGCCGGCACATCCGCCCGATCACCACGGCCAGCTCCGCCTCGTGCTGCACGTCGAAGGACACGCCGAGCGGGTACTGGATGGCGTCGGACGGGCCGATCACCGAGGTGGACGGCTTCAGGAACACCACCGCCGGGTCGGTCTTGCCGGGGGCCTCGTTGCCGAGCTCAGCAGCGTGCTCGGCGTAGTTGCGCCCGATGCCGATCACCTTCGACGGCAGCACCGGGGACAGCAGCCGCACCCGGGACAGCGGCCAGCGCCGTTGGGTGACCTGGATCGGGCCGAACGGGTGGCCCAGGATCTCGGCCACCTCGAGGGCGTCGGGCTGTTCGCCCGCACCCTCGACGAGCCCGAACTTCACCTCGTCGTCGACGGAGAATCTCGCGATGCGCATTCTGCGATTTTAGAGTGTGCGCGGGCAGGTGGCCGATCCGGCGAGGCGCGGCCGCCGCAGCGCACGGAAAACTCCTCGGGGCTCGTGTCTTCGCCCGGCTTCGCCGCTGCCGGCCGGGCGTGCCGGACGACGCCCCTGTCTGCCGGTCAGCTGTCGCAAAGCTGGGGCAGCAACACTTCCAGCACCCACTGCTCCCACCGCGTCGGCGACCACCGGCGTTCCTCGACGAGCACGAGGTACAGGTCTGGGCTCAGCATCCCGAACAGCACGTCGGCCGCGACGTCGGCGCGCAGTCCGGGGCGGGCGCCCGGCTTGGCGGCAAGGGACTCGGCCATCGCCGACATCACCGTGAAGCGCGGGTCCACGTCGGGCCGCAGCACCTCGGCGACCTCGGGGTCCATCGCCGCCGCCGTCTGCAGGACTTTGTGCATCGGCGCGTACCGTTCGAGGATCGGCCGGGTCCCGCGCACCAGGAGCCGCACGTGCTCCTCGGCGGAGTCGGCGTCCCGCGCCTGGCGGAAAGCCGGCCGTTCCATGGTCGCCAACGGCTCGTCGTCGCCGGCGATCGTCACGTCGAGCAGCTCTTTGAGCATCGTTCGCTTGTTGCCGAACGTGAAGTAGATCGTCTGCACCGCCACGCCCGCGCGGTCGGCGACGTCCTGGAGCGCGGTCGTGCCGTAGCCCCGTTCCACGAACAGCTCGCGTGCCGCACGCAGCATCCGTTGCCGGGTCTCCCGGGTCTTGGCCGCGCGGCTGCCCGGGTTCTTGACTTCAGCCATGGCTAGAGTTTAACTCTAGTGAAAGTCGCTGGAGTTCAACTCCAGTGAAATCCGAGGAAGGGAATGCGGCCATGGCCGTTCTGCGGATCACGAGATTCACGATCGATCCCGCCGACGAGGCGGAGATGCGAGCGCGGCGCACAACCCTGCTCGCGAAGGTTCACGAGGCGTTCCCGAACCGCCTGACCGGCACGCAGCTCGTCAAGGTGGACGACGAGACGTGGTTCGACGCCTGGCGGTGGGCATCGCGGGACGCATACGCGGAGGTGATCGCCGTCGCCCCGACGCTGCCCGAGGCGGGGAACGCATTCGCGATCACCAAGGATCCCAGCCTGGAGTTGGGCGACATCATCGAAGAGTCCTGAACCCCTGGGGGCAAGGCCATGACCATGACCAGGATCAGGACCAGGACCAGGACCAGGACCAGGGCTCGGCCCCGCGCGCCCCCCTGCATGTCACGGCCGGAACGCCGCCGTTCCATCTCTCCCCGAACCGTAAGTGGTCAGGAAGTGAGGCGAACTCCGATATAGGCCGCTGAGGCGATCAGGGCCCATGACGCCAGGCCCAACGCGAGCGGTTTGGCCCCGGTCCGGGCCAGCTCGCGCAGCCGGACGCCGGTGCCCAGCCCGAACATGCCGGCGGCCAGCAGGAGGTCCTGGAGCTGCTTGCCGGCGTTCAGGGCGGAGGTCGGGAGGATGCCGGTGGTGCGCAGGGCGATCATCGCCAGGAAGCCGGCGACGAACAGGGGGACGATCGGGGGGTGCTTGGCCACCGGGGGGCTCGGAGCGTCAACGGGGGCCTCGGTAGCCGCCGGGTCCGCTGCTACATCACTCGGCTGGGTCACCTCCGTTGCGGTATTGGGGGAGCCGCCGCCTACGCCGACCAACGCCGGTACGCCGACCGACACCGGCAGCTTCGCCTCAGCGGCGGCGACCTCCGCCGTGGGCACCGCCACCCGCCGCCGCCAGGCAACCGCCGTCCCGGCCACCATCGGCGCCAGCATCGCGACCCGCATCAGCTTCACCACCACCGCGCCGTTCACCGCGACCGCGCCGCCCGAACTGGACGTCGCGACCACCTGCCCCACGTCGTGCACCGAGGCTCCCACCCAGTGCCCGAACATCGCCGGGTCGTGCAGCCCCAGCGGTCCGCGCAGCAGCGGCAGCACCAGAATCGCCAGCGAGCCGCACAGCGTCACCAGCGCGACCGCCAGTACCGGGTCCGGGTCGTCCTCGGAGTCGCCGGACCGCCGGGTCACACCCTCCATCGCCGCCACCGCGCTCGCGCCGCAGATCGCGAAGCCGGTGGCGATCAGCAGCGGCTGGCGGCCGGGCAGGCCCATCCGGCGGCCCAGCCACTGGGTCCCGAAGAACGTCGCGAACACGACCGCGACCACCAATACCAGGCTCTGCCAGCCCAGCTTCAGCACGTCGCCGAGCGCCAGTTGCAGCCCCAGCAGCACGATCCCGAGCCGCATCAGCCGTTTCGCGGCGATCTGCGCGCCCGGCCGTGCCGCGCTCATCGTCGCGGCCGGCAGCAGGTTCGCGGCCAGGACGCCCAGGATGACGGCGGCCGTCAGCGGCGACAGCGTCGGCCACATCCGGTTCGCGAACCAGGACACCGCCACCGCGCCGGCCGTCAGCGCCAGGCCCGGCAATCCACTCTTTCCCACGTCATACGAGCCTGGTCGCCCGGAACGCAGTCGGGTAGCCGGAGATTGCCGAAGACCTCATAGGCTGTCTCTATGACCCGTCTCCCGAATTCGACCCGCCCTCCGGATCCGACCCGCCTTCCGGATTCGCTATGACCCGGCTCCCGGATCTCGACGCGCTCCAGCTCCTGGTGGCCGTCGCCGACACCGGCTCGCTGGGGAAGGCGGCCGCGCGCACCGGGATCAGCCAGCCCTCGGCCTCGGCCCGGATGGCGACGCTGGAACGCCGCCTCGGCCTGAAACTGCTGGAGCGCACCACCTCCGGCTCCCGCCTGACCGGCAACGGGGCCGTGGTCACCGACTGGGCCCGCCGGGTCCTGGAGCAGGCCGAGGCGCTGGTCGAAGGCGCCGAAGCGCTGCGCACGCACGCCGATGAGCGGCTGGCGGTCGCCGCCAGCCTCACCATCGCCGAGCACCTGGTCCCCAAATGGCTCATCGAGCTGCGCCAGCTCCGCCCGGGAACGCGGGTCGGGCTGACCGTGGAGAACTCTCACCAAGTGGTGGCGGCGCTGCGGGCCGGCGACGTGGATCTGGGCTTCGTCGAGGGGACGTGGGTCCCGCGCGACCTGCACTCGGCGGTCGTGGGCCGGGACCGGCTGGTGGTGGTGGTCGCGCCCGCGCATCCGTGGGCCCGGCGCAAAGAACCGTTGACGGCGGCCGAACTCGCGGCCGAACCGCTGTTGCTGCGCGAACCCGGATCCGGGACGCGAGAGGTGTTGGAGGCGGCGCTGGCCGCCCACGACGGCCCGGCCGTGCCGCTGATCGAACTCGGCGCCACCGCCCCGCTGCGCTCGGCCGCGCTGGCCGGCAGCGGCCCGGCGGTGCTCAGCGTCTTGGCGGTCGCCGAGGACATCGCCTCGGGTCGTCTGGTCGAGGTGTCGCTCGCCGAGGATGTCGCGCTGCGCCGGACGCTGCGTGCGGTGTGGCGGCGGGGTCGGGAGCTGAACGACGCGGCTGGTCGGCTGGTTCAGGTGGCACGCGGGAGGGCCTGAACCGCTTGGCCAGACACCGTTTCTCCGCATGCTCCCCAGGGCCGGCGGCGCCCGCCGGGTCCGTCCCCGGCGCCGCCCGACCCCGGTCGTGGCTACGCTTGCGCGTCAGCTCCCTCATGCCCGCCGTTCTGGTGCGCGGCGATCTGCTTGCGCACTTCTTCCATGTCCAGTTCCCGCGCCTGCTTGATCAAGTCCACCAGCGGCGCCTCGGGCAGCGCACCGGGCTGGCCGTAGACCATCACGCCGTCCCGGAAGATCATCAGTGTCGGGATCGAGCGGATCTCGAACGCCCCCGCGAGCTCCGGCTGGTCCTCGGTGTCCACCTTGGCGAAGGTGATGTCCGGGTTGGCCTCCGACACCTTGTCGTAGATCGGCGCGAACTGCTTGCACGGTCCGCACCACTCGGCCCAGAAGTCGACAAGCACGATCCCGTCGGAGGTGACCGCCTGCTCGAACGTGTCCTTGGTCAGTTCCAAAGTGCTCATGCGCACCACCCTACGCGGGGACTGGACAAAGTGCCCGTTTCCCTCTGTTCACCTGGGCCCGGCAGGGAAACGGAGCTCGTTGCGGTCGATCTTCTCCGACAGCGCCTGCAACACGTCCACGTCGCAGGCGGCCGCCACCTGCAACAGATACGCCAGTACGTCGGCGACCTCGTCCCGGACCCGGAAGGCCTTGTCAGGGTCCGACATCACCTCGACCGACTCCTCCGGGGTGAGCCACTGGAAGATCTCGGCGAGTTCGGAGGCCTCGACGCTCAAGGCCATCGTGAGGTTCTTCGGGGTGTGGAACGGGCCCCAGTCGCGGGCCTCGGCGAAAGCCACCAGCCGGCGTTGCAGGGTCGCGACGTCGAGATCAGTCATGCCGATCTCTCTATCACGCGTGGTACCCGATCGGCGCGTCGTTGCCCGTCGCCTACCGCGCTTGTCGCCTACCGCGCTTGTCGCCTACCGCTCTTATCGCTTACAGCCCCCGTCGCCTACCGCCCCGGCTTCGCCGTGCTCTCCCGCACCGTCAACCGAGGCGTGGCGGCCTTTATGTCGCCGACCGTCCCCGGCTCCTCCACGATCCGCAGCAGCGCCTCGGCGACCTGCACGCCCAGAGCGTGCGTGTCCCGGGACAACGCCGTGATCGCCGGATGCACCACGCGGGTCAGCACCGAATCGTCGAACGACACGATCGACAACTCGCCCGGCACCCGCACCCCCATCTCGGTCGCCACCCCGAGGCCGGCGACCGCCATCAGGTCGCTGTCGTAGACGATCGCGGTCGGCGCGTCCGGCTGGGACAGCAGGCGCCGGGTCACCGCGGCCCCCTCGCCGTCGCTGAAGTCCGTGGGCACCGACTGGGTCTCGACCAGCCCCAGCTGTCCCGCGGCGTCCTTCAGAGCCCTGATACGGCGCTGGGTGTGCTGGAACGCCGGGGTGCCGGCCACGTGCGCGATCCGGGTGTGCCCGAGCGCGGCCAGGTAGCGCACCGTCTCCAGCATCGCCTCCCGGTCGTCGGCCCAGACCGTCGGCAACTCGCCGTGCTTGCCGTGCCCGCCCAGCACGATGGCCGGCACGCCCAGCGCCTCCACGGCCGAGATCCGCGGGTCCTTGGTCTGCGGGTCCACGATGAGCAGCCCGTCCACCCGCTGCTCGCCGGCCCAGCGCCGGTAGACGACCAACTCGGCGTCGGTGTCGTCCACGACCTGTAACAGCAGGGCGACCGAGCGCGCGGACAGGACCGACTGCATGCCGTAGATGAGCTGCGCGTAGAACGGCTCGGCGCCGAGGGTCCGGGTGGGCCGGGCCAGGACCAGCCCGACCGCGCCGGCCGGGGCCCCGCCGAGGGCGCGCGCGGCGCTGTGCGGATGCCAGTTCATACGTTCGGCGGCTTGAAGGATCCGCGTCCGGGTAGCCTCACTGACACCGGGGCGTCCGTTGAGCGCGAAGGAGACCGCGCTCGGCGACACCCCGACCTCGCGGGCGATGTCGGCGATGGTGAGCCGGGTCTTGTTCTTTCCGACGCCCGCCGCCCGTCCATGACCCGCGGCGGCACCAGGCTTGTTGACACCGCTGCCAGAGGTGGGCATTAATGACTCCCAGCTGCTTTAGCGCTTTAGTTGCTCGTTCGGGTGGGTTTCAAGGAGGGGCCGTGGCCGTCCAGATCAAGTCCGCGGACTCGACGGAGCTTTTCGTCGGAACCGATACGGAACCGCGTCAAGTCCTACGGGTCGTGCTCGAGCGGGCCGTCACCGACGGTGCGGTGACTGTATCGCTTCTCGCTCTGAAGGTGCGAGCAGCCTGCGAACTCGCCCCGGGAGACGGGGAGAGTGTCGTCGAGCTGCCGATGACGGTCGAGGCCGACGCGGCCCCGGGCCAGACCCTGACCGGGCAGCTGCAAGTGCTCGGCGCCGACGGCCAGATCCTGGCCGAACAGCAGGTCAGCATCACGGTGGCCGAGCCGGGCTGGACGATGTACCTGGTCTCGCACTTCCACTACGACCCCGTCTGGTGGAACACCCAAGCCGGCTACACCCAGACCTGGGAACTGCAGGGCAACGACGGCAGCACGCGCCCGGTCTGGGAGAACAACGCGTTCCATCTCGTCAAAGCCCACCTCGATCTCGCCGCCGCCGACCCCGACTACAGCTTCGTGCTGGCCGAGGTCGACTATCTGAAGCCGTTCTGGGACGTCTACCCGCAGTATCGCGCGCTTCTCCGGGAACTGATATCCACCGGGCGGGTGGAAGTGATGGGCGGTACCTACAACGAGCCCAACACCAACCTCACCGGGCTGGAGACCACGATCCGCAACCTGGTCTACGGCATCGGCTACCAGCGCGACATCATGGGCGCCGACCCGCAGACCGCCTGGCAGCTGGACGTCTTCGGCCACGACCCGCAGTTCCCCGGCCTGGTCGCCGACGCCGGGCTGAGCTCCACGTCCTGGGCGCGCGGGCCGTACCACCAGTGGGGCCCGATGCTGACGAAGTTCGACGGCGTCCAGGGCGACGTGCAGAACATGCAGTTCCCGGCAGAGTTCGAGTGGATCTCGCCGTCCGGGCAGGGCGTCGTCACCCACTACATGCCGAACCACTACTCGGCCGGCTGGTGGATGGACTCCTCGGCGACGCTGGAGGAGGCCGAGGAGAAGGTCTACGACCTGTTCCTGGGGCTCAAGCAGGCCGCCGCCACGCGCAACACGCTGCTGCCGGTCGGCACCGACTACACCCCGCCGAACAAGTGGGTCACGGCCATCCACCGCGACTGGAACGCGCGCTACGTCTGGCCGCGCTTCGTCACCGGCCTGCCCCGGGACTTCTTCGCCGCGGTGCACGCCGAACTCGCCGAGCGCGGCGTCCGGCCGAGCCCGCAGACCCGGGACATGAACCCGGTCTACACCGGCAAGGACGTGTCGTACATCGACACCAAGCAGGCCCAGCGCGCGGCCGAGACCGCGGCGGCCGACGCCGAGAAGCTGGCCACGTTCGCCTCGCTGCTGGGCTACGGCCGCTACCCGAGCGCCGCGCTGGACAAGGTGTGGCGGCAGCTGGCGTACGGGGCGCACCACGACGCGATCACCGGCTCGGAGTCGGACCAGGTCTACATCGACCTGGTCACCGGCTGGCGCGAGGCGCACGACCTGGCCGTCGAGGCCCGGGACGCGGCGCTGGAGGCGATCTTCCGGAACGTGGAGACCTACGGCGGGGCCGGGAACGGGACGGTCGGGGTGTTCAACACCCTGGCGTTCGAGCGGACCGATGTGGTGCGGGTGAGGCTGCGGCTGCCCGAGGGCGTCGGCGCCGACGCGCTGCGGCTCACCGATGACGAAGGCGCCGCGGTGCCGTTCGTGATCCAGGCCCGGGACGGCGCGCACGTCGATGTGGCTTTCGTCGCCGCCGGGGTGCCGGGGATGGGGTGGCGGAGCTGGTTCGTGGAGTACGGCGCCGACAACGGGGCCGACACTGAAAGTGTTGTCTGGAAAGACATCGCCGAGCTCCCGGCGTCCATCGCCAACGAGTACTTCGAAATCGCCGTCGACCCGGCCCGCGGCGGCGGCCTGAGCGGCATCCGCGAACTGGCCACCGGCCGTCAGCTGCTCAAGCCCGGCGAGATCGGCAACGAGCTGCGGGTCAGCGAGGAGTACCCGCAGCACCCCGAGTTCGGCGAGGGCCCGTGGCACCTGGTCCCGAACGGGACCGTCCTGGGCTCGGCCGCCGCGGCCGCCACCTCGGTACGCGCCGAGGAATCACCGCTCGGCCGCCGCTACGTCGTCACCGGCACCGTCGGCGAGGTCGACTACGAGCAGCGCATCACGCTCTGGCACGGCCTGGACCGCGTCGACTTCCGCACCCGGGTCCTGGACTTCACCGGCGCCGACCGGCTGTTGCGCGTCAAGTTCCCCTGCGACGTCCCCGGCGCGCGCCCCGTCTCCGAAGTCGCCGGTGCCGTCATCGGCCGCGGTTTCGCGCTGCCGGACTCGGACGTGGCCGTCGCGCCGTGGACGCTGGACAACCCGGCGAACACCTTCTTCGCGCTCGGCAGCACCGCGACCCTGCGGCTGAGCGACCGGGCCGAAGCCGAACTCGGCCAGGTCGCGATCTCGATCGCCGAGGTCGTGGCCGATGATCTGGACCGGCACGCCGACCCGATCCGCGACCTGGTCGTGGCGCTGGCCCGGATCGGCGTCACCGCGACCACCACCACCGCCGAGGGCGCCCGCTACGGCTGGCTGCACGTCGACTCCAACCTGCCGGACCTGCGCATCGTGATCGGCGGGCCGGACACCAACCCGCTGGCCGCCGAGGTCTTCGAACACTGCGACCCCTCGGTCCGCCAGGAGTTCGACCTGCTGATGAAGAACGACGGGCACGCCCGCTTCTTCATCCCGGCCGAGCTCCCGGTCGAGAAGGCGTGGGTGCCGAACGCCGACCTGCGCGCCGCGCGGGCACTGCCGGTCCTGATCATCGCCGGCGAGCGTCCGGAGGACACGGCGCAGCGGGTGCACGAGGCCGCGTCCGCCTTCGCCGCCGACACCTCCCTGCGCGCGGTCACCGCCGGCCCCGCCGACACCGCGCTGCTCGACGACCACACCGTCGGCCTGATCAACAACGGCCTGCCCGGCTTCGCCGTCGACCCCTCCGGCGCGCTGCACCTGTCGCTGATGCGCTCGTGCACCGGCTGGCCGTCGGGCGTCTGGCTGGACCCGCCGCTGCGCCGCATGCCGGACGACTCGGCGTTCCAACTCCAGCACTGGACCCACGACTTCGACTACGCGCTGGTGAGCGGCGCGGGAGACTGGCGCGCGGTCGGGCTGGTCGCGTCCGGCGCGGCCTTCTCGACGCCGATGCTGGCCCGGCAGGAGAGGGCGCACCGCGGCGCACTGCCGGCCCGGCACGCGCTGCTCTCGGTCACGCCGGAGCGCGCCGCACAGGTGACGGCGGTCAAGCCGGCCGGGAACCCGGAGTCGGTGGGTTCGGCGCTGGAGGCGTCCCCGGAACTGGGCTTCATGGTGCGGCTGGTCGAGGCCAACGGCACCGGCCAGACCGTCGCGGTGCGCAGCCCCCTGGGCGTGCTGTCCAGCGACCGCGCCGACCTGCTCGAGGAGTGCGGCAGGCGCTGCGAGGTGCGCGCCGCGGGTTCGGTGCAGCTGGGCGGGTCGCAGATCTCGACGGCGATCGTCGTGCCGCATCAGGGCTCTGGGTCCTCTGGCCTGGCTCCGGTGCTCGGCCGCGCGACGGAGCCGGCGCAGCCGGTCTACTCGCGGTACTGGCTGCACAACCGGGGGCCGGCGCCGATGGGCTTCCTGCCGGTGTCGGTCGCCGCCACCCCGGCCGCGCTCACCGGCAGGTTCGCGGGCGCGGGGTGGAGCGGCGGCGAAGTGTCGGTCGCGGTGGCGAGTCAGTACACGGACACCACGTTCGAGGGCATGCTGACGGTTTCCGCACCCGACGGCTGGCACGTCGAGCCGGAGTCGCGTCCCGTGGCGCTGGAACCCGGCGGCCACACGGTGTTCCCGCTGACGGTGACCCCCGCGGACGCCGCCGCGGCAGCACCGGGGATGTACTTCGTGCGCGTGCAGCTCGCGGTGGGGGAGTCGACGATCGAGGACGTCATCAGCGTTCTGATCGACGCCCCGGAGTACGCGCCGCCCGCGACGTCCCCCGAGACCGAGATCGAACTCGGCGTCCAAACCCAGGGCACCAAGAGCGAAACCGCACGCCCCACCGGCCTGGAGATCACTTCCACCACCGGGCAGCTCGAACTGTCGCCCGGCGAACGCACCACCCTGCGCGTCGGCCTGGCCAACCGCACCCGCGGCCGCATTGACGGCGAAGCCATGCCGGTCAGCCCGTGGGGGACGTGGGACTTCATCGGGCCCTACGCCCAGGCGTTCAGCGTCGAGCCGGGCGCTGAGACCGAGATCGAGTTCGAGGTCGCCATTCCCGCCGGCGCCGAACCCGGGCACTGGTGGGCGATGGTGAAGCTGATGTGGTTCGGGCGCGCGCAGTACACGGCGGCGATGGCTGTGGTGGTGCGGTGACGCACGCGCACGAGCACCACCACAGCGACGCCGCTGCCGCCGCGCAAGCACAACGCGAGGCAGCGGTGATCGGCTGGGTCGACGGCACGCCGATCCCGCGCGAGCGTCTGGAAGCCCGGGTCCGCGAGCTGCGCACCGGGCGCCTGGCCGCGCGCCTGCCGGCGGTGGGGAGCAAGGAGGATCGGCAGTTTCTGCGATGGACGGCGCAGGTGCTGCTGACCGAGGAGCTTTGTCGGGTGGAGTCGGCTCGGGTGCGGGGCGCCGAGGAAGAGCGACTTCCGGCGGCTGCGGACTTGGCCGACCAGCCAGTGCCAGTGCCCGGCTCGTTGCGCTTGGCGGATGTGCCTGCCCCGCCTCGGCCACTCACCCAAGCTGAGTCCCTGCACCTGGGCTCCATCAACGCCGCCGCCTGGTCGACGGCCCCGGAGATGTCAGCCCTCTACAACCTCGTCACTGTCGCGACCCCGCCCGCCGCGCCGAGCACAGCCGCGGCGCCGAGCACTGCCGCGCCACACACCAGCACCCGCACCTGGTACCGCGTCACACACACCGTCGCCGGCACCGCGTTCGAGGCGGCGACCGCCCCGGACGTCTCCCTGGGCTGGACCACCCTCGACGACATCCCGGCCACCCTCGCCGCCGAGCTCCGCGCCCTGCCGCCCGGCACCCGTGTCGGCCCGGTCCGCACCGGCCTCGGCTGGCACTTCGCGACCGTCACCGCAACCGAAGTCCGGCCCGCCGAGCCCGCCCCGCGCACCGACGCCACCGACCCGACCCGCCTGGCCGCCTTCAACCGCTGGCTCGACCAGCGCCGCCGGGCGCTTGTCGCGTACGCGCCGGGCTTTGAGCATCCCGGTGATCCCTCGCAGCCCGACAATACGCATCGGCACTAGCGCTGGCTGTGGGTTTCAAAGCTCGTTGCGGCCTTCGGTCCTAGCTGTGCCGGCATCAGCCCACGTAATAAGGCCCCAGATAAGCCACCAGCAGCTTCTTGCACTCCGCGATCAGTCCCGCGTCCCCTTCCGGATCGGTCCGGAAGGCCAGTTGCAGCACCGCGTCCGCGGCTTCCATCGTCACCCGCAGTGCCAGCTCGATCTCGGCGGTGTCGGCGCGGGAGGAGTCCAGGAAGGGTGTCAGCATTCGTAGACGGCGTGCTACTGCGGTGTTGTTCTCGACGTTCTCGTCCAGGAGGTACAGGTCGCGGGGGTCCGCCTCCGACCATTCGCTTCCGGCGCCGAAGTCCAGGACGCCGAAGCCGGGTTGGGTGCGGCGCATGTCCACGAATTCGTCGATGGCGACGTCTACGACCGCCTCTACCGATCTTGGCACCGCCTCGCTGTAGCGGTGCTCCAGGCGGCCCATGTAGTTCTCGAGGTTTCGTGCGGCTAGGGCGTGTACCAGGGCGCTCTTGTCCGCGAAGAATTGGTACACGGTGCCGATCGGGACTTCGGCGCGCTTGGCGACCGCGGTGGTGGTCAGGCCGGCGAAGCCGAGCTCGTCGAGGAGTTCGGCGCACACGTTGAGGATCCGCTCGTAGCGCTCGGCGCTGCGCCGCTGCATGGGGCGGCGCCGGAGTCCCGTCGCGGTCTCGGTCGTGGATTCCATTCCCCTATTCTCCCTCGCCCGCTAACCTGAGGATGACTCATGTTAGTCCTCCCGGAGGTGGCCCCGCTGTGACCGACTACACCCCGCTCCCGTCGTTCCCCGCCGGCTTCCACTGGGGCACATCCACCTCCGCTTACCAAATCGAAGGGGCGCCGAGCGAGGATGGCAAGGGCGTCTCGATCTGGGACACCTTCGTGCGGCGGCCGGGGGCTGTCCGGGACGACCAGACCGGCGACGTCGCCTGCGACCACTACCACCGCAGTGCCGAGGACGTAGCGCTGATGGCGGAGCTCGGCGTCAACGCCTACCGCTTCTCGGTGGCCTGGACGCGGATCCAGCCTGACGGCGAGGGGCCTGCGAACCCGGCTGGTCTGGCGTACTACGAACGGCTCGTGGATTCCTTGCTGGAGAAGGGGATCACGCCGTTCCCGACCCTGTTCCACTGGGACCTTCCGCAGGCGCTGGAGGATCGTGACGGCTGGCTCGACCGCGACACCGCCTACCGCTTCGCCGAGTACGCCGCCCTCCTCGCCGACCGGCTGGCGGGCCGGGTCGAGCACTGGATCACGCTGAACGAGCCGTTCATCCACCTCGCCTACGGCTACGCCTTCGGCATCCACGCGCCCGGCCGCGCGCTGATGACCGACGCCATCCCGGTCGCACACCACCAACTCCTGGCGCACGGCCTGGCCGTCAGTGCCCTGCGAGCCGCGGGTGCCCGGAAGGTGATGATCGCCAACAACTGCACGCCGGTCTGGCCCGCGAGCCGGGCGCCGGAGGACATCAAGGCCGCCGAGGCGTATGACACCCTCCACAACCGCCTGTTCAACGACCCGATCCTGCTCGGCACCTACCCGGACCTGTCGGCCTATGGCACCGGCCCCGACCTGAACGGCACTGTTCGCGACGGCGACCTGGCGACCATCGCCGCGCCCCTGGACGGCCTCGGCATCAACTACTACAACCCGACCCGCGTCGCCGCCCCCGGCCCCGAGCACGGCCTGCCGTTCCAGGACCTGCCGATCGAAGGCGTCCCGCGCACCGCCTTCGACTGGCCGGTGGTTCCTGACGGCCTGCGCGAAGTGCTCGTCGGCCTCGCCGACCGCTACGGCGCCGCCCTCCCGCCGATCTACATCACCGAGAACGGCACCTCGGTGGACGACAAGCTGGTCGCCGGCCGCGTGGCCGACCCGGACCGCATCGCCTACCTCGACGGCCACATCAGGGCCCTGTCCGAGGCGATGGCCGCCGGCGTGGACGTCCGCGGCTACCTGACCTGGACCCTGCTGGACAACTTCGAGTGGGCCGAGGGTTTCCACCAGCGCTTCGGCCTGGTCCACGTCGACCACCAGACGCAGACCCGCACGCCGAAGGACTCCTACTACTGGCTGCGCGACAGGCTCTCCGAGTTGGCAGCAGAGCACTGAGACACAAGGTCCGCGAAGGCTGTCTGAAACGCTCCCAGCGTTGTCCTCGCTGAGGAGGTGTCATAGACGCCGAACACGACTCGAGCGAATCTGCCCTCGAATACGCCACCGCCCGCGAGATAGCTGTGGAAGACCCGCGCCACGGTCGCCGGATCGTTGCGGAACACGCCGCAGCCCCACGCGCCGAGCACCAGCGTCTGGACGCCGTGGTGTGCCGCGACCGCGAGCACCCGCCCCGCACGCTCGGTGAGCAGACCCTCGACCTCGTCCAGGGCCGACGGCTCGTGCCGGGCCAGCGCTCCGGCGTTCGGAGCCGGCGACGTCAAATAAGAGATCTGATAGGGCGTGTCCAGCAGCCGCGTGGCGCTGTCACGGTAGACCGGAACAGCGGGGGAGAAGATGACGCGATGGCTGTACCGGGTATCGCGATTCGCCCGATGCGCGTCGTAGTAGTCACGAGCCTCAAGCAGTGTCGTGTACAACGCGGAACTGCGGCACAGGTCTTCCTCCTGAGCCCGCGCGCCGCCGAGGTACCCGCCGCCGGGGTTGCGCGCCGAGGCGAAGTTCAGGATCGCGACGTCGGTCGCGCCCTCGGCGAGCACCAAGCGCTGACCGGCCTGAGTGCTGGTCTCGTCGGTGACTTCGAAGGCTGTTTCGTGGCGCGGTGCGCCGGCGGCCTGGTGCGTCTGGTCGTTGAACAGTCGCAGCGTCTGGCCGGGGTCGTAGGACCGAGTCCCCTGGCAAGCCGCGGCCACATCGGCGGCCAGATCCACCCGGGCGCCACGCGCGTCCACATAATGACCTGCGGCGACAATGCTCTCGTTCTCAAGAGCGACGCTTTTGTAAATCCCCATGAATGGTTCTATCGAACGAAGGTGAAAAGCTTGCGGTCGTCGGGAAGAGGAGCGGGTTCCCGCTCCTGCCGATTCGCGGCGACGTAAATGACGGTCGGCAGATCCGCGTCAGATTCCCACAGATCGGAGAAGCCCGCTTCGCCGAACCAGCCGTGGATTCTCGGGATGACGGCCGGATCGTGCCGGTGGCGGGTCCAGATCGCGGTGCCGCCCAGCGCGGTCAGATGCGCGGCGCGGGTGGTCGGCGAGCACCGGGATCAGGTCCCGTCCCTCGCCGGCGCACAGACTCAGGACCTTGATCACGCCTGAAGGTGCTTCGTCGAGCGCCCGCCGGATGCCCTGCTGGACCGTGGCCAGCCGCTTGACCAGCGGGGATTCCGGGTCGTCGTAGGCCGCGAACCAGTTCTTCCAGTCCCGCGATCCGCGTGCGGATTCGCTGCCCTGGTCTACGATCGCGTCCATGTCTATTTCCTACCCGCCAATGGGTCCTTACGCCACCGGATATCTCGACGTCGGTGACGGGAACCAGATCTACTACGAAGAGCTCGGCAACCCGGACGGCAAGCCCGCGGTGAACCTGCACGGCGGCCCCGGCGCCGGCTCGATGGTCGGGCCGACCAGGGGCTGGAACCCCGAGAAGTGGCGCGTGATCCGCTTCGACCAGCGGGGGTGCGGGCGCAGCACGCCGCACGCGTCCGACCCGGCGACGGACATGTCCGTCAACACCACGCACCACCTCGTCCGCGACATCGAGCTCCTGCGCGAGCATCTGGGCATTGAGAAGTGGCTGGTGAAGGGTGGCTCCTGGGGCGCCAGCCTGGCCCTGGTCTACGCGCAGGCGCACCCGGAGCGGGTGACCGAGATGATCATCCCGGCGGTCACCTCGACCCGCCCGGAGGAGACCGACTGGCTCTACCACGGCGTCCGGCGGATCTTCCCCGAGGCCTGGGACCGCTTCCGCAACCACGTGCCCGAGGCCGAGCGCGACGGGAACCTGGTGCAGGCGTACAGCCGGCTGATGGAGAACCCGGACCGCGCGGTGCGCGAAGCGGCGGCGGACGAGTGGATGCGGTGGGAGGATGCCGTGATCTCGTTGGAGAGCAACGGGAAGCCCGGTGCCTACGAGGAGGACTTCGTCGGCGATGACCGGCTGGCCTTCGTCCGCATCTGCGCGCACTACTTCGGCAACGACGCCTGGCTGGAGCCGGGCCAGACCCTGCGCGACATGCACAAGCTGCACGGCATCCCGGCGGTCCTCGTCCACGGCCGCCACGATCTGGGCAGTCCCGTATACACCGCGTGGGAGCTGGCGCAGGCGTGGCCGGACGCCAAGCTCGTGGTCATCGAGGACTCCGGGCACACCGGCAGCCAGGCCATGGGGCAGGCGCTGAACGAGGCGACGGAGGAGTTCTCGAAGCGGTAATCCGATGACTCCCACCAGGGGCGGCCGGCCGCCACCGGTCGCCCACCCGAATCCTCAGTGCCCCGCGAGCCCCCATTCCCCGCGCGGACACCCTCGCCTAGTCTGATCACGTGTCCGACTCCACAGCTCACCCCCGCAATGACGCGGAGAACCGGGACGCGACCGACCCTTTGGCGTCGCTCCGTACCCAGTTCGTCATCCCCGACGAAAAGCTCATCTACCTCGACGGCAACTCCCTCGGCCGGCTCCCCAAGGCCTCCTTGGACCGGGTCCAGGAAGTCGTGGCCGGCGAATGGGGCGACCGGCTGATCCGGTCCTGGAACGAGCGTTGGCAGACGCTGCCGCAGACCGTCGGCGACTTCCTCGGACAGCACTTCCTCGGCGCCGCCGCCGGACAGGTCGTGGTCTCCGACTCCACGTCGGTGAACCTCTACAAGCTGGCCTCCGCCGCCCTCGACGCGCGTCCCGACCGGACCGTGATCGTCAGCGATCTCAACAACTTCCCGACCGACCGGTACGTCCTGGAGGGCCTGGCCGCCGCCCGGGGCCTGGAGCTCAAGCTGGTCGAGTTCGACGAACTGCTCGGCCCGACCGCCGACCAGCTCCGCCCGGTCCTGGACGACCGCACCGCGCTGGTCTCGCTTTCGCAGGTGGACTACCGCTCCTCGGCGCTGGCCGATCTGGCGTCCGTGAACCAGGTGGTGCACGATGCCGGCGCTCTGGCGCTGTGGGACCTGTGCCACTCGGCGGGCTCGGTCCCGATCGAACTGGACGCCACCGGCACCGACTTCGCCGTCGGCTGCACCTACAAGTACCTGAACGGCGGCCCCGGGTCCCCGGCGTTCCTCTACGCCAACGCCTCGCTGATCGACGCCGTCCGCCAGCCGATCTGGGGCTGGTACGGCCAGCGCGACCAGTTCGCGATGGGCCAGGGCTACGACCCGGTGGCCTCCGCGAGCCGTTTCCTGGTCGGCACGCCGCAGGTCGTCGGGGTCTCGCTGGTCGACTCCGGGGCCCGGGTGCTGGCCGAGGCCGGCATCAAGCCGTTGCGGGACAAGGGCGTGGCGCTCACCGAGTTCGCCATCGAGCTGTTCGACGCCTGGCTGGCCCCGATCGGCTTCAGCCTCGGCAGCCCGCGCGACGCGGCCGTCCGCGGCAGCCACATCTCGGTGCGGCACCCCGAGGCGTACCGGATCTGCCGCGCGCTGATCGAGCAGCACGACGTCATCCCGGACTTCCGGGAGCCGGACCGGGTCCGCCTGGGCATGGCCCCGTCCACGACGCGGTTCGTGGACGTGTGGGACGCCTTCGACGCCATGCGCCGGATCGTCGAGACGAAGGCGTACGAGCAGATCGACCCGACGCGCACCGAAGTGACGTGAGGCCAGAGTGATATGTGGCCACAGTGACATGTGGCCACAGTGACATGTGGCCACAGTGACATGTGGCCACAGTGACATGTGGCCACAGTGACGTGTGGCCCGGTGTCGTGCGGCTACAAGCCCAACGACTTCGCGATGATCGTCTTCATGACCTCGCTGGTGCCGCCGTAGATGCGCGAGACCCGGGTGTCCGCGTACAGCCGCGCGATCGGGAACTCGGTGATGTAGCCGTAGCCGCCGTGCAGCTGGAGGCACTTGTCGATGACGCGCCCGGCCACCTCGGTGCAGAACAGCTTCACCTTCGCGGCATCGGCCACTGACAGCTCGCCGGCCTCGTGCAGCTCCAGCGCGCGGTCGATCATGCACTCGGCCGCCTCGACCTCGGTGGCGCATTCGGCCAGGACGAACTTGGTGTTCTGGAAGGAGGCCACCGAGGTGCCGAAGACCGTGCGTTCCCGGACGTAGTCCAGCGCGAAGCGCAGTGCCGCCGACGCCGAGGCGTAGCCGCCGACCGCGATCGCCAGCCGCTCCTGCGGCAGGTTGTGGGTCAGGTAGCTGAAGCCCTTGCCGGCCTCGCCGAGCAGGTTCTCGACCGGGACCTGCACGTCGGTGAAGGCCAGCTCGGCGGTGTCAGAGGTCTTCAACCCGATCTTGTCCAGCTTGCGCCCGACCGAGTACCCCGGCGATTTGGTGTCCACGCACAGGATCGACAGCCCGCCCCGGCGGTCCTGCGGTGTGGCCGGCGCCGTGCGCGCCACCACCAGGACCAGATCCGCCAGCACGCCGCCGGTGATGAAGGTCTTCGCGCCGTTGAGCACGTAGTGCCGGCCGTCCTCGGACAGCTTCGCGGTGGTCTGGATCCCGGCCAGGTCCGAGCCGGTGCCGGGCTCGGTCATGGCGATCGCGGTCATCAGCTCCCCGGAGATGAACTTCGGCAGCCAGCGCGCCTTCTGCTCGTCGGTGGCGTAGGCCAGCAGGTAGGGCAGGATCAGCCCGACGTGCACGGTCGTCGTCCCGAAGCTCACCCCGGCGCGCGTGGTCTCCTCGATCACGATCGACTGGTACTTGAACGTGCTCATGCCGGCGCCGCCGTACTCCTCCGGCACCTCGATCCCGAACACCCCGAGCTCGCCGAGGCGGTGGTAGAACTCGCGCGGCGGGTGTCCGGCCTGCTCCCACTCGGGGTAGACCGGCACCACCTCCTTGGCGATGAAATCGCGCAGCATGGCGCGGAAGGCTTCGTGGTCTTCGGTGTAGACGGTGCGGCGCATGGCGCTAAGTTACCGGCGGGTATGGCAAAAGGCCATGGCCGGGCGGCGACCTGCTGGTGCCGGGCCGGGAGTCGGCGCCGGTGCGGCCGGTGGGCCTCCGGTGGGACGCCCTAGAACGAGCCGGCCTAGAACGCGTCGGCCGGCGGCTCCGGCGACGCCTCCGCGTCGGCGTCCGTCACCGGCTTGGCGCCGCCCTGGAAGTCGTCCAGCTCCTGACCGCGCACCACCCGGTTCGGGAACGGGTCGGAGGCCGCGCGCCGGACCAGGCCGGCCACCGGGAGCGGGGCGTCGGAGGCCATCAGCACGATGTTGCCGAACTTGCGGCCGCGCAGGATGCCGGGGTCGGCGAGCAGCAGGACGTGCGCGAAGTGCGCCTTCGCGGTGGCGACTTGGCGGCGGGTGAAGGCCAGGCTCGTACCGGCTATTCCGTCGGCGAGATTGACCAGGTGCACTCCGGTCGGGCGCAGCGCGCGCTTGGACAGGGCCACGTACTCGGTCGACGTGAAGTGCTTCGGGATGCGGGCGGCGGCGAAGACGTCGGTGACCGTCAGGTCGAACGCGCCCGCCGGGACCCGGCCGAGCACGTCGCGGGCGTCGCCGGTGCGCAGCCGCACGCGCGCGTTGCGCGGCAGCGGCAGCTTGGTGCGGACGAAGTCCAGCAGCTTGCCGTCGATCTCCACGACCTGCTGGCCCGAGCCCGGGCGGGTGACGGCGACGTAGCGGGGCAGGGTCAGGCCGCCGCCGCCCAGGTGCAGCACCCGCAGCGGCGCGCCCTCGTCGGCGACCAGGTCCACCAGGTGCGCGATCTGGCGGATGTACTCGTACTCCAGGTACGTCGGGTCGTCCAGATCGACGTGCGACTGCGGGGTGCCGCCGATCATCAGCTGGTAGGCGTTGCGCCGGTCCAGGTCGCGCAACAGCTCCGGGCCGTCCGGCTGGTCGTCGTCGGCGGGCTCCTGCGGGGTCTTGGCGCGCGGCATGCCCGAAAGTCTAGGCGGCCGACGGCCTCCGGAGGCCTTACCGAGGTCGGGTGGCGTTGCGCCACTCGATAGAGGGACTTTTCGGTATTAGCCTCCCAATTCGGCTATCACAGACACAAGGTTCGACACCGCAGTCAGACCGGGCCGGCGGGGACGACGTCGTGGGCCGCGCGAGCAGGGGCGCGGCCCACGACGCCGAAGCCGGTGCCGGACCGGTGCGGGGTC
>NZ_JAAFYZ010000659.1 GCF_018274385.1 Catenulispora pinistramenti | reverse complement strand
CGGCGCAGCGGATCGCGTTCGGGCAGTGTGCGCGCACCGATTTCGCGATCCAGTGGGCGGCGTCGGCGGACACGTGCGTGATCTCCGCACAGCGTTCGGGCCCGAGGGCGTCGAAGAACTCATCGACTGTCTCGGCGTCCTGGCCGACGGCGGCCCACAGCAGCCGGCCGGTGTCGTGGTCGACGACGACGGTCAGGTAGCGGTGGCCCTTCTTGTAGGAGATCTCGTCGATGCCGATCCGGCGCACGTTCGCGA
>NZ_JAAFYZ010000658.1 GCF_018274385.1 Catenulispora pinistramenti | reverse complement strand
CCGACGCCTTGTCGGCCTACTGGCCGGCGCTGCAGGCAGCACAGAACAAAGCCGACAGCGCACTACGCCAAGCACAAGACGCCAACGCCGATCTGCAACGCGCGAGCGTCAACGCCACCAACACCGCAAACGACCTGAAAACCACCCAACAGAACCACGCCGCCAACCCCAACCCACAAGCCGTCACCGACGCCCAAAACGCACACACCACCCCACAGAACAACCGAACCAACGCCAAAGCGACAATGGCCGCAC
>NZ_JAAFYZ010000657.1 GCF_018274385.1 Catenulispora pinistramenti | reverse complement strand
ATCGGCTCCTGGTGCCAAGGCATCCACCGTGCGCCCTTAAAAACTTGGCCACAAAGATGCTCGCATCCACTGTTCAGATCTCAAACACCCACCGGCTCACCGCACAGCATCCTGAAACGCACCAGACGACCCGCCGAAGCAGGCCCGGTATGCGATCGCTGAACGATCCGGCTCTGAAGAAGACAACAGCCGGTCTCAGTTAAGAGAACCGGCTCGCTGTTTCCTCAGGACCCAACAGTGTGTGACGAATAAAGC
>NZ_JAAFYZ010000656.1 GCF_018274385.1 Catenulispora pinistramenti | reverse complement strand
CAGGGAGTATTCAGGCTTAGCGGGTGGTCCCGCCAGATTCACACGGGATTTCTCGGGCCCCGTGCTACTTGGGATACTCCTCCAGAGCCAGTCATGTTTCGTCTACGGGGGTTTTACCCACTATGCCGGCGCTTTCGCATCGCCTTCGACTACACAACTGGTTTCTTACTCTGTGCCAGACCGGCAGATCTGACTGAGAAGTCCCACGACCCCGCCTGCGCAACCCCTGCCGGGTATCACACGCAAACGGTTTAG
>NZ_JAAFYZ010000655.1 GCF_018274385.1 Catenulispora pinistramenti | reverse complement strand
CGATGCCCGGCATCGGAGTCAGGATCGCCGCAGCCCTGCTAGTCACGATCGGCGACGGCCGAACCTTCCCCGACGCCGACCACCTGGCCTCCTACGCCGGACTGTCGCCGGCCACCAAGTCCTCCGGGTCCTCCATCAAGGGCGAGCACGCGCCACGGCGCGGCAACCGGCAACTCAAACGCGCCATGTTCCTCTCAGCATTCTCCGCACTCCACGATCCCGCCTCCCGCGCCTACTACGACCGACACCGCCACA
>NZ_JAAFYZ010000654.1 GCF_018274385.1 Catenulispora pinistramenti | reverse complement strand
GGCGGGCACGCGACCGGGCAGGGCCGGGGACAAGACAGTGACGGGACTTCTAGGCCAAGCTCCTGATTAGGTCACTCCAGCCCGGCCCGGTCGCACACCGCCGCAGACAGCCCTACCGGGCAGGGTGTCAGATCCGAAGAAAGACAGCCTGTGCAAGGCGTCGGTCGCGTCGAGAGACAACCCCACCCGGCAGAACCACCACCACCATCATTCACTGTCGCGTCGGCAGGGCTTCGCCTACAGTGCCGGTGGCCG
>NZ_JAAFYZ010000653.1 GCF_018274385.1 Catenulispora pinistramenti | reverse complement strand
GGGCCAGCCCGCGTCCGTCCAGGACCTCGTGAACCTGGTTCACGACCACGGCATCGGGCACAGCCGCGTCGGTGGTCATGATGTTCGTGACGATGTGCGGCAGATCCCCGCCGGCCCGGCCCGGCTGTGTGGACGGGGCAGCGTCGCAGGCTTCGGAGATGTGGACCTTGTATCCGTTCCAGAACAGGTCATCGCCCTTAGCCGCCCAGCGTGTATCCAGATCGTAGGGTGAGGTCAGGCGCCCTTGAGCAGGCG
>NZ_JAAFYZ010000652.1 GCF_018274385.1 Catenulispora pinistramenti | reverse complement strand
TGCTGGGCCATCTACCCGAGGCCGAGTTGGGCCCGAGAGCCGCCGACGCGGTCGGGCTGCTGGCGCTGGTGGCCGGGCAGGACGTCGAGCCGGCCGAGGGCTCGGACGGCCGGGACGGGCGGTGGCGCATTGCGCAACGCACGGTGCCGGACCGGACGGTTTCCACCGTCGACCCGGCCGCCCGACACATTCACAAGAACCGCAGCCGGCACCAGGAGGGTTTCCGGGCACACGTCGCGTTCGAGCCGGAGGTCG
>NZ_JAAFYZ010000651.1 GCF_018274385.1 Catenulispora pinistramenti | reverse complement strand
TCGCGAACGTGCGCCGGATCGGCATCGACGAGATCTCCTACAAGAAGGGCCACCGCTACCTGACCGTCGTCGTCGACCACGACACCGGCCGGCTGCTGTGGGCCGCCGTCGGCCAGGACGCCGAGACCGTCGATGAGTTCTTCGACGCCCTCGGGCCCGAACGCTGTGCGGAGATCACGCACGTGTCCGCCGACGCCGCCCACTGGATCGCGAAATCGGTGCGCGCACACTGCCCGAACGCGATCCGCTGCGCCG
>NZ_JAAFYZ010000650.1 GCF_018274385.1 Catenulispora pinistramenti | reverse complement strand
CGCGGCTGTGCCCGATGCCGTGGTCGTGAACCAGGTTCACGAGGTCCTGGACGGACGCGGGCTGGCCCCGGGCGAGCATTTCGTCGATTCCGGGTATGCCTCGGCCGATAATGTACTGGCCGCCCGGACCGCCGAGATCGACCTGGTCACCCCGCTGCTGGGTGACACCTCTGTCCAGGGCAGGGCCGGCGCCGGATACGACCGGGCCGCCTTCGTCATCGACTTCGATGCCCGGACCGCGACCTGCCCGCAAGG
>NZ_JAAFYZ010000065.1 GCF_018274385.1 Catenulispora pinistramenti | reverse complement strand
AGATTTGTATAAGAGACAGGGATGTGGGCGGTGGGCCGGGGTTCTTCGCGGCGGCTTTTGAGGCGGCGGGTGCTCGGTACCTGTCGGTGGATCTGCGGGCGGTCGGGGATGTGTGTGGCGATGCGGCGGCGTTGCCGGTGCGGGATGGGGTCGTCGATGTCTGCTTTTCGTCCAACGTGCTCGAACATGTGGTGGAGCCGCGGCGGATGCTTCAGGAGATGGTGCGGGTCACGCGGCCGGGCGGGGTGGTGTTCGTGTGCTTCACCAACTGGCTGGGGCCGTTGGGCGGGCACGAGACCTCGCCGTGGCACTACCTCGGGGGCGAGTGGGCGGCGCGGCGGTATGAGCGGCGGCGTGGCGCTCCCCCGACCAATCGGTACGGCACGTCGCTCTTCCCGCTCTCGGTCGGGCGGGTGCTGGGGTGGGTGCGGGAGGCGGAGCGGGATGGGGCGGTGCAGAGGCTGGCCGTCTTCCCGCGCTATCACCCCGCGTGGGCTCACGCGATCGTGCGGGTGCCGGGGCTGCGCGAGTTCCTGACCGCCAACTGCGCCATCGCGTTGCGGGTACGGTCCCAGTCGAACTCGGCGGCCCACGCGATGCACGACGACCGCATCTCGGAGGCGAGCGCCGGGTCGGCGTCCAGCTCCTTCAGCGCCGAGGACACCGTGTCGGCGAGCGTGGCGCCGGGGGCGACGAGCCAGCCGGTGACGCCGTCGCGGATGGCGTCGCGCAGGCCGTCGACGTCGTAGGCGACGGTCGGCACGCCCAGCGCGGCGGCCTCCAGGACCGACAGGCCCCAGCCCTCGCCTTGGGAGGCGGACAGGTGGAGTGCGGACGTCGCCACCAACGCGTTCTTGGCTTCGGCGGGCAGGTGGCCGTGGATGTGGACGCGGGCGGCGTGGCGGAGCAGGGAGGCGGCGGCGCGGATCCGGGGCTCGTCGGGGCCGCGGCCGACGATGTGGACTTCGATGCCGGGCCAGGTCTCGGCCAGGTCGTCGGCGAGGTGGACGATGTGTTCCAGGCGCTTGTGGCGTACCAGCCGGCCGACCGCGACGAGTCGCGGGGGCGCCAGAGGTGGGGCAGTGGGTAGGGCTGAAGGTGGGGCTGGACGTAAGGCCAGGGTTAAGGCTGGAGTTAAAGAGGAGGCCGGAAACCCTTCTCTCGTAACGCCGTTGGGCACGAGCACGATCGGCCCGGTCCAGCGCAGTCGGGTCCGCATCGCCGCGATGGTGGACTCCGATACGGCCACCGCCTGGTGCCGTCGGTAGACCCGCCGCGCCGCCGGACCCTCCAGCCAGCGTCCCAAGGCGGCGAGCGGGCGGCTGAAGTGGGTGCCGAACTGCTCGTCGTGGACGTGGTGGACGACGAGCGCGAGGCCGGTGCGGCGTCGGGACAGGGCCAGTGGTGAGAAGAAGGGGATGCCGTTCTGGCAGTCGATCACGAAGTCGTATGCGGGCCCGCATAATCGAACCCTGATCAAGTGTGCGAGGACGGCGGGGTAGACCGACCAGCGTCCGCCGCGTCGCAGCCATCTGATTCCGTCGCGGAGCTCGCGGCGTGGTTGGCCCGGTTCGCGGGACGTCAGGAAGTCGACGGTGTCGCCGCGTTCCACGAAGCCGCGGGCGACCTCGTAGGCGAAGGCCTCCGCTCCCCCGGCGGTCTGCTGCCAGGGGTCGCGCCAGTTCAGGATGGCTAAGTGCACTGCGATACAACGACGCGCGGCGGCGGGCGACACGTGCGACGGCGCCGTTCGGGCGAGGGTCGCGGACCGAACTTTGATCGTACGGGGCGACGTGGCCGGCGCGGGGGTTCTGGGGATGTGGCGCGCCGTCGGCGGGCATCCGGGAGCGAAGTTCACTCGGACGGGCGCCGGTTGGTCGTGCTTCGGCTTCGGCGACGTCTAGCGTGACCGCTCAAAGGACAGCGGACAGCTCGGGCGACAGCGCGCGGCACTGCACCGGAGGGACGTCGATGCTCCGCAAGGCCAGGGACGAGCGGGGAAGTTCGGCCGTCGAGGTCGCGGGCGCACGCCGCGGGGGTGGGAGCCTGCCCCGCGAAGGCAGGAGCGCGCGCGGCGGAGGCGGGGGTGGCCGCGCGTCGGCCGGGCTGCTGGTGGCGGTCGGGACCGGGCTCGGGAACGTGTTGGCGTACGGGTTCAACCTGGTGCTGTCGCGGGGCCTGGGGCCCGGCGGGTACGCGGAGTTGGGGACGCTGCTGTCGGTGTTCCTGATCGGGACCGTGCCGGGGCTGGCGGTGCAGGCGATCAACGCGCGGCGGTTGGCGGTGGTCGCGGAGGCGTCGCCGGCGGCGCGCGGGGCTTTGGTGCGCGGCTTGCGGTGGCGGGGGTTCGCGGTCGGGATCGGGGTGGCCGCCTTGTTCATGGCGCTGGCTCCGGCGATCGCGGCGTTGTTGCCGTCGGTGACGGTCGGGGGCGTGGTGTGGACGGGGGTGTCGTTGGCGGCGAACACGGTGTTCGCGTCGTACTTGGGGATCGCGCAGGGGACGTCGCGGTTCATGACGATGACCCTGCTGTATCTGGCGGCGCAGGGGTCGCGGTTGGTGATCGGGGCCGCGGCGGCTTCGGCGCAGTCGTCGCCGACGACGGTGATGGCGGTGCAGACGGCGGCTTGGGCGTTCGCGGCGGTGGCGGGGCGGTGGTTGCTGCGGGAGGTTGCGAGTGGGGCGGAGGCCGGTTCGCCGGCGGCGGGCCCGATCGACGCGATGGACATGGTGGTCGCGATGGACACGGTGATCGCGATGGACACCGAAGCCGGTCAGGCCGGTCAGGCCGGTCAGGCCGGTCAGGCCGGTCAGGCCGGTCAGACCCGTCACGCCGGTCAGACCACAGCGGCGGCGACCGGACCGGTGGAGGCGGCAGCCCAGCGGGTCGCCGAACACCACCTCGGACACAGCGGCTATCTGACGGAAGTGCTGCGGGCGACCGGCGGGCTCGGCGGCATCCTGCTGCTGACGGTGCTCGACACGCTGCTGGCCAGCCGGTACCTGACCGACGGGGACCTGGGACGCTACAACACCGGCGCACTGCTGGCGCGGGCGGCGTTCTTCGCGCCGAGTTTCGTGGCGATGCTCGCGTACCCGCGGCTGGCGCGGCCGACCGAACGGCGCCGGGCGCTGTCGGTGGCGCTGGCGCTGACCGGCGGGATCGGGGTGCTGGGGATCGCGCTCGCGGGCGTGGGCGGCGATCCGCTGATCGGGCTGGCGTTCGGGGACAAGTACGCCACACCGGGCGGGTTCGACCTGGGCGCGGACGGCTGGCTGTTCACGAGCGTGGGAGCGTTGCTGGCGCTGGTGAACCTGGCGCTGCTGGACGGGGTGGCGCGGCGCTCGCACGCGGTGTCGGCGGTGGTGCTCGGCGGGATCGTGCTGGAGACGACGGTGATCGTGGGCTTCGCGCACGGGTCGGCGGGCGCGATCGTGACGGCCGCGGCGGCGTCGACGCTGGCGACCGCGACGGTGTCGGTGACGGTGTGCTTGACGGCGCGGACGGCGGGCGAGGTCACCGCGGTGGTGGCTGAGGTGGAGGATGATCCGCAGGCGGTGGGCGCGGTGGCGCAGAGTACGTAGGTAACGCACGTAGGCGATGCATGTGGGCGATATCCGCGCATGGCGCAAACACACCTCGCAACAAGCGCCCGATCAAGAGCAGCACCCACCAACCAGCGGACCAACCTAGCAACCAACCAAGCAGCAGCGCCTAGTGCGCGGCATCCGCCCAGTTGGCCGCCACCCCGACCGAAACGTCCAGCGGTACCCGCAGCTCGGCGGCCGCCGCCATCTCCCGCCGCACCAGTTCCTCAGCGCGCTGGGCCTCGCCGGGGGCGATCTCCAGCACCAGTTCGTCGTGGACCTGGAGCAGCATCCGTGACTTCAGCTGCTCCTCGCGGAGGGCGTCGCGGACGCGGATCATCGCCACCTTGATGATGTCCGCGGCCGAGCCCTGGATGGGGGCGTTCAGGGCCATGCGCTCGGCCATCTCGCGGCGCTGGCGGTTGTCGCTGGCCAGGTCGGGGAGGTAGCGGCGGCGGCCGAACATGGTCTCGGTGTAGCCGGTGGCGCGGGCCTGGACCACCACTTCGTGCAGGTAGTCGCGGACGCCGCCGAAGCGCTGGAAGTAGTCGTCCATCATCTTGCCGGCTTCGGAGGTCTCGATGCCGAGCTGCTGGGACAGGCCGAAGGCGGACAGGCCGTAGGCCAGGCCGTAGCTCATGGCCTTGATGCGGCGGCGGTGTTCGGGTTCGACGGCGGTGGCGTCGACGTCGAAGACCTTGGAGGCGACGGTGTTGTGCAGGTCCTCGCCGGAGGTGAAGGCGTCGATCAGGCCGGCGTCCTCGGACAGGTGCGCCATGATGCGCATCTCGATCTGGCTGTAGTCGGCCGTCATCAGCGACTCGTAGTCGGCGCCGGCGATGAACGCCTTGCGGATCTGCTGCCCTTCCAGGGTGCGGATCGGGATGTTCTGCAGGTTCGGGTCCACCGAGGACAGCCGGCCGGTGGCGGCGATCATCTGGTTGTAGGTGGTGTGGATGCGGTCGTCGTCCGACACCGACTTCGACAGGCCCTCGACCACCGTCTTGAGCCGGTTCACCTCGCGCCAGCGCAGCAGGTGGTCCAGGAACGGGTGCTGGGTCTGGACCTGGAGCCAGGCCAGGGCGTCGGCGTCGGTGGTGTAGCCGGTCTTGATCTTCTTGGTCTTGGGCATGCCCAGGGTCTCGAACAGCACTTCCTGCAGCTGCTTGGGCGAGCCCAGGTTCAGGTTCTCGACGCCGGCGTGATCGCGGGCCTGGACGACCTGTTCGGCCGCCTCGGTGGTGAAGCCCTTCTCCAGCTCCTGGAACAGCCGGGTGTCGATGGCGATCCCGACCTTCTCCATCTCGGCCAGCACCCCGACCAGCGGCAGCTCGATGTCGGTCAGCAGCTGCCCGGCGCCGGTGTCGGCCAGCTTCTCGCGCAGCGCGTCGGCCAGGTCCAGCACCGCGTGCGCGGCACTCATCTGACGCTCGGCCTCGGCGTCCTCGTCGGCGAACAGCGTGCCCTGGGCGTCGGCGTCCCCGGGCGACAGGCGGCGGCCCAGCACCTCCTCGGCCAGCGGCTCCAGGTCGAAGGAGCGGCGGCCGGACTGCGCCAGGTAGGCCTCCAGCGCGGTGTCGGCGACCACACCGGCCAGCGTGAGGCCGCGCGCGGCCAGCGCCAGGGTCGGGCCCTTGGCGTCATGCAGCACCTTGGCCCGCCGCGGATCGGCCATCCATGCCGCGAGCGCCTGCTCGTCGGCCGGGTCCAGCTGCGTGACGTCGACGTACGCGGCGGTGCCGGCGGCGGTCGCGAAGGCCAGGCCCTCGACCTCGCCGGTGCCGTGGCTCCAGCGGCCCCGCACCGCCACGCCGGTGGCGCCGTCGCCGGTGGCGTTGGCGGCCAGCCAGTCGGCCAGTTCCCCGGTCTGGAGCACCTGGCCTTCCAGCTCCACGGCGTCGCCGACCGCTTCGGCGTCGGCACCGGAGGCCAGCAGCGGCGCCACCCGGTCCCGCATCGAGGTGGAGAACTCCAGCGTGTCGAACAGCTGGTACACCGCCTCCGGGTCGCCCTCGGAGGTCCAGGCCAGGTCGGTCGGGCCCTGCTCCAGCGGCACGTCCCGGACCAGCTCGGTGAGCTCGCGGTTGAGGCGCACCTGCTCCAGGTGCCCCCGCAGCGTCTCCCCGGCCTTGCCCTTGACCTCGTCGGCGCGCGCCACCAGATCGGCCAGCGAGCCGAACTCGCGGATCCACTTCGCGGCGGTCTTCTCCCCCACGCCGGGCATGTTCGGCAGGTTGTCCGACGGGTCGCCGCGCAGGGCCGCGAAGTCGGGGTACTGCTTCGGCGTCAGCTCGTACTTCTCCTGGACCGCGGTCGGGGTGAAGCGCGACAGGTCCGACACGCCGCGCTTGGGGTAGAGCACGGTCACGTCCTCGGTGACCAGCTGGAGCGAGTCGCGGTCGCCGGTGAGGATCCGGACCTCGTAGCCGTCGGCGGCGGCCTGGGTGGTCAGGGTGGCGATGACGTCGTCCGCCTCGAAGCCCTCCTTGCGGATCACCGTGATCCCGAGGCCGTCGAGCAGTTCGTCGATCAGGCCGATCTGGCTCTTGAAGTCGTCCGGGGAGGCCGAGCGGTTGGCCTTGTACTCGGGAAACTTCTCGGTGCGGAAGGTCTGGCGCGAGACGTCGAAGGCCACGGCGACGTGCGTCGGCTGCTCGTCGCGCAGCGTGTTGATCAGCATCGACGTGAACCCCTGCACCGCGCCGGTGGGCTGGCCGGTGGTGGTGCGCAGATCCGCCTCCTTCAGCGCGTAGTACGCCCGGTACGCCAGCGAGTGGCCGTCCAACAGCAGCAGGACGGGGCGGGTCGCGGTGGACGCGGAGGTCTTTTCGGCGGTCTTCTTGGCGGGGCTCACGGTATGAATCCTAGGGCGAGGTACCGACAGGCCGGGGCAACTCGGCGGTGGTTAGGCTGGCTGTAACACGTTGCAGTTAATGTGGTGTAGTTTTCCGCGCCCGGGTCCGGCCCCCGAAAGCCCGGGCCCGGCCCGCGAAAACCCGGGCCCCGCCCGCGAATGCCCCAGCCCAGCTCCCCGAAAGAGGCCCCGCGATGTCGATAGACCAGAACAGCCAGGTGTCCGAGGCCGAGCAGATCGCGGCGATGTTCAACGAGGTCGGCGCCGGCCACCTGACCGAGCGCATGGACATCGTCATCGCCTCCGCGACCAAGGAGGAGATCGTCGGCACCATGCCGGTGGCCGGCAACACCCAGGTCTACGGTCTGCTGCACGGCGGCGCCTCGGTGGTGCTGGCCGAGACCCTGGGCTCGTTGATGGCCGCGCTGCACGCCGGCCCGGACAAGCAGGTGGTCGGCGTGGACATCAACGCCACCCACCACCGCTCGGCCAAAGAGGGCCGGGTCACCGGCACCTGCCGGGTGCTGTCCGCCGGGCGGACGCTGGTGGTCAGCGAGATCGTGATCACCGACGAGTCCGGGCGCCGCTGCTGCACCAGCCGGATCACGTGTCTGGTGAAGGGATAGCGGCGGCTGGAGCGATATTGCCGACCGGAACACCGGAGTCGCTGATCCTCTGGTGCCCGGCTGATCCACGACGGACAATGCGTCCATGGGACCAGGCAGGGGGGACCCCTCGGGCGGCGGCGCGCCCGACGCGGCCGGGGAGCCGGACCCCGCGGAGTTCGAACTCGTCGTCGAGCTGGACGACGAGTTCGACGACGAGCGGCTGGCGGAGGGCGGCGAACCGAACTGCGCCGCCAGCGGGTTCGAGACCATCGACGGTGACGACGCCGTACCGTCGCTGATCGCCCGGCTCCCCCGCGGCCTGCAGATCGCCGGAGCGCTCGCCGTGGCCGTCGTGCTGGCTTTCGTGGTGTGGCCGACGACCGGCGCGCGGCGGGCGACGCCGCAGCCGAACCCGCCCCCCTCGCAAGTGGACGCCGACCTCTACAAGGTGCGGCTGAGCACCACCTCGCTCACGGACGACGACAGCGTCGACCACGCGGTGCTGGGCCTGGAGCTGACCAACGGCTCGGCGACCCGGCTGAGCGTGGTCAGCGCCGAGCTGTGGGACGCGGTGGGGACGCGGATCGGCTCGGCGACGGCGTGGCCGGCTCAGGCCCTGAACGGCGGGACCACGGTGTCGGTGCCGGTGACGCTGCCATACGGCTGCGACGGGCAACCCCTGCCGGTGCTGCCCGTGACGATCCGGTACAGCGTCAGCACCCCGCAGGATCCGAACGTCCGGCGCGACTACGCCTATCCGCTCTCTGACACCCTGTGGGACGACTACACGCGTCAGCAGACTGCGATCTGTGCCGGGCCCGGCGCCGTGGCCGGGAACTCCGGCAGCGCGTTCGCCGTCACGGCGATCGACACGACGCAGCCGATCGGCGCGCCCGCCGATCCGCAGGGCTTCGACCTGACGTTCACGATCGAGGCCGCGGGGATAGCGACGTGGAACGTGCAGGACCCGGCGTCCAGGCAGACGGGCGTCACCATCACCGCCTCCGGGCTGCCGGTGGTCGTCACTCCGGGCCAGACGGCCCGCCTGGCCACCCATTGGCACGTCACCGACTGCACGCACCCACCGGCGTGGAACGGCGGCATGGGCGGGGTGGAGATCACGGGCCAGATGGCGGGTTCAGGCCCTGGGAACAGTGGTTCCTCGGAGCAGACGTCCTTGGCGGCACTGCGGCCGGGGCTGGTCACGGAGATGATGCAGGTGGCTTGCGGGACCGGGTGAGCGCGTAGCGTCTACCGCCTGCTCTGGCCGGCGGCGGGCTGAGTTCCTGCGGGCGGCTTCGGGGCGGTTGGGCTAGAGGTAAAGACAGGCCGTGATCCCCTTGCCGGGTAAGGCATCGGGGACCACGGCCTGTTGTTCTGCCAGCTGTACTGCCGCTCCTACTCGGCGGTCTCGCCGAGGTAGGCCTCGCGGATGCGCGGGTCGTTCAGCAGCTCGCCGGCCGGGGCGCTCATCACGACCTCGCCGGTTTCCAGGACGTAGCCCCGGTGCGCCAGCTTCAGCGCCTGGGCCGCGTTCTGTTCCACCAGCAGGATGGTGGTGCCCAGGGCGTTGATGCGCTCGATGATCTCGAAGATCTGGGCCACGATCAGCGGGGCCAGGCCCATCGAGGGTTCGTCGAGCAGCAGGAG
Organism: Catenulispora pinistramenti; assembly: GCF_018274385.1. GTDB lineage: Bacteria > Actinomycetota > Actinomycetes > Streptomycetales > Catenulisporaceae > Catenulispora > Catenulispora pinistramenti. The sequence goes on along the minus strand of NZ_JAAFYZ010000065.1, from coordinate 36,386 downwards.
CGCGGGCTGGCCCATCATGGCCCGGCCGATGGCGAGCATCTGCTGCTCGCCGCCGGACAGGTTGCCGCCGAGCTGGGTGCGGCGCTCCTGCAGCCGCGGGAACAGCTCGAAGACCTGGTCCAGGTCCTTCTGGGACACCGACTTGAAGCGGTAGGCGCCCATCTGCAGGTTCTCCAGGACGGTCATCCGGGAGAAGATGCGGCGGCCTTCCGGGGAGTGGCCGATGCCCAGCTGGACGATCTTGTGCGCCGGGATGCCGGTCAGGGCCTCCCCGGCGTACCGGACCTCGCCCGAGCGCGGCTTGAGCAGGCCCGAGACGGTCCGCAGGGTGGTGGTCTTGCCGGCGCCGTTCGCGCCGAGCAGGGCCACGATCTCGCCCTGCCGGACCTCCAGGTCGATGCCCTTCAGCGCGACGATGCCGCCGTAGGCGACCTCGACCGAGCTCAGCTCCAGGAGCGCGGCGTTGTCGGAAGGGGACGCCTCGGTGCGCGGGGCGGGGATGGTCGACGCCTGGTCGCTCACGCGGAGCCCTCCTCGGTGGTGTCGCGGGCCGGGGATTCGGATGGGGATCGCTTGGCCGGGGGCTCGGCTGAAGATTCGGCATCCGGTTCGGCATCGGCATCGGCATCGGCATCAGGTTCAGCCTCGGCCTCGGCCAGCTGAGCGGACTCCGCGGAGGTCGCCGAAGACTCAGCAGCCGACTCGGCCTCGGACAGCTGCGCCGATTCGGCCGAAGTGGCCGAAGACTCAGCCGCCGACGCCTCGGTGCCGGATTCGGCCGCAGACTCCGCCGCGCCGGATTCGGCCGCAGACTCCACCGCGCCAGATTCGGCGGCAGACTCCGACTCGCCGGATTCCGCAGCCGACGCCTCGGCCTCAGCAGTCGAAACCTCAGCAGCCGAAGCCTCGGCGGCATCGGAAGCCGGAGCATCGGCACCGGCCTCAGCCGCGCCAGCCACCTCAGCATCAGCGGTCGAGGCCTCGGCGGCATCGGGAACCACATCAGCCTTCGCATCGCCATCGCCCAGATCGGACGCCGGCAGCTCGGCAGCTGAAGCCTCAGTACCGGCCCCGTCCCCGGCAGCCGCGTCAGCCGCCGCAGCCGCCTCCGCCGCCTCCTCAGCCGCGTCGCTCCCGAGGTAGGCCTCGATCACCGCCGGGTTCTGCTGCACCTCGGCGGGAGCGCCGGAGGCGATCACCTTGCCGAAGTTCAGCACCGTGATGCGGTGCGCGACCGACATCACCAGGCGCATGTCGTGCTCGATCAGCAGGATGCTGATGCCCAGCTCGGTGTTGATGCGGGTGATGAGCTGGGCCAGGCCCAGCTTCTCCGAGGGGTTGGTGCCGGCCGCCGGCTCGTCCAGCAGGAGCACCTTGGGGTTGCTGGCCATGGCCCGGGCGATCTCCAGGCGGCGCTGGTCGCCGTAGGACAGCGAGCCGGCGATGTTCTGCTCTTTGCCGCTCAGGCCCACGAAGTCCAGCATCTCGCGGGAGTGCCTGCGGGCCTCGCGCTCGTTGCGGCGGTTGTGGGGCAGGCCCAGCATGACGCCGATCGGGCCCGACGCGCTGCGGGTCTCGGCGGCGATCTGGACGTTCTCCAGGACCGTCAGGGCGTTGAACAGGCGGATGTTCTGGAACGTGCGCGAGATACCCGCGCGGTTCACCAGGTGCGGCTTGCGGCTGACCCGGCGCCCGAGCACGTTGTTGTGCACCAGCGGGACCACCGCCCCGCCGGCCGGCAGGAACTCGATCGTGCCCTCCTGCGGCAGGTAGACGCCGGTCAGGCTGTTGAACAGCGAGGTCTTGCCGGCGCCGTTGGGGCCGATCACCGCCAGGATCTCGCCCCGGTTCAGGGTCAGGCCGACGCCGTCCAGGCTGGTCAGACCGCCGAAGCGGAGCGTGATGCCGTCGGCCCGCAGGACCGGGGCGTCGGCGGGGGCCGGCGGCTGCGGGACGATCGTGCTGTGCGTGGTCACGGTGCCACTCCTTCCGCCGGCTCGGTCATCGCGTCCGCGTCGCCGACCCCGTGCTCGGCCTGGGCCAGTTCCTGGGCCCGGCGTTTGGACGGGATCAGGCCCTGCGGCCGGAAGATCATCATGGTCAGCAGCACCGCGCCGACCCACATCGGGATGTCCTTGGGGTCCACCACCGGTTTACCGCTGTTGAACCACGAGGGTGGGCCTTGCAGGAAGAACGGCAGGAAGGTCATCAGCGAGGCGCCGACGATCACGCCGGTCAGCGAGCCCATGCCGCCGAAGATGACGTAGGCGAGCACGAAGATGGACAGCTGGAGTGGGAAGTTGTCCGGGGTGATCGCGGTGATCTTCGCCGTCGCCAGCACGCCGGCGAAGCCGGAGGTGGAAGCGCCGATCATGAAGGCCATCAGCTTGTACTTCACGGTCGGCACGCCCGAGGCGGCCGCGGCCACCTCGTCCTCGCGGATCGCGGTCCAGGTCCGGCCGACCTTGGAGTGTTCCAGTCGGCGGAAGGCGAAGACCACGATGAGGATCAGCCCGATCGCCAGGAACCAGTACGGTTTGGAGTCCGTGGGGTTCCAGTCGTAGTGGACGCCGAACAGGTTGAAGCGGAACGTGGAGATCCCGGTCGCGCCCAACGGGCCGTTGGTCAGGTTGTGCGGGTTGTTCTTGGCCAGCTGCAGCACGATCTCATGGAAGCCCAGCGTCACGATCGCCAGGTAGTCGCCGCGCAGCCGCAGCGTCGGGGCGCCCAGGATCAGACCGGCGGTCATCGTCAGCACGACCGCGATCGGGAAGGCGAAGAACAGGTTCAGGTGGATCGGCGGGTGCGCCTCGGGGTTGCCGTCGGCGCCCACCGGGAGCTTGCCGGACAGGATCGCGGTGGTGTACGCGCCGATCGCGAAGAACGCGATGTAGCCCAGGTCCAGCAGGCCGGCCCAGCCGACCACCACGTTCAGCCCGAGCGCGGCCAGCACATACACGCCGACCTGGCCGGCCAGCACGGACTGGAAGTACGGCAGGGTGAACAGGCCCAGGTACGGCAGGAAGATCGCCACAGCCACCACGGCCAGCACCAGGACCCGCCGGAACCACCTGTTCGGGATCAGCCACCTGAAGAACCCGGCCAGGCGTGAGTACTGCCTGGTGAACGAGCGCGGCACGATGAGCGCGGTCCGCCGGCCGGCCACACTGATGGTCTGCCCGGCTATCCGGCGCAGGCCCTGGATCCGCCAGGCCTCGGCGATGATCCAGATCAGCACGCCGCCGATCACGTACTGGGCGCCGCGGCTGGAGAACCAGCTGCTCTTGAACAGCAGCGTGTAGTCGGACGAGGAGCCCTGCACCTGGTTGGTCAGGATGCTCAGGACCAGCACCAGCGCCAAGATGATGGCCAGCCGGCCCAGCATCGGGTTCTTCCACCAGGCGTCCTGCTTGCGCAGCCGCCGGACCTGTGCCGACAGCTCGGAGATCGAGGTCGTGCTCACGCCGCCCTCCCCGTCCGCTCGCCCAGGATGCCGGTCGGCCGGATCAGCAGCACCACGACCAGCACCACGAAGGAGACCACGTCCACCCATTCCAAGCCATTGGGGATGATGCCCTGGCTGAAACTCTCCACAATGCCCAGCAGCAGACCGCCGAGCATGGCACCGCGCACGTTTCCGATGCCGCCGAGCACCGCGGCGGTGAACGCCTTGATGCCCGGGATGAAGCCCATCGTGTAGCTCACGGCGTGGAACATGGCGTACAGCACGCCGCCGACGCCGGCCAGCAGGCCGCCGATGATGAAGGTCCGGGAGATCACCTTGCCGACGTCCACGCCCATCAGCTGCGCGGTCTCGGCGTCCTGGGCCACCGCCCGGATGCCGGAGCCCAGCTTGGTGCGGTTGATCACCAGGTCCAGCACGATCATCATGACGAACGCGGTGGCGATGATCAGGACGTCCAGGGTCTTCACGGTGCGCGGTCCGGACGGGCCGCTGCCCGGGAGCACGAACACCGGACCGGAGTGGAAGGACTCCGGAACCTGCAGGTTGTTCCGGCCGAACAGCTTGCCGGCCAGGTTGTACAGGAAGATCGAGGCACCGATCGCGGTGATCAGATACACCAGTTTCGGCGCGTGCCGTTTACGCAGCGGCCGGTAGGCGACCCGCTCCAGGGAGAAGGCCACCGCGGCGCTGACCACGGCGCCGGCTATCAGGGCCAGGGCCGTGTATTCGAAGGCTGAGAAGCCGCTGGGGATGTTGCCGTTGGTGCCGGCCAGCGCGGTGAGCATGAACACGCCGCCCAGAGCGCCGGACATGAACACCTCGCTGTGGGCGAAGTTGATCAGTTGGAGCACGCCGTAGACCATCGTGTAGCCGATGGCGATCAGGGCGTAGAGGGAGCCTAGCCTGATCCCTTGGAACAGCAGTTCCCAGAAGTGTTGGGTGAAGTACATAAAAAGCTTCCTGTGCAGGAGGCGTCAGGGTGGCGGGGACGGCCCGAAATCACGCGAGAGCCGTGGCCCGCAGTGGAACCTGACGGGCCACGGCTCGCGGGAGTCCTTGTCCGGTGCGATCGGGCCGGGTGACCCGGGCGCCAGCAGACCGGCGGGGCGCCGGTGTCCCGCCGCTGGGGCGGGACACCGGCTGCGATCTCGGATCAGCTGCCGCCGACCAGCGTGTTGACGTCGCCGAGCAGCGTGATCACACCGCTCTTGATCTGGTAGACGTACACCGCGGTGGTCGAGATGTCACCGGTGGAGGTGAACTTGACCTCCTTCGACAGTCCCTGGTAGTCCACCTTGCCCACCGCGTCGGCCACCGCCTGGCGGGTCGGGGTGGCGGTGTTCAGGCCCTTCAGGACACTGATGATGGTGTTCGCCGCGTCGTAGCCCTCGATGGAGTACGTGCCGGGCTCGGCGTTGGCCAACTGCTTGTAGGCCGAGACGAAGGCCGCGTACTTCGGGTTGGTCCCGGCGTCCAGGCAGGCGCAGGTGAACTGCCAGCCCTCGGCGGCGTCCTTGCCGGCGGTGGTGATGAAGTTCGGGTCCTTGGAACCGTCGCCGGACATCATCGTGCCGTTGTAGCCGGCGGACTTCAGCGCCTTGGCGAACACGCCGCCGTCGGCGTAGTAGCCCGCGTAGTACATGGCCTTGGCGCCGGAAGAGGCGACCTTGGAGGCCAGCTGCGAGTAGTCCTGGGTACCGGCCTGCGCGCTGTCGGTCTCGACGGTGACGCCGTCGGCCTTCAGCTCGGCGACGATGGCGGTGGACAGGCCCTGGCCGTACTGCGACTTGTCATCGACCACGAAGACGTTGCTGGCCTTGAGGGCCTTGGCCATGTAGTCGGCGGCGGCCTTGCCCTGGATGTTGTCGTTGGCGACAACCCGGTAGAAGGTCTTGAAGCCGGAGGCGGTCAGCTTGGGGGCGGTCGCCGAGGGGCTGATCGCCACCAGGTTGGCCGTGGAGTACAGCGCGCCGGCCGCGGCGGTCGGACCGGAGAAGGCCGGGCCGACGACGCCCATCACCTTCTGGTCCTGGATCAGCAGGTTCGCCTCGTCCGCGCCGTTGTTCTGCAGGCCCTGGTCGTCAGCCTCCTTGACCGCGAGGTTGAACGGCAGGTCGCCCTTGGCGTTCTCCTGCTGGACGGCGAGCTTGACGCCCCAGTCGATGTTCAGGCCCAGGGCCTGGTTGGCACCGGACAACGGGCCCTGCACGCCGATTTCCAGCGTGGGCTTGCCGTTATTGGCGGCCGACGTGGAGCTCCCGCTCCCGGTCGAACTCGACGTAGAGCCGCCCCCGGACTTCGTCGAGCTTCCCGCACAAGCCGAAAGTGCGAACACGCCCGCGGCAATAACAGCGCCGGCCCGCACTCGGTTGATGGTCCGCACTTTGCAGATCCTCCCTGATCGTCGGACGGGCATCAGCCGTATGGGCATTTGGTACTCGTCCGAATTCACGCGGTCACCACATGGGTGATGGGAAGGCTAGTGCTGTTCGTCACCCGTGGGGAGGGGGTCGGAGATCGCGTGATGCTCTCGTTACCAACCGGCGTGAGGCCCCGACCAGAGCCAAATGCCCGGTAGTGGCCCGCCCGGCGAGCGCGCGCGGTTTTGAGGTGCGTTGATCTTCACGGCCCGTGGTGACGGGGTCATCGCAGGGTCGGTAATCAGTGCTCAAGGTACTGGCATGTTACGGATTCCGGGGCCGCGGACGGTGCGCCGGAGCCCTCGCCCCGGGGAAAAGCCGACGGCCGGCGCCGTGACACCCGTCACAGCCGCCGGCCGGTTCGTAAGATCGTTATTTGAGCCTTCGCGGGGCGCACTCCGCCTTGGCGCGGCTCACTCCGCCTTGGCCGGGGTCGCACCGCCGGGTGCCGGGGAGCCGACCGCCGTCGACCCGCTGATGACCACCTCGGCGACTTCCTTCATGGTCATCCGCCGGTCCATCGAGGTCTTCTGGATCCAGCGGAACGCCTCCGGCTCGGTCATCCCGTGCACCGTCTGCAAGATGCCCTTGGCCCGGTCCACCAGCTTGCGGGTCTCCAGCCGCGAGGCCAGGTCGGCGACCTCGCCCTCCAGCGCGGTCAGCTGGGTGTGCCGACAGACGGCGATCTCGATGGCCGGTACCAGCTTGTCCTTGGTGAACGGCTTGACCAGGTAGTTCATCACCCCGGCCTCGGCCGCCCGCTCCACCAGGTCGCGCTGGGAGAAGGCGGTGAGGATCAGCACCGGCGCGATCCGCGCCTCGATCACCTGCTCGGCGGCGGTGATCCCGTCCAGCACCGGCATCTTCACGTCGAAGATGCACAGGTCCGGGCGGTGCTCCTCGGCCAGGCGGACCGCGGCGGCGCCGTCGGAAGCCTCGGCCACGACCTCGTACCCCTCCTCCTGGAGCATCTCCTTCAGGTCCAGGCGGATCAGCGCCTCGTCCTCGGCGATGATCACTCGGCGGGTGCGGGTCGGCTCGGTGGTCATGGGGTCCTCACTAGGCGGCGGTGCCGGGTATTCGTTTCGGTACGAGCCTACCTGCGCCAGAACTGGTTGCGGGGGGCGGTCGCCGGTCCGGTATGCTGTGACGCAGGTGATCACAGTCATCCGTGGGGAACGGATGGCCGATTTTCGCCCGATCGATGCTCCGGTATTCCAATCGGCAGAGAAGATGGTCTCAAACACCATTCAGTGTGGGTTCGAGTCCCACCCGGAGCACTTCTGAAATACCCGAACCCGTTCGCCGTTCCGGCGGGCGGGTTTTTTCGTGTGGGGGCAAGGGAGTTCACAGCAGGGCAGTCCACGGACAAACAGTCCACGAACAAGCCACTCAGGGACAAGCAGTTCGCGGACAAGCAGTTCGGGAGCTGACAATTCGCTCGCGAGCCGGTCGGCCCGCGAGCAACAGCGGCGCCCGCCCCGGACCCGATCAGGTCCGAGGAAGGCGCCGTGGCGCGAAAATCCGTCTGCGGCGGGGCGATTCCGCACCGGGCCGCGGGCCGGGGCCCGGCCGCGGTCAGTGCGCCTCGCGGTAGGCCGGTGCGGCACCGGTGATGGCGTCGCCCACGCGGTGCACGCGCACCGCGTTGGTGGAGCCGGGGATCCCGGGCGGGGAGCCGGCGATGATGACCACGGTGTCGCCGGGCTTGCACAGCTCCAGCTGCAGCAGCTCGGTGTCGACCTGGCGCACCATCTCGTCGGTGTGGTCCACCTCCGGGCTGCAGAAGGTGCGGATCCCCCAGCTCAGGGCGAGCTGGTTGCGGATCTCGTTGTGCGGGGTGAAGGCGATCACCGGCGTCGGGGGACGGTAGCGGGACAGCCGGCGGGCGGTGTCGCCGCTCTCGGTGAAGGCGATCAGGTACTTGGCGTACAGGTTCTCGCCGAGCTCGGCCGCGGCCCGGGCCACGGCGCCGCCCTTGGTGCGCGGCTTGCTCAGGGCCGGCTTCAGGCCGGCGGCCAGGGTCTCCTCCTCGGCCGCGGTGATGATCTTGGCCATGGTCTCCACGGTCTGGACCGCGTAGGCGCCGACCGAGGTCTCGGCCGAGAGCATCACCGCGTCGGTGCCGTCCAGCACCGCGTTGGCCACGTCGGAGACCTCGGCGCGGGTCGGCCGGGAGTTGGTGATCATCGAGTCCAGCATCTGGGTGGCCACGATGACCGGCTTGGCGTTGCGCCGGGACAGCGTGATGCAGCGCTTCTGCACCATCGGGACCTGCTCCAGCGGCAGCTCCACGCCCAGGTCGCCGCGGGCCACCATGATGGCGTCGAAGGCGTCCACGATGGCGTCCAGGTTGGCCACGGCCTGCGGCTTCTCGATCTTGGCGATCACCGGCACCCGGTGCCCGACCTCGTCCATGATCTCGTGGACCCGCTCGATGTCGACGGCGTCCCGGACGAAGGACAGCGCGATCATGTCGGCCCGCACACCCGGGTTGCCGTGGCCGGGCTCGGGCTTGCCCAGGGCCCAGCGCAGGTCCAGCTCGTCCTTCTCGGACAGCGCCGGGACCGAGACCGAGACGCCCGGCAGGTTGATGCCCTTGCTGTTGGAGATCGGGCCGCCCTCGATCACCCGGGTCACCACGTCGGTGTCGGTGACGCTCTGGACTTCCAGGAACAGCTTGCCGTCGTCGACCAGGATCGGGTCGCCGGGCTTGCAGTCGCCGGGCAGCCCCTTGTACGTGGTACCGCAGATGGTGGCGTCCCCGGCGACGTCGCGCGTGGTGATGGTGAACTGCGCGCCGTTGGCCAGGACCTCCTTGCCGTTGGCGAAGGTGCCCAGCCGGATCTTCGGCCCCTGCAGGTCGACCAGGATGCCGATGGCCTGGCCGCTATTCGTGGCGACCTGCCGGACGTTTCGATATCGCTCTTCGTGGTCCTCATAAGAACCGTGGGAGAGATTCAAGCGGGCCACATTCATGCCGGCTTCCACCAGGGCGGTGAGCTGCTCTAGGGTTCCGGCGGACGGGCCCAGGGTACAAACGATTTTCGCGCGGCGCATGCCTACTACCTTATGTCCTACTCGTTAGTAGCTTTTTCCGGTCTGACAAGTTCTCACGGCGCCGAACACAACTTTCCGCCGCCGTTCACCGTGTGTCTGTATGGAATGAACCGGGTGTAACGGAGACAATTGGCCTCCATGACGACAACCCCTCCCCCGGAGGCCTCGGAACCCGGGGAGCCGGGAACCGGGCGGCCGGCGGAGCCCGAGGCCCCGCAGCGCCCGCTGAGCTCGGAGCAGCCCGCGGGTGCGGTGCCAGAAGGGCCGGCTCAGCCTCCTTCCTCCCCGCCTCAGAACTCCGCGGATGATGAACAGCCTGCGCGGGACCAGCAGTCCCCGTATTCCGCGGAGCCCTCACCGTCCGAACCACCGCCGCAGTACGCCGAGCCCGGCCAGCAGTACCCGGCTCCGCCGCCGCTGCCGCCGGAAGCGTTCCCGACCTACGGCGGCGGCCGTGGCTACGAGTACGGCGAGTACGGCGCTCCCCCGGTCCGACGCCGCAACGGCATGGGCGTCGCGGCCCTGGTCCTGGGTGTCGTCGGGTTCCTGGTGGGCCCGTGCAGCATCCTGGCGATCATCTTCGGGCGGATCGGGTTGAACCGGGTGGCCCGTGGCGAGGCCACCAACCGCGGTGTGGCGCAGGCCGGGTTCGTGCTCGGCATCGTCACGCTGGTGCTGTGGATCCTTGGTCTGATCCTGTTGGCGAACCGCTGACCGAGGCTACTCGCCAACTGCCCGGCTGACGCGGGCGGGGTGTGGCCGAGGGTGGCCACCCGCACGGGACTGCGCGGGTGTGGCCGAGGGTGGCCACCCGCACAGGACCGCGGTGCGGGCGGCCACGCTCTCAGGTCGGCCCCCGCTCAGACCGTGACCTGCCGCGCGGTCGGCGGGATCGGCTTGGGCAGCGTGCTGGCACCGCTCAGGTAGGCGTCCACCGAACTGGCCGCCGAGCGGCCCTCGGCGATCGCCCAGACGATCAGCGATTGCCCGCGTCCGGCGTCCCCGGCCACGAAGACACCGGGCACGTTGGTCGCGTACTCGGCGTCCCGCGCGATGTTGCCGCGCTCGTCCAGGGCCAGGCCCAGCTGGTCGATCAGGCCGTTGCCGCGCTCGGGGCCGACGAAGCCCATGGCCAGCAGGACCAGATCGGCCGGGATCTCGCGCTCGGTGCCCTCGACCGGGACCGGACGGCCGCCCTCGAACCGCACCTCGGTCAGCTTCAGGGCCTGGACCCGGCCGTTGTCGTCGCCGACGAACTCGGTGGTGGACACCGCGTAGACGCGCTCGCCGTTCTCCTCGTGCGCCGAGGAGACCCGGAAGATCATCGGGTAGGTCGGCCACGGCTGGTGCCCGGGCCGCTCATCCGTAGGCCGCGGCATGATCTCCAGCTGGGTGACCGAGGCGGCGCCCTGCCGGGTGGCCGTGCCCAGGCAGTCCGCGCCGGTGTCGCCGCCGCCGATGACCACCACGTGCTTGCCGAACGCGTCGATCGGCGCGGTCAGGTAGTCACCCTCGCAGGTCTTGTTCGCGTAGGGCAGGTAGTCCATCGCCTGGTGCACCCCGGCCAGATCGCGCCCCGGCACCTCCAGATCGCGGGCCTTGGTCGAGCCGACCGCGAGCACGATGGCGTCATAGCGGGCCAGCAGCGCGTCGCCGGTCAGGTCGACGCCGATGTGCATACCGGGACGGAACTTCGTGCCCTCGGCGCGCATCTGCTCGATCCGCCGGTTCAGGTGCCGCTTCTCCATCTTGAACTCGGGGATGCCGTAGCGCAGCAGGCCGCCGATCCGGTCGGCCCGCTCGTAGACGGCGACCGTGTGCCCGGCCCGCGTGAGCTGCTGCGCGGCGGCCAGGCCCGAGGGACCGGAGCCGATCACGGCCACGGTGCGCCCGGAGAGCCGCTCGGGCGGCAGGGGCTTGACGGTCCCGTCCTCCCAGGCCCGGTCGATGATCGCGACCTCGACGTTCTTGATGGTCACCGGCGGCTGGTTGATGCCCAGCACACAGGCGGTCTCACACGGCGCCGGACACAGCCGCCCGGTGAACTCCGGGAAGTTGTTGGTCGCGTGCAGCCGCTCGGAGGCACCCTCCCAGTCGCCCTTCCACACCAGGTCGTTCCACTCCGGGATGATGTTCCCGAGCGGGCAGCCGTTGTGGCAGAAGGGGATGCCGCAGTCCATACACCGGCCGGCTTGCTTGCTGATGATCGGCAGGAGCCCGCCGGGCTTGTAGACCTCTTTCCAGTCCTGGACGCGCTCGGTGACCGGGCGGCGCTCGGGGTGCTGCTGCGGGGTGGTCAGGAAACCACGGGGGTCAGCCACGGGTGGCCTCCATGATCTTGTCGAGGGTCTGCTCTTCGGAAAGGCCGGCGGCCTGGGCCGCGGCGCGGGCGGTGAGCACCCGCTTGTAGTCGACCGGCATGATCTTGGCGAAGCGGCCCACGGCGCCGCCGGCCCAGTCGGCCAGCAGCTCCTCGGCGACGGTGGAGCCGGTCTCCTCGAAGTGGTCCTGGACCAGGGTGTGGAGCAGGGCCCGGTCTTCGGCGTCGAGGGCTTCGACGTTGACCATCTCGGAGTTGACGCGGGAGACCTTCAGGTCCAGGACGTAGGCGGTGCCGCCGCTCATGCCGGCGGCCAGGTTGCGGCCGGTTGCCCCGAGGATGACCACGGTGCCGCCGGTCATGTACTCGCAGGCGTGGTCGCCGACGCCCTCGACGACCGCGGTGGCGCCGGAGTTGCGGACGCAGAAGCGCTCGCCGACCGTGCCGCGCAGGTGCACGCGGCCGCTGGTGGCGCCGTAGGCGATGACGTTGCCGGCGATGACGTTGCGCTCGGCCGCGGCGTTGATCTTCTCGGCGTCCCGGTGCGGGCGGACCACAATGCGCCCGCCGGACAGGCCCTTGCCGACGTAGTCGTTGGCGTCGCCCTCCAAGCGCAGGGTGATGCCGGGGGCCAGGAAGGCGCCGAAGGAGTTGCCGGCCGAACCGACGAAGGTCAGGTCGATGGTGCCCTCGGCCAGGCCTTCGCCGCGGTGCACCTTCACCACCTCGTGCGAGAGCATGGTGCCCACGGTGCGGTTGACGTTGCGGATCTCGAACTGCGCGCGGACCGGTTCGCCGTCCCGGATCGCCGGCTGCGCGACCGCGATCAGCTGGTGGTCCAGGGCCTTGTCCAGGCCGTGGTCCTGCTCGCGGGTGCGGTGCAGCGCGGTGCCCTCGGGCAGGTCCGGGACGTGCAGCAGCGGGGCGAGATCGAGCCCGGAGGCCTTCCAGTGCGCCACCGCCGCGGCGGTGTCCAGCAGCTCGGCGTGCCCGATCGCCTCCTGCAGGGAGCGGAAGCCGAGCCCGGCCAGGTGCTCGCGCACCTCCTCGGCCAGGTACTCGAAGAAGGTGACCACGAACTCGGGCCGGCCGCTGAACCGCGCGCGCAGCTCGGGGTTCTGGGTCGCGACGCCGACCGGGCAGGTGTCCAGGTGGCACACCCGCATCATGACGCAGCCGGAGACGACCAGCGGCGCGGTGGCGAAGCCGTACTCCTCGGCGCCCAGCAGGGCCGCGATCAGCACGTCGCGGCCGGTCTTGAGCTGGCCGTCGGTCTGCACCACGATCCGGTCGCGCAGGCCGTTGAGCAGCAGCGTCTGCTGGGTCTCGGCCAGGCCCAGCTCCCAGGGGGCTCCGGCGTGCTTGAGCGAGGTGAGCGGGCTGGCGCCGGTGCCGCCGTCGTGGCCGGAGATCAGGACCACGTCGGCGTGCGCCTTGGACACCCCGGCCGCGACCGTGCCGACGCCGACCTCGGCGACCAGCTTGACGTGCACGCGGGCGTCGCGGTTGGCGTTCTTCAGATCGTGGATCAGCTGGGCCAGGTCCTCGATCGAGTAGATGTCGTGGTGCGGGGGCGGGGAGATCAGGCCGACGCCGGGCGTGGAGTGCCGGGTCTTGGCCACCCACGGGTAGACCTTGTGCCCGGGCAGCTGGCCGCCCTCGCCGGGCTTGGCGCCCTGGGCCATCTTGATCTGGATGTCCAGGGCCTCGGCCAGGTACTCCGCGGTGACGCCGAAGCGGCCGGAGGCGACCTGCTTGATCGCGCTGCGGCGCTCGGGGTCGCGCAGCCGCTCGACGTCCTCGCCGCCCTCGCCGGTGTTGGACTTGGCGCCCAGCGAGTTCATGGCGATGGCCAGCGTCTGGTGCGCCTCGTAGGAGATGGAGCCGTAGGACATGGCGCCGGTGGAGAAGCGCTTGACGATCTCGGAGACCGGCTCGACCTCCTCGATCGGGATCGGGGCCCGCTCGCCGTCCTTGATCTTGAACAGGCCGCGCAGCGTCATCAGCCGCTCGGACTGCTCGTCGACCCGCGAGGTGTACTGCTTGAAGATGTCGTAGCGCTTCTCGCGGGTGGAGTGCTGGAGCCGGAAGACGGTGTCCGGGTCGAACAGGTGCGGCTCGCCCTCGCGGCGCCACTGGTACTCCCCGCCGATCTCCAGCCGGCGGTGGGCCAGGCGGCGGGTGCCGGACTCCCTGGGGTAGGCGCGGGCGTGCCGGCGGGCCGTCTCCTCGGACAGGGTGTCCAGGCCGACTCCGTCGAGCTTGCTGGTGGTGCCGACGAAGTACTCGTCGATGACGTCCTGGGAGAGCCCGACGGCCTCGAAGATCTGCGCGCCGCGGTAGGAGGCGACGGTGGAGATGCCCATCTTCGACATCACCTTCAGCACGCCCTTGCCGAGCGCCTTGATCAGGTTCCTGATGGCCTGTTCGGGCTCGATCAGGCCGAGGTGGCCGGAGCTGGCCATCTCCTCGACCGACTCCATCGCCAGGTAGGGGTTGACGACGGCGGCGCCGTAGCCGATCAGCAGCGCGACGTGGTGCACCTCGCGGACGTCGCCGGCCTCGACCACCAGGCCGACGTGGGTGCGGGTCTTCTCGCGGATCAGGTGGTGGTGCACCGCGGAGGTGAGCAGCAGCGAGGGGATCGGGGCGTGCTCGGCGTCGGAGTGCCGGTCGGAGAGCACGATGATCCGCGCGCCGGCGGCGATGGCCTTGGAGACCTCTTCGCGGATCTCCTCCAGCCGGGCCCGCAGCGCCGGTCCGCCGTCGGCGACCCGGTACAGGCCCGAGACGGTGACCGCGCGCAGGCCGGGCAGGTCGCCGTCGGCGTTGATGTGGATCAGCTTGGCCAGCTCGTCGTTGTCGATGACCGGGAAGGCCACCTCGACCTGGCGGCAGGCCGCGGCGCTGGGCTCCAGCAGGTTGGTCTCCGGGCCGATGGTGCTGGCCAGGCTGGTGACCAGCTCCTCCCGGATGGCGTCCAGCGGCGGGTTGGTGACCTGGGCGAACAGCTGGCTGAAGTAGTCGAAGATCAGCCGCGGCTTCTCGGAGAGCACGGCGACCGGGGAGTCCGAGCCCATGGAGCCCAGCGGCTCCCCGCCGGTGCGGGCCATCGGGGCCAGCAGGACCCGCAGTTCCTCCTCGGTGTAGCCGAAGGTCTGCTGGCGGCGGGTGACCGAGGCCCGGGTGTGCACGATGTGCTCGCGCTCGGGGAGCTTGTCGAGCTTGATCCGGCCGGCGTGCAGCCATTCGGCGTACGGCTCGGCGGCGGCCAGCCCGGCCTTGATCTCCTCGTCCTCGACGATCCGGCCGGCCGCGGTGTCCACCAGGAACATGCGGCCGGGCTGAAGCCGGCCCTTGCGGACCACGGTGGCCGGGTCGATGTCCAGCACGCCGAACTCGCTGGCCAGCACCACCAGGCCGGCGTCGGTGACCCAGTAGCGCGAGGGACGCAGGCCGTTGCGGTCCAGGACGGCGCCGATCAGGGTGCCGTCGGAGAAGACCATGTCGGCCGGGCCGTCCCAGGGCTCCATGAAGGAGGAGTGGAACTGGTAGAAGGCGCGGCGGGCGGCGTCCATCTCGCCGTGGTTCTCCCACGCCTCGGGGATCATCATCAGCACGGCGTGCGGCAGGCTGCGGCCGGCCAGGTGCAGCAGCTCAAGGACCTCGTCGAAGGAGGCGGAGTCGGAGGCGTTCGGGCTGCAGATCGGGAACAGCCGGTCCAGGTCGCCGCCGATCAGGTCCGTGGCCATGCCCGACTCCCGGGCCCGCATCCAGTTGCGGTTCCCGACCACGGTGTTGATCTCGCCGTTGTGCGCGACGAAGCGGTAGGGGTGGGCCAGCGGCCAGGCCGGGAAGGTGTTGGTGCTGAAGCGCGAGTGGACCAGGCCGATGGCGCTGGTGAAGCGCTCGTCCAGCAGGTCCGGGAAGAAGGTCTCCAGCTGGGCGGTCGTGAGCATGCCCTTGTAGACCAGGGTGCGCGAGCTCAGGGACGGGAAGTAGACCTCGGTGTCGTGCTCGGCGCGCTTGCGCAGGGCGAAGGCCAGCCGGTCCAGTTCGATATCGGACTCGCCACCGGTGCCGGTGACGAAGAGCTGGCGGAACCGGGGCATGACAGAGAGCGCGCCCTTGCCCAGCCCTTCGGGGTTCGTGGGAAGGTCGCGCCAGCCGAGCACGGCCAGGTGTTCCTCGGCCGCGATCGCCTCGATCCGGGCCTCGGCCGCCCGCGCGACGTCGTCGTCGGTGGGCAGGAAGGCCACTCCGACGGCGTAGTGCCCGGCCGGCGGGAGGTCGAAACGTGTGTGCTGGTCCTGGGCCAGGACCGCGCGCAGGAAGGCGTCCGGGACCTGCACCAGGATCCCGGCGCCGTCGCCGGTCGAGGGCTCGGCGCCGGACGCGCCCCGGTGCTCCATGTTGACCAGGGCTTGCAGCGCCTGGTCGACGATGGAATGGCTGGGGACCCCGGTGAGCGTCGCGACGAAGGCGACGCCGCAGGAGTCCTTCTCCGCGCGCGGGTCGTACAGGCCCTGCGCCGCCGGCAGCGCCGAGAACAGCGGGGCGGCACTGGTTGCGGGCGGTGCGGGCGGTACAGGCGTGGTGGCCTCGGCCACGGCACGGCCTTCGGGGCGGGAGGAGCCGGGGCGACCGGTCGGTATGGCTGGGAATGCCATGAGGGGCTGTCCTTCCGTCGTGTCAGTCTGGCACGGCGGGACGTCTTTGGCCCTTGCGCAATCCGATCAGGTGTAAGCAGAGGTTACAACATGGTGGTGCCGGTGGGGAGTGGAGTATCTCACAGTTCGGGACCGGTGGTCTTGAGATGTGTTCCGGATAGTGAGACCGGCTAATTTGATGTGGATCTTGAGCTGGGCCGGGTGCGACGCCGGGTCGGCACGGGATTTCGATGGCGCGCCGACGGCCCGCCGGACGGCGGCTACGCCTCTTCTCCCCTATTCCCCCGCGGGCGAATCCAACTCACCGACAGTGGATGAGTTCTTTTGGCGCCGGGCTTCGGCGATCTTGCCGACCTTGCCGACCGCGGTCAGGGTCGCGTTGATGGCGACCGCGGCCGAGGTGGTCAGCGTGAAGATCTGGTTGAGGAGGTTCATCGGGCTCGTCCTTCCGTCGTGTCCACTGACACGGCGGGACGGCATTGGCCCTTGATGCAGCAAGCAGCGCGGCGCTTCAGTGCGCCGCGCTGCTTGCTCTACCGCGATACCGCGAAACCTCAGCGCAGGTAGACGGCCATGAAGTCCTTCGTCGAGTTCTCAAAGAACTTGTTCGGCCCCTGGAGGAAGTCCTCGTAGAGCTTGGAGTTGTCCGGGTTCCCGTCGTGGGCCGGGAAGTACTGGAAGTCCGCCCATCGCAGGTTGATGTCCAGCTGCATCGCGCGGACCGCGCCAGCGTCCTTCAGCAGGCGGGCCAGGGAGGGGGCGGTCAGGGTGTTGCCGCCGACCCAGACGATGTCGCCGTCGGCCTTGACGCCGACGCCGGAGCGCCAGACGGCGGCCGAGCCGTGGTCGGCGCGGCCCCAGACGGAGCTGTCGTCGATGTAGGGGACGACCTGGCCGTTGTCGACCATGAGCTTGAGGTTCTGGCGGACGCTGACGATGTCGCTGTTCTTCTGGAAGCTGTAGTCGCGTCCCCACATGCCGACCGCCATGTGGCCGTCCTTGAAGATGACCTCGCTGGCCGCGCCGTTGACCAGGGCGGCCGCGGTGACGCCGTGGTCGTAGTAGCCGCCCTGGCTCTCGCTGATCTTGAAGCCGCCGTTGAACAGCGCGATCAGGTTCGGGCGGGCGTTGGCGTCGATCTGGTTCGGGACGTCCTTGATGATCGAGTTCAGGCCGCCCTCGTGGCCCGGGTGCAGCACGTAGCTGCTGTGCTTCTGGTCGATCACGGCCACGTCGGCGGCGGTGCCGGTGTAGACCGCGTCCGGGCGGATGCGCGCGACCTGGACCACCGGCTGGCCGTTGGGGGTCTGCACCGCGACCTGGAACACGCCCTCGCCGGGCTCCAGCGTCAGTCCGGGCGGGGCCGGCATCCGCGGCTGCATCGCGATCACGTCCGCGGCCTGGCTGCTCGGCGCGCCCGGCTTGCCCGGGACGGCGCCGCCCTTGGACGGCTTGGCCCCGCTCGGCGCACCGGCCGTGGGCCCGAGGTCGGTGAACTGCTTGGCGTCCACCGAACCGCCCTTGGCCGGCGGGTTCAGGTCGTACTGCCACTGCTCCAGCTGCGCCACCGCGCCGCCCATGCCGTGGTCGCGGCCCCACTCGGCCAGCCGGGCCTGCACGGTGTCGGTGCCCGGCGAGGTCAGCGCGCCGCCGATGGACCAGCCGACGGTGCCGACGAAGACCAGCACGCAGCCCCACAGCGAGCGCACCACGATCTTGCGGCGGCGGCGCTGCGCGGGGTTCAGGCGCGCCTTGTGCTTCCACGGCAGGACCCGGACACCGCGGCCGTACAACGGAGTGTGCCGCCGGCGGCGCGAGGGGAACGGGGCCTCGGCCGCCTCACCCTCGGAGCCGTCCTGCGCACCGGGCTCGAATCCCGCTCCGGCGGTTCCCTCGGCGCCGTCCGCGGACGCCTCGGCGACGGCCCGTGCCGTCTCCTCCGCGACGTCCTGCGGCACCGCGGCAGGGGCGGAGTGGAGGTCGGCCGATGGTCGGACCCGCATGTGGTCCCGCTCGTCGGCCACGTTCAGCGACACCGTCTCGGCCAGGGCCGGATCGGCCGCCGGCAGCGAGACCGTCTCGGCCAACGCATCAGCCTCGGCGGACGGACCACCCGCTCCGCTCCCGTGAACCGCGGCGGTATGGCCCTGCGCCGGTTCCCCGTCGCGCAGGTCTTCCAGCTCCTCGCTCTTCGCGGACAACAGCCGCACCTCTCCTCGCCATGATCGCAGAACCGCGCCGATCCCCGTCAGCGGCCCCGTGCTTGCCCGTATGCTCTACGTCTTCGACGCGGGTGGGACATGTGTGGTTGCCTCGACACCCGATCTCGCGAGTCATCTCCCACGGGAAGGCGGCCGGCGAACACCGATTAGCCCGGATGATGTGATTTGTACACCATCGCGGCTCAGCCTAGGTGTCCGCCGATCAGCGCGCCGAGTCCGAAGGTCACCACAGCGGCGGCCATGCCGAACAGCAGTTGGCGCAGGCCGGAGAACCACCAGGTGCGGGAGGACACGCGCGAGACTATCGCCCCGCAGGCGAACAGCCCGCCGAAGGCCAGCAGCATCGCCACCCACAGCTGGTTCAGGCCCAGCAGGTACGGCAGCAGCGGCAGCACCGCGCCGATCGCGAACGACCCGAAGCTGGACACCGCGGCCACCACCGGGCTGGGCAGGTCGGTCGGGTCCACGCCGAGTTCTTCCTGCACGTGCACGATCAGCGCCTGGTCCGGGTCGCGGTGGATCTGCCGGGCCGCCTCCAGGGCCAGGTCGGCGTCCAGCCCGCGCTCGGTGAGGAACTCCGCGAGCTCCTTCATCTCCGCGGCCGGGCGCCGGGCCAGCTCCAGCCGCTCCAGCTCGATCTCGGCCTGGGTGACCTCGGTCTGGCTGGCCACCGAGATGAACTCCCCGGCCGCCATCGAACAGGCGCCGGCGACCAGACCGGCCAGGCCGGTGAGCACGATGGTCTTGTGTCCGGCATCGCCGCCGGCCATGCCGGCGATCAGCGAGAAGTTGGAGACCAGGCCGTCGGTGACGCCGAACACGGCCGGCCGCAGCCAGCCGCCGGTGACGTCCCGGTGGTGGTTCTTCGGGATCGAGGGGCCCTGGTAGGCCGGGTGCGAGCGGTCGGCCGGGCCGGAGCCGGAGCCCTCGCCGGAACCTCCGGAACCGCCGGGGCCGGCTGGGCCGCCGGGGCCGGCCACATCGTCGTGCAGCCCGTCGCGCGCGCCGGGCAGAGCCGGGGCGGCGGGATCGCCGACGCCTGATGCGACGTCGGCGGATTCGGCGGATTCAGCGATATCGGTGATCGGATCGGAAACAAGAACAGGCGCGTCAGGGTGATTCATCGACTCGATCCTGGCTGGCGGTAACGGGTTCTAGGACTCGTTCGCCTTGCCAGTCGGGGTCGGCACCGCTTCCGGTGCCTCGTCCTGTGCCGGGATGACTACTGATTCCTCGGACGTCTCCTCGGCGGTCGGCTCGGAGTCCTTCACCAGTTTTTCAGGTTCTCCGGCCTGCG
The DNA here is from genome assembly GCF_018274385.1 of Catenulispora pinistramenti. Classification (GTDB taxonomy): domain Bacteria; phylum Actinomycetota; class Actinomycetes; order Streptomycetales; family Catenulisporaceae; genus Catenulispora; species Catenulispora pinistramenti. The sequence goes on along the minus strand of NZ_JAAFYZ010000065.1, from coordinate 16,931 downwards.
CGCCAACAAGGGCATCCTCAGTAAGGGCTTCCTCACCTGGGTTTTCAGGGGTTTCGGCGCTCTCGCCGACCTCGGTGGTCTGGCCATCCTCGGCGGTCTCGGCGGTCTCGGCGGAATCCGCGGTCTCGGCCGCGAGCGCCAAGTAGGGCGAGTCCTCGCGTCCCGGCCGGTTCTTCGCCAGCCAGAAGAACCCGACGACCGCGCCGAGGAAGACGATGATCGAGGTCCAGTCGTTGAGCCGCATACCGAGGAAGTGGTGCGCGTCGTCGATGCGTAGCGACTCGATCCAGAACCGGCCCACGGTGTAGGCCGCGACATAAAGCGCGAACACCCGGCCGTTGCCGAGCTTGAACCGGCGGTCGGCCCACAGCAGCAGGATCGCGACGCCCACGCACCAGATCGACTCGTACAGGAACGTCGGGTGGAACGGCCCGCCGGCCACCAGTTCGGCCTTGCCGTCCGGGCCGACCACCGCGGTCTGCGTCGTGGTGTCCATGACGTGGACCTTCAAGCCCCACGGCAGGCTGGTGTGGCCGCCGTAGAGCTCGTTGTTGAAGTAGTTGCCCCAGCGGCCCATCGCCTGGGCCAGCACCACGCCGGGCGCCACCGCGTCGGCGAAGGAGAGCAGCGAGGCGCCGCGGCGGCGGCAGCCGATGTAGGCACCGAGCGCGCCCAGGGCGATGGCACCCCAGATCCCCAGGCCGCCCTGCCACACGTAGAACGCCTTGACCGGGTCCCCGCCCTTGCCGAAGTACGGGGCCGAGGTCGTGATGACGTGGTAGAGCCGCCCGCCCACCAGGCCGAACGGCACCGCCCAGATGGCGATGTCGACGACCTCCTGCGGCTTGCCGCCGCGGGCACGCCAGCGCTTGTCGCCGAGCCAGACGGCGACGAGGATCCCGGCCAGGATGCACATGGCGTACATCCGGATCGGGATCGGTCCCAGGTGGTACTGGGCCTTGGTCGGGCTCGGGATGTCCGCCAGGTACGTGGCGACCTGGTGGGCGGGGTTGAGGCTCATCGGGGGCGGGCGTCCTCTGGGGTTCGGGTGGGCCGCGGCCGCCTCTCGGTCAGCCGCGGCTCAGGCCGGGTGCGGTCAGGACTTCGACGAAGTCGGGGTGGAACCGGAGGAGGAGCCGGTCGAGGACGGCGTGCCCGAGGACGAGCCGGAGGACGACGGCGCACCCGAGGAGGACGACGCACCCGAGGACGAACCCGAGGCGGAAGGCGCACCGGAGGAGGACGCGCCCGAGGACGGCGCCGAGGCCGGTGCGGTCGGCAGCGTGGTCGGGGTGCCGGCCTTGCTGCCGTCCTTCTTGAACGCCGCGTCCAGCTGGCCCTGGAAGTACTGCAGCACCGCGGCCTGGTTCTGCTGGCCGAAGGTCAGCTGCTGGCCGTCGATGAACATGGTCGGCGTGCCGGGCAGCTGCAGCTTGTTGAACTGGTCGGCGTTGTCCTGCACCCAGGTGTCGTGCTGGCCCTTGGTGACGCAGGTCTGGAACGCCGTGCTGACCTTCAGCGCCGGGACCTGGTCCGCGATCGAAAGGATCTTGGAGTTGTCGCCGTAGCCGTCGGTCTCCTCGTTCGGCTGGTTCGCGTAGAGCAGGTCGTGCATCGGGACGAACTCGCCCTGGTCCTGCGCGCAGGCCGCGGCGTTGCCGCCGTTGAGCGAGCCCTTGCCGCCGTTGTTGCTGTCGATCAGCCGGACCGGGTGGTAGGTGATCTGCAGCTTGCCGGCCTCGACGTACTGCTTGTACGTCGGCTCGACGGCGCCCTCGATCTCCTGGCAGACCGGGCAGCGGAAGTCCTCGAACACGGTCATCTTCACCGGCGCGTCGGCCGAGCCGACGTGGATGCCCAGGTCCTTGCTGGACTTGGCCTGCGGGTCGACGACCGCGCCGACCGGCGCCAGATAGGTGCCGCTGTCGTGCTTGGCGGCGTTGACCGCGATGCCGACGCCGCCGGCCACGGCGATGACCACGACCACGACCCCGCCGATGGTCCACTGCTTGCGGCGCCGCTCAGCCCGTTGGCGGGCGATCTTCTCCGCCATCACCCGCTCGCGAGCGTTCTGCTTTCCTACCCGGTTCGCCTGGCTCATCGTCGTTAACAGTCCTGTCCGATGCCGTCTGGTATTGGCACGCCGCCGTTCCGTCTCAGGGCGCGCGCACCGCATCTTATGCGGTGACTGCCTGAAAACGCACCGGAGGTGGTCGGGGTTGCGGCAAATCCTTCAGGAACTTTTAGGCCGGGGTCTTGTTCGCCAGGCCGCGACCTGGTGGTGCCAGGCCGCGGCCTCGTAGTGCGATCGTCAGCCCTGCTTGGCGACGGCGGCGTCCAGCGCGGCCTTGTAGTTGGCGGTCTGCTGGGTGCCCGGGACCGCGTTGGGATCCTGCAACGGGAACGAGGTGCCGTCGATGTAGATGTCCGGTGTCCCGACGCTGCCGCCGAGCTTCTTGCCCAGCCAGGTGTAGTTGTCCTTGATCCACTGCGCGTACTTGCCGCTGCGGGCGCACTGGTCGAACGTCGCGCTGCGCAGGTTGGGGACCTGGCTGGCCAGGTTGAGCATGGTGTCCACGGAACTGTAGGAGTCCGTCGTCTCGTCCGGCTGGTTCTTGAAGATCAGGTCGTGGAAGGCGATGAACTCGGCCTGCCCGACGTCCGCGGCGCAGGCCAGTGTCGAGCCGCCGACCAGCGAGCCCTGGCCGCCGCCGTTGCGGTCGATCAGGTCGACCAGCCGGTAGTGGACCTGGATCTTGCCGGCGTCGGCATACTCCTTGTTGGTGGCGCCGAAGAAGGATTCGGCCTCTTTGCAGAACGGGCAGCGGACGTCCTCGTCCACCTCGACGGTGACCTTGGCCTCGCTCTTGCCGTAGACGATGGCCCCGGGGTCGGTGGGAGATCCGGGGCCCGGCACCACGCCGGCGGGGGCCGCGAAGGGCTGACCGGCGCCGTAGGCGTTGCGCGCCTTCTTGTTGTTGTTCGACGTGTTGTGCTGCACCAGTACGCCGATCAGCACGGCCAGCGCGATCACCGCCACCGCCACGCCGCCGATCACCAGCTGTTTGCGGCGCCGATCGGCCGCGGCCTGCTGCCGCCGCGCCTCGGCGGCCCGTTCCCGTCCGCTACGGCGCGGGCCGCCGCCGCCAGTGCTCGTCATGACCCCATGGTGCGGGGGTTCTCATAACGGAACAATCGGACAGGCCAGAACGGGTCACCGCCACGCTCGGACCAGCCGCCCGGCGAAGCTCAGATCGGGTCGCCCAGCAGCGCCCGCTCCAGCGAGAACTTGGACGCCGGCTTCCAGATCAGCCACGCCGCCGGAAGGATGTAGAGCAGGTCGCGCAGCACGTCCAGGGTGTAGCGGGTGTGCCCCTTGGGCACCAGGCCGCCGGAGCCGCCACAGCCGCAGCTGATCGCGATGCCCCGGGCGCCCAGCGAGATGATGCCGCCGATGTAGACCAGCAGCAGCAGCGCGGAGAAGACCGCCACCAGCCGGGTGCCCAGGCCCAGGATCAGCAGCAGGCCCAGTGCCAGCTCAAGGTAGGGCTGCGCGTACCCGAACGGGGAGACCAGCGATTCCGGCAGAATCCGGAAGGCCCGCACGCTCTGCGCGTTGGTCTCCGGCGAAGTCAGCTTGCCGAGGCTGTAGTTGAACCACATCGCCGCCAACAGCACGCGCATGACCAGGCTGATCCACTGCTGGTTGTCGCCCACGAAACCGCGGATGCCGCCGGAGGTGGGCGCGGCCTTGTCCGTGGCGGAGGCCTTGGAAGCCATCGAAGTCATAACCTTCTGTCCTCGGGCGATCGCGGCGCGTTCGCGCCTCAAGTCTGGGCGGGCTTCATAAATTACAGGTAGGGAACACCCTCGCGGGAGTGCCACTCACTCCCGCGAGGGAACTTCCTAGCGGTTTCTCAGCTACTGTGTGCGACTGCTACCGCGCCTTACTCCCCCGCCGCACGCCGTCGGCGAGTTCCGCGGCCAGTTCGCGCACCGCGTCCACGCCCTTGCGCGGATCGCGGTTGTCCAGCAGCCGGCGCACGAAGGCCGAGCCGACGATCACGCCGTCCGCGTAGCCCGCGATCTCCGCCGCCTGCTCGCCGGTGGAGACCCCGAGGCCGACGCAGACCGCCTGCCCGGTCGCCTCCTTCGTGCGCGCTACCAGCTCCTGCGCCGCGTGGCCGACCTGCTCCCGGGCGCCGGTGACGCCCATCACCGCACCGGCGTAGACGAAGCCGGTACAGGCTTCGGCGGTCAGCGCGATCCGCTCGGCGCTGGAACTCGGCGCGACCAGGAAGACCCGGCCGAGGTCGTGGGCATCGGTCGCGGCGATCCACGGACCGGCTTCCTCGGGGATCAGGTCCGGGGTGATGACGCCGCTGCCGCCGACGGCCGCCAGTTCGGCGGCGAAGCGGTCGACTCCGTAGTGCTCGATCGGATTCCAGTAGGACATGATCAGCGCGGCCGCGCCGGTGTCGGCGACCGCTCCGGCCGCGCGGATGACGTCCGGGGTGCTGACACCGTGCGCCAGCGCCTGGTCGGCGGCGGCCTGGATGACCGGGCCGTCCATCGCCGGGTCGGAGTACGGCAGGCCGACCTCGATGATGTCGCAGCCGCCCTCGACCATGGCGCGCATGGCGTCGATGGAGCCCTCCACGCTCGGGTAGCCCGCCGGCAGGTAGCCGATGAGGACCGCGCGGTTCTCGGCCCGCGCGTTCTTGAGCACGTCCTGGAGCCGGTTCACAGGTCTCCCCCCTCGAAGCCGAAGTAGCCAGCCGCGGTGTGCATGTCCTTGTCGCCGCGGCCCGACAGGTTCACGACGATCACCGGTTCGCGTCCGAGTTCCTCGGCCAGCCGCGGCGCGATGCGCAGGGCGCCGGCGATGGCGTGCGCCGACTCGATGGCCGGGATGATGCCCTCGGTCTGGCACAGGACGCGGAAGGCGTCCATCGCCTCGCGGTCGTCCACGGGTTCGTAGATCGCACGGCCGGTGGCGTGCAGATACGCATGCTCGGGACCCACCGCCGGGTAGTCCAGCCCGGCCGAGATGCTGTGGCTCTCCTTGGTCTGGCCGTACTCGTCCTGGAGCAGGAAGGTGCGGGTGCCGTGCAGGACGCCGACCGAACCGCCGGTGATGGACGACGCGTGCAGCCCGGTCGCCAGGCCCGACCCGCCGGCTTCGAAGCCGTAGAGCCGCACCGACTCATCCGGCAGGAAGGCGTGGAAGACGCCGATCGCGTTGGAGCCGCCGCCGATGCACGCGCACACGGCGTCCGGCAGCGCTCCGGTGGCCTCCAGCGTCTGCCGCCGCGCCTCCACGCCGATGACCCGCGCGAAGTCGCGGACCATCGCCGGGAACGGATGCGGACCGGCCGCGGTCCCGAGCAGGTAGTACGTGGTGTCGGCACTGGCCACCCAGTCGCGCAGCGCCTCGTTGATCGCGTCCTTGAGGGTCTGCGACCCGATCGCGACCGGCACCACCTCGGCGCCGAGCATCCGCATCCGGGCCACGTTCAGCGCCTGCCGTTTGGTGTCCTCGGCGCCCATGTACACGACGCAGTCCAGCCCGAGCAGCGCCGCGGCGGTCGCGGTGGCCACGCCGTGCTGCCCGGCCCCGGTCTCGGCGATGACCCGGGTCTTGCCCATGCGCTTGGCCAGCAGCGCCTGGCCCAGCACATTGTTGATCTTGTGGGAACCGGTGTGGTTCAGGTCCTCCCGCTTGAGCAGGATGCGCGCGCCGGCCCGCCGGGACAGGTTGCGCGCCTCGGTCAGCAGGCTCGGGCGGTTCGCGTAGTGCAGCAGCAGGTCGGCGAACTCCCGGTGGAACGCCGGGTCGGTCTTGGAGGTCTCGTAGGCCTCGGTGACCTCTTTCAAAACGGCCATCAGCGCCTCGGGCATGAAGCGGCCGCCGAACAGGGTGTCGTCGGTGGGGAAGTGCCCGGTGTCGTCGGGCATCGCGGCCGTGGCCGCGTACGCGGAGATGATCTCAGCGCGCGGATCGGTCTGTTCAGACATGGGGATGTCCAGGTGATGAGTGATGGGGACGTGCTATGGCAGAAGTCTGACTAAGAGCGCGTGGCTCTTACGCTTCCTGCCATCGCCGCGCCGCCGGGGCATGCCGCCACCACGGTCGGCGGCGGGCCGCGGCCCTCGGCTGGCTGGACATCACGGTCTGGACTCTACTCCACCGGCCCGGCCGTCAGCCGCGACCGTTCCGCAGTGCGGGATGCGCACCGGCCGCGACCAGGTCGGCGACCGCGGCACGCGGGTCCTTGCCGGTCACCAGCGACTCGCCGACCAGGACCGCGTCGGCGCCGGAGTTGGCGTAGGCGATGAGGTCGTGCGGGCCGCGGACGCCGGACTCGGCGACGCGCACGACGTCGTCCGGGATCAGCGGGGCCAGTCGCGCGAAGGTGTCGCGCTTGACCTCCAGGGTCTTCAGGTCGCGGGCGTTGACGCCGATCAGGCGGGCGCCGGCGTCCAGGGCGCGGCGCACCTCCTCCTCGTCGTGCACCTCGACCAGCGGGGTCAGCCCGATGCTGCCGGCCCGCTCGATCAGCGACTCCAGGGCCGGCTGTTCGAGGGCGGCGACGATCAGCAGGGCCAGGTCGGCGCGGTGCGCGCGGGCCTCCCAGAGCTGGTAGCTGGTGACGATGAAGTCCTTGCGCAGGACCGCGATGTCCACCTTCTGGCGGACGTCGTCCAGGTCGGCCAGCGAGCCCCCGAAGCGGCGCCGCTCGGTGAGGACGGAGATCACGGTCGCGCCGCCGGCCTCGTAGTCGGCGGCCAGGCCCGCGGGGTCCGCGATGGCCGCGAGCGCGCCCTTGGACGGCGAGGAGCGCTTCACCTCGGCGATCACCTTCACGCCGTCGCCGCCGGATCCGCCGCGGCGCAGGGCCTCGACCCCGTCGATGGCGCTGTCCAGCCGGGCGACCTTGGCCTTCAGATCGTCGAGGGTGACTTCTTCCTGGCGCTCGGCAAGGTCGAGGCGGACGCCTTCGATGATCTCGGCAAGTACGTTCACCGTCGTCAGCTCCCCTCGATCGCCTCACAAGATGGACCGCGGCGCCCCGAGAATACGACTGGGTGGGCGGCGTGTCCGACGTCTCACTCTAGCGGCTCCCGGGGACCGCCGAAGTCCAGTGATCTTCTGGTGGGACGAACGGGCCCGGCCGCGGGTCCGGCGATCCCAGGTCCGCGGCCGGTTCGGGCGGGCACGGCTACTTCGCGGCGGCGCCCAGGCCCATCGCGGACATGACCTTGCCGACGACCGGGGACACCACGGCGATCGCACCGCCGACGATGGCCAGGGCCGGGGTGCCGATGACCAGCCCGGCGCCGCCGATCAGGAAGCCGACGATGCAGAGGAAGACGGCGGTCCAGGCCGCGGGGGTGCTGCCGTGGTCTTCGCCGCTGGATGACGACATGGTGCTCCTTGCGCTGACGGGAGGGTCTCAAGACCCCTCCATTGTCACCGATTCGGCCTAATGCTCCGCGCCCGGGGTGGTGTTGAGCGCGACGGCGGGCGCCTCGGCCGGTTCGGTGGGGTCTTCGCCCCGGTCCAGGGCGTCCCACAGGTCCTTGGCGCTGCCGGTGTCGGCGGCGCGCGCGGCGGCCTTGGAGGCGGCGTTCTCGTAGCGCGAGGACATCCCCGGCCAGCCGCCGCCGCGCAGCACGGCCGAGGCCCCGGCCAGCACCACCAGCACCCCGCCGATGACGGCGAGCAGCCACCAGGAGGAGCTGTGCGCGTGGACGGAGTCCGTCGCGTAGCCCTTCGCCGCGGCCTTCTGGGCCAGGACGCGGGCGGCGTGACTCGTGCCGCGTTCGCCGAACGCGTAGACGGCCGTGCCGATCCCGGCGGCGATCAACAGCACGCCGACCAGCCGGCGGGCCAGGCGCTGGGTGGCGAACAGCGCGAGCGCGCCGGCCAGCGCGGTCAGGCCGAGGGCGGTCACCCCGGCCGACAGGTCGTTGCCGCTGGCGGTGACCTTGAGGGTGTTCGGGGCCGAGCCGGCGAGGCCGGTGGCCCAGGTACGGCCGGCGCAGGCCCAGGCGATCACGCCGCCGAGCAGGGCGATCAGGACCGTGATGGTCAGTTCGCGGCGGCCGGCTCGGCGGGCCGCGGCGGCGGGGTCGGCCGCCGGGTCGGCGACACCGGGGGCACCGGGGGCACCGGGGGCACCGACACCAGGCTTGCCGACAGCGGTCGTGCCGCCGGGCTCACCGGCACCAGGCGTGCCGCCGCCGATCTCGCCGCCACCAGGCATGCCGCCGCCGGAGTGCCCGGCTTCCGCCGCGGCTACGCCGCCGCCCTCGGCCGCCTGCTGGCCGCCGGCCCCCGCGTCCTTCTCAGCTCCCGCACTCACCGTGCATCCTCCCCGACGGCCGAGCGCAGCGTCCCGGCGACCGCGACCGCCTTCAGCACCGCCATCGCCTTGTTCCGGCACTCCTGGTCCTCCGCGGCCGGGTCGGAGTCGGCCACGATCCCCGCGCCGGCCTGCACATACGCCATACCGTCGCGGATCAGCACCGTGCGGATCGCGATCGCGGTGTCGGCGTCGCCGGCGAAGTCCAGGTAGCCGACGATGCCGCCGTACAGGCCGCGCCGGGTCGGCTCGTTGTGCTCGATGATCTCCATCGCGCGCGGCTTCGGGGCGCCGGACAGGGTCCCGGCCGGGAAGGTCGCGCTGACCGCGTCGAAGGCGGTCTTGCCCGGCGCCAGCTCGCCGATCACCGTGGAGACGATGTGCATGACGTGGCTGTAGCGCTCGACCGCCATGAAGTCCACGACCTCCACCGAGCCCGGCGCGGCGATCCGGCCCAGGTCGTTGCGGCCGAGGTCGACCAGCATCAGGTGCTCGGCCCGCTCCTTGGGGTCGGCCAGCAGGTCGGCGGCCAGTTGCGCGTCCTGCTCCGGGTCCGCCCCGCGCGGGCGGGTGCCGGCGATCGGGTGCAGCATGGCGCGGCCCTCGGTGACCTTCACCAGCGCCTCGGGCGAGGAGCCGACGATGTCGAAGCCGTCGGCTCCGGTGCCGTCCGGGCCCGGGACCCGCAGCAGGTACATGTACGGGCTCGGATTCGTCGCGCGCAGCACCCGGTAGACGTCCAGCGCCGAGGCCTTCACCTCGGCCTCGAACCGCTGGCTCACCACGATCTGGAAGGCCTCGCCGGACTTGATCTCCTCGATGCAGCGCAGCACCGTCTCGCGGTAGTCCTCGGAGGTGCGGTTGGCGCTGAACGACGGCGCCGCGGCCGGGTCGTAGACCAGCGGCACGTTCACCACCGGCGCGTTCAGCGCGGCGGTCATCGCGTCCAGCCGCTCCACGGCGCGCGCATAAGCGGCCTCCACGCCGGAGGGCAGGTTGTCGTGGTTGACCACGTTGGCGATCAGCCACACCGAGCCGTCGGCATGGTCCAGGACCGCCAGGTCCAGGCTGAGCAGGAAGGTCAGCTCCGGGATGCGCAGGTCGTCCTTGGCCAGTTCCGGCAGCCGTTCCAGGCGGCGCACGGCGTCGTAGCCCAGGTAGCCGACCAGGCCGCCGGTCAGCGGCGGCAGGCCCGGCAGCCGCGGGGTGTGCAGCAGTTCCAGGCTCTGGCGCAGCACGTCCATCGGGTCGCCCTCGGTCGGCAGCCCGACCGGCGGCTCGCCGATCCAGTGCGCGGCGCCGTCCTGCTCGCTCAGCGCGGCGCCGGTGCTGACGCCGACGAAGGAGTAGCGCGACCAGATGCCGCGCTCGGCCGACTCCAGCAGGAAGGTGCCGGGCCGTTCCCCGGCGAGCTTGCGGTACAGCCCGACCGGCGTCTCGCCGTCGGCCAGGACCCGCCGCACCACCGGGATCACCCGGCGGTTCTCGGCCAGCTCGCGGAAGGTCGGCAGGTCCGGGGTGTCCACCCCTGGGGGGAAGGCCGTCATGCCGGTGATTCTCCCAGAGTGCCCTGCGACGCAGACGCCTCCCCCACAACCTTCCCCGCCGTCGCCCCGAGCGGCAGCGCGCCGGCGTCGAAGCAGGTGCGGTCCCCGGTGTGGCAGGCCCCGCCGGACTGGTCCACCTTCAGCAGCACCGCGTCCCCGTCGCAGTCCAGCGCCGCGGACTTCAGCACCTGCACGTTCCCCGACGTGGCCCCCTTGGTCCAGTACTCGCGCCGGGACCGGGACCAGTAGGTGACCCGCCCGGTGGCCAGCGTGCGCCGCAGCGCCTCGTCGTCCATCCACGCCAGCATCAGCACCTCGCCGGTGTCGTGCTGCTGCGCGATCGCGGCGAACAGGCCGTGCTCGTCGCGCTTGAGCCGGGCGGCGATCGCGGGGGCGAGCACAGGGCCCGGCGTGGCGGCGGGGGCGGGGACTTCGTCGGTCATGCACCCATTGTCGCCCGCGGGCCAGACGGGGATCCGCCAGGGGCCACGTTGCGATATAACGTGAGGGTCATCGCCGCCGCGCCGGGAGAACTCGAATGTCGACTGATCCGTCCAGCCAACCCGTTCTGCGCGCGTCCGACGCGGACCGCGACCGGGTCATCGACACGCTGCGGTCCGCGGTCACCGACGGCCGGCTGGACGCGGCGGAGTATGACGAGCGGGTCGAGCAGGCGCTGGCGGCGCGCACCTTCGAGGCGCTGGCGCCGCTGACCGCGGATCTGGTCGCGATCGGCGCCGCCGCGCGTCCGCTGCCCGCGGTTCCGGCGCCGGCGGGGCCGGCCGTGGAGTCGGTGCTGATCCGGGAGAAGCACGGCCCGGTGCGCCGCGAGGGCCGCTGGACGCTGCCGCACCGGCTGGTGCTGCGCACCTTGTGGTGCACCGTGACTCTGGACCTGACCCGAGCAGTGCTGACCGGGCCGGAGCTGATCGTCGAGATCCAGGGCCGGGGCAACGGCGTGGTGCTCGTGCTCGCGCCGGGGATGGTGGTCGACGCCAACGAGCTGTCGGTACGGCACGGCAGCGTGGCGATCACCAACGGCCCCGACGACGGCACGCCGGAGACGCTGCGCATCCACCTGGTCGGGCGGAACAAGCACGGCTCGGTCACGACCGTCTGGGAGACGCCGGACGAGGCGGAGCGGTCAAGCGGCACCACCGCTTGACCGCGGAGCCGCCTGGGCAGCAGAACCCCTGCCGCCTGCTGCCCGACTCGCTCAAGACCTCTGCTGCCGAGCCCAGCTCTCATAAAGACCCGAATACACCCCGCCGGCCCCGACCAGCTCCCGATGCGGCCCGCGCTCGACGATCTCCCCGGCGTCGAACACGAACACCTCGTCGGCGGCCTCGGCGGTCGACAGCCGGTGCGCGATCGCGATCGAGGTCCGACCACGGGTCAGCCCGTCCAGCGCGCGCGTGATCCGCACCTCGGTCGCCGGGTCCACCGCCGAGGTGGCCTCGTCCAGCACCAGCAGGTCCGGATCGGCGATGTAGGCCCGGGCCAGCGCGACCAGCTGCCGCTCCCCCGCCGACAGCGACTCGCCGCGCTGGCCGACCCGGGTGGCCAGGCCTTGGGGCAGTCCGTCCAGCCAGTCGGTCAGGCCCAGGTCCGCGAACGCGCGCCGGACCTCGGCGTCGCTCGCGCCGGGCTTGCCGTAGCGGACGTTGTCGCCGACCGTCATGTCGAACAGGAAGCCGTCCTGCGGCACCATCACCATGCGGGAGCGCAGTGTCTCGAAGCCGATGTCCTTCAACGGCACCCCGTTGATCAGGATCCGGCCGGAACTCGGATCCATCAGCCGGGTCAGCAGCTTGGCGAACGTGGTCTTGCCCGATCCGGTCTCCCCGACCACCGCGACCCTGGTGCGCGCAGTGATCTCCGTGGTCAGCGAGTGCAGCACCGGGGCGCCGCCGGGGTAGGCGAACACGACCTCTTCGAAGCCGACGCCGAGCGGGCCGTCGGGCGGGGCCACCCCGGCGGTGCCCGGGTCCACCACGTCCGGCGGCTGCTCCAGCAGCCCGACGATGCGGCGCCAGCCGGCGATCGCGTTCTGCGCCTCGTTCAGCATCTCGGTGGCGAACTGCACCGGCGAGATGAACAGGTTCACCAGGAACAGCATCGCCGCCAGGTCGCCGGCGGACAGGTGGCCGCCGACCCCGAGCAGCACGCCGACCACCACGATCGCCGAGTTGACCAGGCCGACGACCAGTTCGCCCATCGAGAACGTGATGACGATCAGCCGCTGGGTCCGCACCTGCGAGTCGCGGGTGTTCTCCACCGCCGCGCCGATCCGCCCGCCGACGCGGTCCTCGATGCCGTAGGCGCGCAGCACGTCGGCGCCGACCAGCGCCTCGGACACCTCGCCGAGCATCTTGCCGTAGCGCCGGCGCACCTTGCGGTACGCGCGCCCGGTCCGCTTCTGGATCTTGCGCATGACCAGGAACAGCGGCACGAAGCAGATCCAGACCAGGATGGTCAGCTGCCAGGAGAACACGGCCATCACGATGGTCACGACCGTCACCTGGGCGGCGGCCACGAACAGCTGCATGCCGCCTTCCTGGATGAACACCGTGACCGTGTCGATGTCGCTGGTGACCCGGCTGACCAGGGCGCCGCGCTGCTCGGTCTGCTGGTGCAGCAGCGACAGGTCGTGGATGTGCCGGAACGCCTTGGTGCGCACCTGTGCCAGCCCGCGCTCGCTGGAGGTGTAGAGCCGGAAGTTCATCAGGTAGGCCGACACGGCCGTGGCCAGCACGGCCACGGCGCTGAACGCGACCATGTTGCGCACCACGCCGTAGTCCGGGCCGCCCTTGGCGAGGATGCCGTGGTCCAGGCTCTGCTGCACGGTCAGCGGGATCACGATCCGGCCGACCGTGGCGATCAGCGCGAAGGTGATGGTCAGGCCCAGGCCCTTGGTGAAGGCCGGGGCCAGGCGGACGCCGCGGCGCAGGACCGCGTAGCCGCCGTCGAGGGCTTCGGGGAGCTGGTAGCCGCCCGGGGCCGGGGAGGTCTGCTCGTCGTCGAGGTCGGATTCGAGGTCGGCGGTGGCGGTGGTCATGTCCCGACCTCCTGCAGGGCGCTGTCGCGCTCGTCGTGGTCGCGTTCATAGGCGGTGATCAGGTCGCGGTAGCCTTCGCAGCGCTCGACCAGCTCCAGGTGCGGGCCGTGGTCGATGATCCGGCCGCGCTCGACGTAGACCACCTCGTCGGCCAGCGCGATCGTGGCCTTGCGGTAGGCGACGACCAGGACCGTGCTGGCCAGCGTGCCCTCGCCGGCGGCTTCTCGGAGCCCGCCCAGGATCGCGGCCTCGACCTGCGGGTCCACGCTGGCCGTGCAGTCGTCCAGGATCAGCAGCCGGGGCTGCCGGATCAGGGCTCTGGCCAGCGCCAGCCGCTGCCGCTGGCCGCCGGACAGGGTCGCGCCGCGCTCGCCGATGACCGAGTCCAGGCCCTCGGGCAGCCGCTTGACGAACCGGTCGGCCTGGGCCAGCCGCAGCGCGGCCCAGACCTGCTCGTCGTCGGCGTCGCGGTCCAGCCGGATGTTGTCGCGGATGCTGTCGGCGAACAGGAAGGTCTGCTGCGGGACCAGCGAGACCTGGGCCGGGATCTGGCCGCGGGCGAACTCCCGGACGTCGGTGCCGTCCAGCCGGACGCTGCCGCTGTCCGGATCGGAGAGCCTGGCCAGCAGCCCGGTGAGCGTGGACTTGCCGGCGCCGGTCGGCCCGACCAGCGCCACGGTCGAGCCGGGCCGCAGGCTCAGGTCGACGTCGCGCAGGATCTCCTGGCCGGCGTAGCCGAAGCTGACGTGCTCCAACCGGACGTCGGCGGCGCCGGCGGCCGGCGCCTGGGCGGTGCCGTAAGACATGTCGCCGCGCGCGTCGAGCACGGCCTTGACCCGGGCGTAGCCGACCACCGAGCGCGGCAGCTCGCCCAGCACCCAGCCGATCGCCCGCAGCGGGAAGGCCAGCAGCGTGATCAGGTAGGCGACCTGCACGACCTGCCCGGCCTGGATCGCGCCGGAGGCCACCCGGGAGGTGCCGACCAGCAGCGCGACCAGCACCCCGAAGTTGGGGACGGCCTCCAGCGCCGGATCGAAGAAGGCCCGGGCCCGGCCGGCGGCGATGTTGGCGTCCCGCAGCTGGTCGGCGGCGACGGCGAAGCGCGCGGTCTCCACGTCCTCGCGGCCCAGGGTCTTCACGACCAGGCCGCCGTCGAAGGACTCGTGGGCGATCTCGGCGACCCCGGCCCGCATCTCCTGCGCCGCGGCCAGCCGGGGCGCGGCGAAGCGCTGGTAGACGGTGTTGAGCACGATGATCGCCGGGAACAGCAGGAAGCCGACGATGGCCAGCACCGGATCGGTGAGCACCATCGACACCAGGGCCGCGACCATCATGATCAGCACCCCGAGCGACATCGGCAGCGGCGCGATGAACTGCCAGGTCATGTCCACGTCCGAACCGGCGTTGGACAGCAGCTGGCCGGTGGGGTGGCGCCGGTGCCAGGACAGCGGGAGTTGCAGGTAGCGCTCGGAGACGGCGCGCCGGTAGCGCGACTGCAGCCGGAACTGCATCACCCCGGCCAGCAGCCGCCGCCCGATGATGCCCATCACCTTGGCCAGCGCCACGCCCAGGATCAGCAGCCCGGCCGTGACGGTCGCCCCGACCGGCACCTTCCCGGCCCGGAACGCCGGCAGCACCGCGTGGTCGGTGGCCCAGCCGACCGCCGAGGCCGCGCCGACCGTCATGATCCCGTACACCGCGCTGCCGCCGACCGCAGCGGCGAACACCCGCGGCTCGGTCCGGATCGCCACGCCGAGCAACCCGAATCCCCGTCTGAGGATCGATTTCTGCGTCCGCGCAGCCGTCTGTAAACTCTCCGTGCTCAACTCATCCCACCCATGTCACGCCGACTCCCTACCCGGCTTCCACTCTGGCGGACAACACCGGGTCGGGTAAACCCCATTCCATAGGCGCGGGTATTACTCCCGGTTTGTTGGGGACATTGCGACGATCGGGACCGGACCGCGAGGGGCACACTCTACGATCAGTGACGAAGCTGCCACACGCCGACCTTGTCCTGACCGGAACGCCTCGGGGCCGGGCCAGCGTGGCCGACGCCACGTTACTCGCACGTATGTACGGGTACTACGAAGTACGACGAGCGGTGGGGTTGCTCGTAGTGCAGCAGCTCCTGAAGGGAAACCCGCGACGGGGGTCGCGGGGCGGAAGGACGGGGACGACATGGCCGGGGATGGGCCGCGCGATGTCACGGTTTTGGAGGCGGTCAAAGGCCTCGCGGAGAATCCGGCGCTGCCGCCGGACATGGTGTTCCGGCTGCTCGCCCGACCGCGCGCGCTGCAAGCGGTGGCCGAACGGCCGGACCTGACCGATGCCATGGTCGCCGAGATCATCGGTCGCGACGACCGCTGGCAGGTGCACGCACTCGCGCTGAACCCGTGGCTGTGCCACCGGTTCCGCACGGTGCTGGCCCGGCACCGGGAGCCGGGGATCCGGGCCGCGGTGATCGTCGGCGGCGACGGCCGGATCTGCCCGGAGACCCCGAAGGACGCCGGCCGCCGACTGTTCGAGACGCTGATCGACGATCCGGCCCGCGAGGTCCGCGAGACCCTGGCCCGCACCGAGGGCGTCCCGGCCGACCTGCGCGCCCGGCTGGCCGCCGACCCGGAGCCGCAGATCCGCGTCATGCTGGCACGGTGGTGGGCCCAGGCCCCGGCCAACGTCCGCGACGTGCTGCTGGGCGACCCGGACGAGCGGGTCCGCTCCGCGGCCTTCTGCGCCTACTTCGGCCACCTCGACCTCGACGAGGCCCTGATCGATCTCCTGGCCCGGGATCCGGACAGCGAGGTGCGGGCCGGCCTGGCCGCGCGCCCGGACCTGCCGGACCCCATGCTCAACGTCCTTACTCGGGATCCCAGTCCAGTCGTCCGACTGGCGATCTTCGCCCGGCCGGACACCCCCGAGGCGGTGCGCGCGGCGATCCACGCCGACATCACCGAGAACGCCCCGACCCTGGACGACCTGATCGCCGCCGACGACGGCTACAGCCTGGTCTTCGAGTACCTGCAAGCCGACTCCGCACTCAGCACACTGCGACCGGCCTGGGTCACCGCCGAGGCCGAGCGGCACGTCGACTCCCCCTACCCCTGCTTCCGCGCCGCGGCCGCCCGCAGCACCGAACTGCCGATCGAGGCCGTCCGCAAACTGCTGGACGACCCGGACGAACAGGTCCGCATCACCATGGTCCACACCGCGCCGCACCTGGTCGACCCGCAACGCGCCGAGCGGATCGAGCGCGCGCACCACTGGGACCGGCTGAGCATGTGGTGGGAGTACGAGCCGGTCCTCACCCACCCCGCCGAGACACTGCGCCGGTTCGCCGTGGACGCCGAGCCACGCCTGCGGGCAATGGCCTGCGACGACCCGGACCTGCCAGCCGACCTGGCCGTGGCACTGGCCAAGGACCCCGAGGCCTCGGTACGCGCCGCCGTGGCCGGGCACCGAAGCCTGCCGACGCCGAACCTGATCGCCCTGCTCTGCGACGACTGCGAGCACGTGGTGCACGCCGCCGCGGCCTCGCCGCACCTGCCGGTCGACGAGATGGACCGGCTGCTTGTCACTGCTGGGTTGTGAGCCGGGCGGCAGCTACTTGTCGCCGCCGGGCTGCGAGCCAGGCTGCCACTTCTCGCCGCTGGGCCGTAAGCCGGGCGGCTACTTGTCGCCGCCGGGCTGCGATCCGATGTGCTGGGACACGCTAGTGCCGTATCAGGCAACGTTTGCCCTGGTGATGACTTGGCCTGGGCGGAGGTTGTCGGCGTGGTGGTTTCGCTAGGTTGCTGGCCGGGTTGCGGTTAGTCTGTGGGTTTCAAGGCTTTTTACGGCCTTCGGTCATAGTTGTGCCGGTTCGGGGTTCGGGGTGGTGGGTGTGTTTGTCGGCTGCCGGTTCGCGCGTTCACAACCCCGCCCCACCTCAGGCCTCTTCAACTCCAGCAAGTCAGA
>NZ_JAAFYZ010000649.1 GCF_018274385.1 Catenulispora pinistramenti | reverse complement strand
GGCTCCTTAGAAAGGAGGTGATCCAGCCGCACCTTCCGGTACGGCTACCTTGTTACGACTTCGTCCCAATCGCCGGTCCCACCTTCGACGGCTCCCTCCCACAAGGGGTTAGGCCACCGGCTTCGGGTGTTACCGACTTTCGTGACGTGACGGGCGGTGTGTACAAGGCCCGGGAACGTATTCACCGCAGCGTTGCTGATCTGCGATTACTAGCGACTCCGACTTCACGGGGTCGAGTTGCAGACCCCGATCCGA
>NZ_JAAFYZ010000648.1 GCF_018274385.1 Catenulispora pinistramenti | reverse complement strand
CGGCGGTGGCCGGGAACTCCTGGTCGCCCAGGTGCCGGCCGATCGGGTCGATGAGCGCGGCGTGGTGGGTGGCGCCGTGGGTGTCCACGCCGCCGATGACTTGGGGTGTCTGATCGGTCATGATGGTTGTGCCTTCCCCTCTTTCCGGTTCGCATCGGCAAGACGGCGGGCACGCGACCGGGCAGGGCCGGGGACAAGACAGTGACGGGACTTCTAGGCCAAGCTCCTGATTAGGTCACTCCAGCCCGGCCCGGT
>NZ_JAAFYZ010000647.1 GCF_018274385.1 Catenulispora pinistramenti | reverse complement strand
GGGGATGGCAGGTGTTCGGTATCGGCGCTGGCGCACGGTGGCCTTCGACGGCTGTGCCTCGTTCAAAGTGCCGGACAGCGACCGCAACCGGGCGTTCTTCGGGCTGCGGAGCAACAGCCACGGGCCGCTGCCCTATCCGATGCTGATGTTGATGGCGTTGGTGGAGACCGGGACCCGCGCGGTGATGGGGGCGGTGTTCGGGCCCGACACGGTCAGCGAGTTGGACTATGCCAGACAGTTGTTCCCGCTGTTGAC
>NZ_JAAFYZ010000646.1 GCF_018274385.1 Catenulispora pinistramenti | reverse complement strand
GGGGATGGCAGGTGTTCGGTATCGGCGCTGGCGCACGGTGGCCTTCGACGGCTGTGCCTCGTTCAAAGTGCCGGACAGCGACCGCAACCGGGCGTTCTTCGGGCTGCGGAGCAACAGCCACGGGCCGTTGCCCTATCCGATGCTGATGTTGATGGCGTTGGTGGAGACCGGGACCCGCGCGGTGATGGGGGCGGTGTTCGGGCCCGACACGGTCAGCGAGTTGGACTATGCCAGACAGTTGTTCCCGCTGTTGAC
>NZ_JAAFYZ010000645.1 GCF_018274385.1 Catenulispora pinistramenti | reverse complement strand
CCCGGCCACCGGCACTGTAGGCGAAGCCCTGCCGACGCGACCGAGGGGAACGAACCGAAAACCAGCCGGAAGAATAGCAATCGCAAGGAACGAAGACGCAGGTTAGCGATGCGGCTGCCGGTGAGGGCGTGGCGGCGGACCAGTGGTCAGTTGGTCGAGAACATGCCCGGGTGCCGTAGGCGGCATGCCTTGGTGGCCAGGTCTGTCATCCGGCGGCGGCCATCGTGGCGATGGGCGGCCAGGTCTACATGCCATC
>NZ_JAAFYZ010000644.1 GCF_018274385.1 Catenulispora pinistramenti | reverse complement strand
ATTCGCCGAGCCGCCGGTACCCGCACCCCCTGTTTTGTATTTCTCCGGCTGGTTTTCGGTTCGTTCCCCTCGGTCGCGTCGGCAGGGCTTCGCCTACAGTGCCGGTGGCCGGGGGTCAAGTTCGCGCTGAACGAAACCGCCGCCTACCTGCATGTCCGCCGCGCGCGGACTTTACCCCCGGACACCGGTGCTGTACCCCCCGGGCTGACGACGCGACCGAGGGGAACGGACCGCACCACCTCAGGAACCGCCGCCGC
>NZ_JAAFYZ010000643.1 GCF_018274385.1 Catenulispora pinistramenti | reverse complement strand
AGGGCTGTGATGAAGGGCCGGGCCTCCGGCGGGCCTCGGCAACCTCAGGGAAACTAGCGCGGTTCCCTGGGGTGGCCGATCTAGTCTCAGCGGCGGCGGTCCCAGAGGTGGCTACGGTCCGTTCCCCTCGGTCGCGTCGTCAGCCCGATGTGCCCCTATGGTTTTCGTCAAGTGGTGGCGGGGCGGGATTCGTAGAGGGAGCCGTCGCGGAGCATGGCGAACAGGACGGTGATGCGGCGGCGGGCCAGGCGTAGCAGGG
>NZ_JAAFYZ010000642.1 GCF_018274385.1 Catenulispora pinistramenti | reverse complement strand
CGTAAGCGGTTCACCGTTCGACTTGCATGTGTTAAGCACGCCGCCAGCGTTCGTCCTGAGCCAGGATCAAACTCTCCATTGATGAATATCACCGGCCGACCGCCTGGTGTTGGAATAAAACCCAGTAGGTCGGCATGAGGTGTCAGAAGAGTCACCTGGCAAGTAGACCGACATCCCGACGGGGGTCGGGAGCGTCTACCAACCATGTGTAAAATGACACTCGAACCATCGCTCAGTGAAGAGCGCAGGACCGAGGTCGCATGG
>NZ_JAAFYZ010000641.1 GCF_018274385.1 Catenulispora pinistramenti | reverse complement strand
TCCACAAAACCGCACCCGGCACCTACACCGCCACACCACCTTGACACCCCCACCAAAACCTTAACTACGCGGCATTGTGCCGGTGGCCGGGGGTCAAGTTCGCGCTATCAAAAACCGCAGCTCACACACCCAACCGCAAGCGCGCGGACTTTACCCCCGGACACCGGTGCTGTACCCCCCGGGCTGACGACGCGACCGAGGGGAACGGACCGCACCACCCCACAAACCGCAGCCGCTGAGACTCACCCAGCCACCCCAGGGAACCG
>NZ_JAAFYZ010000640.1 GCF_018274385.1 Catenulispora pinistramenti | reverse complement strand
CGCCGGGAACGAGGACACCGGTTGGTTGATGCAGCTGCCGGTGAGGTGCTGGCGGCGGGCCGGTGGTCAGTTGGTCGAGAACACGCCCGAGTGCGGTATGCGGTGGAGCAGACCGGCGGCGCTCATCGCAGCAGCCAGCCACCGCCTACCGCCTACCGCCATCCTCTGGCAGGTCTCGCCATCCGCCAGCAGCAGCCTGGCGGCTGGGTCAATCGGCTATCCAGCAGTCTTCATCTTGGTAGTGGCGGCCGGGTCTATCTACCATCC
>NZ_JAAFYZ010000064.1 GCF_018274385.1 Catenulispora pinistramenti | reverse complement strand
CGCCCTCACCGGCCTCGATCCCCACCCGGAACCGCGACGCACCCACCTGCGCCACCCGCACCCGATAACCCACACCACGCAGCTTCAAATCCAACGGCCGACCCGACTCATGCTGCACCTGCGGCCGCCCACCAGAGGCCGTCGCCAACAACCGGGCCCGCTCAACCCGCTCCTCATCCTCATACGCATCAATCCCGGCAGCCGCCAACGCCACCGCAGCATGACGATGCGACACCAACCGGCCCTCACCCCGCACCCGATCAATCCAACCGGTATCCGCCGAGGCATCAACCACCTCCGGCTGATCCAACAAATCCAACACAAAACTCTTGTTGGTGGTCCCACCCTCGATCACCACCGACGTCTCCGCCATCGCCCGACGCAACCGGCCCAAAGCCTCACCACGATCCCGACCGTAGGCGATCACCTTCGCGATCATCGAATCGAAATCAGCCGGAATCGTGTCACCCTCCGACACCCCGGTATCCACCCGGATCCCCGGACCCGCCGGCAGATCCAGCCGCGCAATCCGACCCGGCGACGGCGCGAAATCACGATCCGGATCCTCAGCATTGAGCCGCGCCTCAATCGCATGCCCCCGCTCAACCGGCGGCGCACCCTCCAGCTTCCCGCCACCAGCCACATGCAACTGCGCCTTCACCAGGTCGAAACCGGTGGTCAACTCCGTGATCGGATGCTCCACCTGCAGCCGGGTATTAACCTCCAAAAACGCGAACCGCCTATCCCCGGGGTGATACAGGAACTCCACCGTCGCCGCACCCCGGTAACCCACCCGCACCGCCAGCCGCTCGGCCGAAGACTTCAACTCGGCGGCCTGCTCCTGGTCCAGCACCGGCGAGGCCGACTCCTCAATCACCTTCTGGTTACGGCGCTGCACCGAACAATCCCGCACACCCAACGCCCACGCCGTTCCCTGACCATCGGCGATCACCTGCACCTCGACATGCCGTGCCCCAGTCACCAAACGCTCCAGGAACACCACCCCGGAACCGAACGCGCGCGCCGCCTCCTGACTGGTCCGCTCATACGCGTCGACCAGTTCGGCCTCGCCGGTGATCACCCGGATCCCGCGCCCACCACCACCGGCGGTGGCCTTCAACATCAACGGATACCCGATCCGCCCGGCCGCCTCAACAGCGGACTCCAGCGTCTCCACCGCGCCCCGACTCCACGGCGCCACCGGCACCCCCACCTCCTCGGCGATCAACTTCGCGCCGATCTTGTCACCCAACTGCCGCATCGCCTCAGCATCCGGCCCGATGAACGTCACACCGATCCGGTCGCAGAGCTCAGCGAACGCCGGATCCTCAGCGACGAAACCCCACCCCACCCACGCCGCATCCGCGCCGCACTCCAACAGCGCCCGCTCCAACACCTTCAAATCCAGATACGGACGCGCGGCAGCCGGACCCAGATCGTAGGCGATATCAGCCTCACGAACGAAGGTGGCATCCCGGTCCACATCAGTGTGCAAGGCAACGGTCTCGATCGGCACAGCGCCCTGCGCGCTCAACTCCCGGACCGCATGGATAAGCCGCATCGCGGCCTCACCACGGTTGACGATGGCAACACGACTGAACACCGGCCGGCCCTCCCCTGGACTGTGGCGGTTGAACACCCAACCAATGAGGTCAAGCTAGCCGCGGGCCGGATGGGACACGCCTTCGACATTGCCCGGTGCCGGGCGCGCAAGGCTTGGGCCCGCGCGCGGGCGGCACCGTCGAAGAAGCCGAGCCGACCCCCGCCGGGGAAGGCTGGTCGGCGACAGCAGAGCGCTGTGAATCAAGGCCGGTGAATCAGAGCCCGGTGAATCAGAGCCCGGTGACAGCTGAGCGGAGGTGGTGCCATGACCCCGGCCCGCGCGGTACAGGCGGTGGCGAAGTCGGCGCTCTGGCTCGCGAAATACGCCGTATGGGGATTGTCCATCGTCGGCTTGGCGGGCCAGGGCCGCCCTTACCGCAGACCTGATGACCCGGCGCCGGTCCGAGATCTGACCCCGGACGAACTGCTCTGGCAGGACGAACTCGAATAGGGCGTCCGCGGGACAGTGCCCGGGACGCCCACACAACCGGACGACGGCTACAGCGCCGCCGGCCCGTTCGGCTTCAACAGGTACGCGAGCTGGTCGAACGAGGTGTCCGAAGCGATGTCCAGCACCGCCTTGCCCACGTGCTCCGGCGTCAGCGTCGGCCCCATGCCCGCTACGAAATCGGCCACCGGCACGCCTTGGCGGGCCGCGTACGCGGCGGCGCCGCCGGCGCCGACGGCCGTCGTGGGCGACAGCGTCGGCAGCACCGACACGAAACGGATGCCGAGGGCGGCGCGCTCGGCCTCGCCGGCGGCGTAGGCGGAGACGAAGCGCACGGTCGCCTTGGCGCCGGCGTAGCCGCCGCTGAGCGGGGATCCGCCGATCGCGGCGCCGCTGGAGACCGACACCACGGTGCTGCCCGGCTCCAAAGGCAGCAACAGCGCCTCGCGGGCCCAGCTGAACGCCTGCTTGACGTCCACTTCCCAGGGCCGGCTGAACGACTCCCAGGTGTGCAGCTGCAGTGCCCGGCCCAGCGGGACCACGCCGGCGTTGAGCACCACCGTGCGGGGCCGGTACGTCTCGAGCAGGCGTCCGGCGGCCACCGGGTCGGCGGCGTCGGCCACCACGGGGGTGACGGACGCGCCGAACTCCTCGGCCAGGCCGGCGGCCGCGCCCTGGTCCCGGACCACCGTGACCACCTGGGCCCCGGCCGCGACCAGGGCCGAGGTCACCGCGCGGCCGAATCCCCCCGCCGCGCCGGTGACGAGCGCGGTGGTCCCGGTCAGATCCGAAGTTGGCATGGCAGGCTCCTCAGTTCTCAGTGATCAGTTCTCAGTGATCGTTTCTGGCTCCCGCCGCCCCCGCCTGTGCCAACAGCGGGGGCGGCGAGAAGGATGCGTCCGGTGTTCGGCCACACCGGGCGCGCGGCGGGAGTGTCACCCGTCCAGATATGGAGACCGCGCGGACGCCGCGAAGTCACCGGGTCGGAACCGGTGACTTCGCCGGTCCGGCGGCGATCGGCGGCGATCGGCGGTCTCAGCGGGCCGCCACGGTCATCGGCAGGCCGCCGCGCACCCGCAGCGTGAGCATCGGCTCGCCCTCGACCGGGCGGCCGGGCACCGAGGCCAGCCGCAGGTCGCGGCACAGGGCCGCGAGCACGATCGTGGCCTCCATCATGCCGAGGTTGTTGCCGACGCAGAACCGCGGTCCGGCACCGAACGGTATATAGGAGTAGCGCTCACGGCCCGCCCTGGACGCCGAGGCGAACCGCTCGGGGTCGAAGCGCTCCGGGTCCGGCCAGAACCCCGTGTTGCGGTGCAGCAGATAAGGACTGATGATCACATCCGCGCCGGCCGGCACGGTGAAGCCGCCGATCCGGTCCGACTCCCGCGCGATCCGGGTCAGCAGCCACACCGGCGGGTACATCCGCATGACCTCTTCCAGGACCATCGAGGTATAGGTGAAGCCGTGCAGCGCGGCCGAGTCCAGCGGGCCGTGGGAGAAGACCTCCACGGCCTCTTGATGCACCCGCTCCCGGACCTCGGGATGCAGATCGAGCAGGTGCAGCGCCCAACTCAGGGTGCTGGCCGTCGTCTCGTGCCCGGCGAGCAGCAGCGTGACCAGCTCATCGCGCATGCGTTCGCGCCCGGCAGCCCGGTCGGCTTCGTCGGCCACCGACTCGATGAGCCGGGAGACCACGTCGTCGCCGAACCCGTCCGGGTGCGCCACCCGGTCCGCGGCCAGGGAGTCGGTCACCTCCTGCAGGTACCGCTTGGCCTTGCGGAACCGCAGCGTGCGCGGCAGCGGCAGCCACAGCGGGACCGTGCCCAGCGACATCATCTCGAACATCGCCTGGTCCTGGACCGTCTCGAAGGCCTCGCCGATCGCCTCGAAGGCGCCGAGGTCGGCGTCGATCAGGGTGCGTCCGAGCACCCCGAGGGTCAGCGCGGTCATCTCCTGACGCATGTCCACCGGGCCCTGTCCGGCCCGCTCGCGCAGCCGCCCCACCAGCGCCTCGGCCTCCAGCGCGATCGCGTCCACCTGGCGCGCCAGACGCTTGGCCTGGAACACCGGCTGGATCACCCGGCGCTGCTTGCGCCACAGCTCGCCCTCACTGGTCAGCAGGCCGTCGCCGATCACCCGGCGGGCGTGGGTCAGGCCGATGCCCTTGGTGTAGTTCGCCGCGTTGTCGGCCAGGACGTGGCGGGCGTGGTCGGGGTGGTTGAACAGATACAGGGTCTTGGGACCGAGGGGGACGCGGACCGCCTCGCCGTACTCGGCCACCGCCCACGCCATCACCTCCAGCCGGTTGCGCACCATTCTCGGCAACAGCCCGAGGGCCGCGGCGCGGGATGGGCCCGGCGGCCGCCGGACGACCGGCGCGTGGATGCTCGTCGCGGACAACGCGGACCTCCTAGCGACAAGGTCCGGCGGGCGCCGGACCGTTCAGGTTCCTGGGGTGAGTTCCTGGGGTGGCACGCCGCTGCTGCTCGGCGCGGCGGCCAAGGAAAGTTCGCACCGGATGGGTGGGAACCCGCGCGTGGCGGGCCGGTGGAGCCTTGTTCGCATCCTCGCCAGGCGGCGCGGCACGCCGCTACTTGGACGTTGCCCGGGCACCGGCCTCGAAGTGAGCGCGGATGGCCCGCCGCCACAGTTCGTAGGACGGTTCGGGCCCCGGCGCCTCGCCGGCCGAGGAAGCCTGGTCGGCCAGCGCCGAGGCGTCGGCGACCGACACGCCGCCGAACACCCGGACCGCGGTCGAGGTGTAGTCCGGGACGTGGCCGGCGTAGTCGCGCGCCTTCGCGGCCAGCACCGCACCCAGCGCCACCTGCGCGCGGTGCGGGCCGGCCAGCTCCCGGAGCCGGTCGTAGCCCTCGGCGTCGCAGCCCCCTGCGAAGGACGCGGCCAGGCCGGCCCCGCTCCACAGGTCCGGCTGCCGGGCCGGGTCGAACCGGCCGACCGCCCCGGCCACGCCCTCGGGCCGCGCGCCGTGCATGAACCACAGCGCCCGGCCGATGCCCTGGTCGAGCGCTCGGGGAAAGTAGTGCGGGGCCCCGGCCCACGGGTACGGGGCCGGGAGGTACTGGCGGCCGATCCACTTGTCCGTGTCGAAGTAGGCGCGGTCGAATCCGTAGCCGTCGACGGCCAGCCAGCTCATCGTCGGGTGGTACCTGGTGTCGCCGAGGTCGGGGACGACCTTGCTCCACAGCCGCCGGGGCAGGCGGGCCATGGCGAACCCGATGCCGATGTAGGCCACGAACAGGTGCGGCGCGCCGGTGTCGAGCAGCAGGTCGCGGGTGCGATGGCCGCCGAAGGCGTCGCGCACCGTGTACGCCATCGTCGCACCCTCATAGGCGAACCCCCGCAGTTCGGGGTCGACGACGCTGAGCCGGCGCTGCACGTGGGCCATGCTGCGCGCCTCGATGGCCCATTCGAAGCCGCAGATCACCGTCTGCGGGACCAGGTCCAGCCGGCTCGCCGCGGGCGAGTCGGCGCCGGGGAAGCCGCGTTTGCCGATGGTGACCGCGTCCAGAGCCGGGGTCAGCGCCATCCGGCGCGCGGTGCCGAGGAAAGTGGGCATCATGCGGCCCTCCCGTGAAAGGAAACGCCGAATCGGGCGCTGGCGCCAGCATCGGCGGGCCGGCGCCGGCCCGACATCTCCCTGCTTGCCCCAGGGAGGCTCGGCGGCGCCGCCGCTGTATCAGAATCCTGAGAAAGCAGGACGATCTCCGGCCGGTGCCGCGGGCGGGGTCCCCGGGACGGCACCGGAGCCCGCCGACCTGGCGACACCGTTGTCAGAGTATTGAGATCACAGGTCGGGGCCGGGCCGTCGGCGCCGATCGCGGTATGGGCGCAAAGAGCCGTCAATCACCGCAAGAACGACAGGTCGCGCACCGTGACAATCCAATGGTTTTGGGTATGCTGGCCGATGTTGCGGGTGTGCTGCCAGGCAGGGCGCCATATCCAAGACTCTGCGTCCGCCCCGTCCCCCGCCTAGACGGCTCCGCCCTTCGGGCTTCGCCGTCGGATCCTGGTTTGCCGCGCCATCGTCCCGCGCACCGGCGGCCCCTCAACCCTGAACAGGCGTTTCTTCGCCGTTAGCAGAACCCTGCTGGCCCAGCCCACCACGGCGGCCCGGTACCGCCGGCGTACCCGGCGTCCACGCGACCGCTGGGGTGCAGACGTGCCAGGGGTCGACGAAGGATTGCCGACCACCCGCCGTGTCACGAGTGTCGAGTGCACCTTTGGAGTGGCAATGGACATCACACGTTTCGCTGCCGAACAAGCGATCTCCACTATGTGGAACCGCTACGCCGATCCGCTGTCGCTGGACGAGATCGCCGACTCCGCGATCCTCAGCAAATTCTACTTCTCCCGGGTGTTCAGATCCCTGACCGGTACCTCGCCCGGGCGCTTCTTGTCCGCCATCCGATTGTTCAGGGCCAAAAACCTGCTGTTGGAAACGGAGATGAGCGTGACCGAAGTCGCCTACGCCGTAGGCTACAACAGCCTGGGGACCTTCACCAGCAGATTCACCCGCAGCGTCGGGGCCTCACCGGGCCGCTACCGGACGATGTCGCTGGCCGGCACGCACTCCGTGCTGGACATGGTGCCGGTGCCCGGTCCCGGTCCGCACGGGGAGGTGTCCGGGGCGTTATCGTTCCCTGAGAGCGAGGATCTGCTCCGGGTCTATGTCGGACTGTTCCCGAGCCCGGTCGTCGAGGGCATTCCGGTGGCCTGTGAAGTCCTGCAGGCCCCGGGCCCGTTCGTGCTGCGGGATGTGCCGACCGGGACCTGGTACCTGCGCGCGGCCGCCGTCGAACTCCGGCAGGCCGAATCCCTTCCCTGGCAACGTCGTCCGGCACTGCTCGGCGAGCACGGCCACCACCAGGTGGACGCGCACGTGAACGTGCCGGTGGGAGAGATGACGCTGCGGCCTTCGGGGTTCCTCGATCCCCCGATCCTGCGCGCGCTGCCCGAGCTCGACAACTGGGAGCTGACCGAGCTGCACCGGGTCGCTTGAGGGATCCGCAGTCCATCGGTCGGCTTGTCGACGCACGCCTGACACGCCGGCGGTTCTGGTCTGCCGCCGGCGCCGTACCCGTACCCGGTCCCGCTCCCGGTCCCAATCCCGGTCGCAATCCCGGTCGCGGGCCGGAACCAGGCGCGGATCACGCAGGCGTACGGCCGAGCAGGGCGACCAGCCGGTCGCCGGGAGGCGTCCGCGGCGGAACCGCCACCGCGGAGGCGAACAGCCCCAGTCTCCCGACCCCGTCGACGACCAGCGCGGACAGTTCGAGCAGTTCGACCGCGGGAGCGTCCGGGATCGGCAGGATCCGGCCGCACGCGGTCGCGATGTCCCAGCTGTGCACCGCCAACTCCACCGCCCCGGCCGCGGCGACCAGGTCGCGGGGCAGCGGACGCTCGCCCACCAGGACGTTGTCCGGACCCTCGCCCCGGCGCAGAGCCTCGTGGACCCGCACCAGGCGCTCGGTCCGGTACCGCACGGCCGTGGCGAGCACGGTGCCGACGTCGCCGGCCAGGAGCAGATCGGCGGTGTACGGCCGGGTCCCGGTGGCGCACCGGACCGCGCCGAGCAGGTCGGGGCGGCCGTCTTGGAGGGTCTGGATGAGGACCCCGAGCGAGGTGCTCAGGTGCCGCATCAGCTCCAGCAGATTCCATTGCGAACAGGGCGTGGGTGCGGACAGGTCTTCCCCGGTGACCACCGACATCGCCTCGTCGGTGTAGGCGGCCACCTGCTCGAACAGACCGTCCGAGGGCCTCAGCGCCGCCATGGGCCGGCACCGGCCACGCCGTCCAGCACGGCGGGCAGCCCGAAGCCGTCGAACAGGCCCGGATCGTTGAACGAGACGATGTGCGAGATACCCGTGGTGGTGAGGGTCAGCACCTGGATGGCGTGGGCGTGCCAGCGCCCGTCCGGCCCGGCCCGGTAGCCGGCGGCGGCCTCCTGGCCGTTCGCCGCGATGGTGAGCATCGCGAACGCGGGCCCGCCGAGCACGTTGGTACCCAGGAAGCGGCCGACGGCCTCACGTCCCTGGAACCAGAACAGGTTCGGCGGCATCTCCAGCACGACCTCCTCGCGCAGCAGCCGGACCAGCCCGGGGACGTCGGCGTTCTCGAAGGCCGCCGTGTACTGCTCGATCATCGCCCGGCGCCGCGGATCGTCCGGCTCGGTCAGCTCCTCATCGCTCGGCGCCGCCTTCTCCAGCTGGGCCCGGGCCCGCCGCAGCGCGCTGTTCACGGCGATCGTCGTGGTGCCGAGCAGGTCGGCGACCTCGGCGGCGGGCCACTCCATCACATCGCGCAGGATCAGCACCGCGCGCTGCTTGGCCGACAGATGCTGGAGCGCGGCGACGAACGCCAGACGCACCGAGTCCCGGACGGCCACGATCGCCGCCGGGTCGCTCACCAGCAGGTCCGGGAGCGGCTGGAGCCACTGCACCTCGCCGCCGCCGGGCGTGGGCCCGGGCCGGTCGGCGTCCGGGTTCGGCCCGCCCAGGCCGGTCGGCAGCACCCGGCGGCTGCGGTGCTCCAGGGCGCTCAGGCAGGCGCTGGT
This sequence comes from Catenulispora pinistramenti, assembly GCF_018274385.1. GTDB lineage: Bacteria > Actinomycetota > Actinomycetes > Streptomycetales > Catenulisporaceae > Catenulispora > Catenulispora pinistramenti. The sequence goes on along the minus strand of NZ_JAAFYZ010000064.1, from coordinate 37,029 downwards.
CGCGATCCGGTACAGCCAGATGCGCAGCGAGGAGCGCCCCTCGAACCGGTCGTAGCCGCGCCAGGCCCGCAGATACGTCTCCTGCACCAGGTCCTCGGCGTCGTGGACCGAGCCGAGCATGCGGTAGCAGTGCACCAGCAGTTCGCGGCGGTGCGGCTCGACCAGCCGGATGAACTCCTCGTCGTCGCGCGGGGTGGCCGGACGGGCCCGGTCGACGGCTGTCCGCGGGGTCACCGCGAGCCCGCCGTTCGTGTCGGCCATCTTGTCCTCCTCACCTGCGTCCGCCGACGTGGCATCGGCGGGGATGTTCACACTCACAGGTAAGGACTCCGGTCGATCGCGAAACTCACCGGGTCCAGGAGAAGGATTACTCACTTGCGGTACCTTCCGCCCCACGGCTGTACCCACACCCCGCGCCGACCCCGGCTGTCCGCGGTCCGCCGGCGCCGGTGAGCGCGCCGGGCGCGCAGCGGGGCAATCCGGAGGATGCCCGGCCCGAAGGGCCTTTCCGATGATGAGACCGGGCCGCGGATCGCCGCGGCCCACCGCAGTCTGCCAGACCAGACCACAGGGAGGAACGCGTGGAAGAGTCCTCTGCAGAGCGTGCTCCGGACGTACGGACACTGACCCTTGAGGCGTTCGCGGACACCGTCATCCCAGGAGAGAAACGCTGGCCCGGGGACCGGGCGATCGCGGGGGTCTCCATCGGCGGCGGATCGGTGCAGGCCGGAGCACTCGCCGTCCTGGAAATGCCCGAGGGCGGCATGGCCCCGGCGCTCGACGACGTGGTCGCCGCGCTCAACGTCCATGCCGAGCACCACCGCGACCGGGTGGGCCTGCCCACCAACGAGGAAGTGCCGCCTTTCACGGCGCTGCCGTGGGCGGACCGCACCGCCGTACTGAACGAGCTGACCGCCGTCGGCCACCCGGAGAAGGAACTGTGGACCGGGTTGGCGCTGTTCTGCTACATGGCCTTCGACACCGGGGCCCACCTGCCGACCACCGAAGCCCTCGCCACGGGTCATCCCGGCCTGACCCTGATGCGGTTCCAGACCCCCGACACCGACGGTTTGTGGCGCTTCCCCGACTACTCCTATCGCAGACCCCTGTCCAAGCTGCACCCCGACACGCTGGAGAACGGGAGCCTGAAATGACCGGGAGCGCGGAGTCCACCGACGTCCTGATCATCGGCAGCGGGTTCGGCGGGTCCATCCCCGCCTACCACCTGGCCGCCGGCGGCGCGCGGGTGCTGGTCCTGGAACGCGGGCCGTGGCTGGCCGCGGAGGAGTTCGACCACGACCTGCGGCTGGGCACGTCCTCGACCAGGGTGTTCGAGTTCGTGGTCGGGCAGGGGATGAGCGTGCTGAGCGGCAACTGCGTCGGCGGCGGCAGCGTGGTCTACTTCGCCGCCATGCCGCGGGCGCCGCGGTTCGTCTTCGAGCGGCAGGGGTCGATCGGCCACCGGCTGTGGCCGGCCGCGATCACCCGTGACGCCCTGGAGCCCTGGTACGAGCGGGTGGAGGAGGCGCTGCCGATCAGCCCGGCGAGCTGGGACACCACCACCTACGCCGGCGGGCTGTGGGCCGCGGCGTGCGACCACGCCGGGCGCACCTGCAACCCGGTCCCGGCGGCGGTCGACTCGGACCTGTGCACCAACTGCAACTGGATGATGTCGGGCTGCCGGTTCGACGCCAAGCGCTCGCTGCTGCTGAACTACCTGCCCGCCGCGCTGGAGCACGGCGCCGAGATCCGGCCGCTGCACGAGGTGCAGCAGATCACCCGACTCGCCGACGGCGGCTACCGCGTGCACTACAACACCGTCGATGAGGTCGACTACCGGGTGGTGACCGGCGGCGGGACCGTGGACGCGAAGGTCGTCATCGTGGCCGCCGGGGCCGGTGCCACGCCGGTGATCCTGCAGCGCTCCGAGCCCGCCCTGGGCACGATGCCGCACGCCGTGGGCCGGTACTTCTCGGGCAACGGCGAGCGGCTGAACACCGCGGTGATCGACGAGGACAAGGCCCGCGACCTGCTCGGCCTGGACCGCGGGGACGGCCGCGCATACGAGGCCTACCAGATCGGCCGCGGGCCCACGGTCGCCTCCTGGGACCGGTTGGACGGCTCCCGGCCGGAGTTCGAGCGCTACTCGCTGGAGCAGCTGTACTTCCCGCCGGGCCTGGGCACCGTGCTGGCGCAGGTCCCCGGCGCCGACGGGCCCAGCTGGTTCGGGCCGGGCAAGAAGGAGCTGCTGCGGGACTGGAAGTCCTGGCTGACCATCTTCACCATGTCCGAGGACGACAACGAAGGGGTCTTCGGCGCGCCGCCGCCCACCGGCAACGCGAACCGCTTCTCCCAGCAGATGTTCGGCTTCGGCACGATCTCCTACGAGCCGACGGAGAACACACTGCGCGGCTGGGAGAAGTCCGACGCCGACGTACGGGAGATCCTGGAGAAGGACGGCCTGGCCGAGGTCCTGCCCTGGACCAACGACGTGATCGGCGCCTACACGGTGCATCCGCTGGCGTCCTGCCGGATCGGCGACGACCCGGCGACCTCGGCGCTGGACGACCGGCACGAGCTGCGCGGCCACCCGGGGATCTTCGTGACCGACGGCTCGGCCGTACCGGCCGGGCTGACGGTCAACCCCGCCTTCACCATCGCGGCGCTGGCCGAGCGCGCGGTGCCCGGGATCGTCGCGGCCCTGCGGGAGCGCGGTGTCCAGGTCGCCTACGGCGCCCCGTCCCCGTCGGGCGCGGCCGGCGGACGGCGGGCCACCCGCGAGTTCGCGCGCGCCGCGGGCCTCTGAACCGGACGCCGGAGCTGAGCCGGATTGCGGATCTGAACCGGACGCCGGATCTGACGCCACGGGCCCTGTGCGCGGTCCTTATATATAGGACACGCGCACAGGGCCCGTGGTGTTTCAGCGTTCTGCGGTTTCCGCTGGCGGGGTGAACGGGCCCCAGCCGAAAGCCGGCATCCACGGCCGCGGGTCCGCGCTCCAGTCGAGGGCGGCGATCTGGTAGGGCGTGCGGCGCCCGACCAGCGAGCGGTACACCTCCACCCGGCTGCCGCGCAGGACCGCGGCCGGCCGGCCCTTGCCGATGTTCCGGGAGAAGTCCTCGGTCTCGATGCGTACCGGCGGCAGCCCGCGCCACAGGACCGCGCCGGCGAACCCGGTCAGCGCCACCTCGAAGGCCCCGGGGAAGGCGGTGTGGTCGTGGGGCAACGGCTCCTCGAGCGCGACCCGCACGTCGTACTCATGGGTGAAGGCGTCCATGAGCAGCAGGGATCCGGCCGCCGGGCCCGGCAGAGCGGCCACCGCCTGCTCGACGACGGCGGCGCTGCGGGCCCACTCGCTCAGCAGCTCGGCCGTCCCCGGCTCCTCCAGGCACATCGGCCGGTCCGACAGCTCGGGGGTGGCGGTGTTCGTCTCCGCGAGGCGGCAGTTCTCGACCAGGTGGGCCAGCAGGCGGCCGACGGTCCAGCCCGGACAGGCCGGCACCGGCCGGCGCTCGGAGTCGGGATGGGCCTGGATCAGAGCGGTGACACGCTCGCGCGTGTTGCGGTAGGCGACGTAGTGTGGAACCGGTTGCCAGGCCGAGGAGGCGCTGCGGGTGAAGGCGTCGGCATCGTATGCCATGGGGAGGCCCCTCAGTATTATCTCAGAGTACCCGGTTGTAGTGGGCCGTAACCGACCGCTGCAGATCAGGGCCGTCATGGAGCCGACCCTACTACGGCCCCGGCCGAGGGCCAGGACGGCCTGACCCCGCGGCGAGAGGGATGCCGAGGCGGCGCGGACCGATCGTTTGTGGCTTGTGGTGGCGATCGCCTCCTCGGTGACGATCCAGCGGGCGATGACGCTCGACGCGCGGGTTCGCCGTCGTCAATCCGCTGCCGGTGGCAGTGGCGATGCCGAAGGTTTGATTACTGTCGAGTTACATCGTCGGATACCGAAGAGGCCGACGTTTCTCGCAACGTGCTCAACTCCCCCGGCGGCCGATCTCGGGCGGGCAGCGGCGCGGGTGGGCGCGGGCGGCGTCATCGCGCCGCCGGTGAGCACGGCGGCGGCGCGGACCGCGGCCGCGGCGGGGGCGGCGGCACCGGGACACTCAGCAGGTCAGCCGGCCGGCTCCGGGATTCCCCGCGGCTGCCCGGTTCCGACAGGGGCAGAACAGATGTCTTCCATCGCGAGGCTTTCGATTCTCGGCTCCGATCGGCAAAGTCGGCATGGGTACGTACGGCTCGGCCGAGGAGCGTCTCGTCCCGCGGCGGAGGCAGCCGCCGCCGCGCTCCCCGGCCGGGCGCGCTAAGAAGAAGACTCGGTTCGCGTGCGAAACTCACCGCGATGGAACGGGCACCGTGTGCGCGGGACAAAACAGTGCCGGAGTACAAGGGACCGGCACCCCTTCCCCGCACGCCCGCCGCGGCGTCTCGGGCACGGCGGATGGCCCGGACGTCATGACGTCCGGGCCATCCGCCGCACCGGCCGGCCCGCACCCGCGCCGAAGGCACGCGCGCGACGCCGGCGGCGGCCCCTCTGCCGCCGCCCCGCACCGGCCGACCGGATCCGGACCGGCCGCCGCGGGCACCCGGCCGCCACGGCGCCGGAGCGCTGTCAGGCCGCCGGCACGTTGAGCGGGCTGTTCTGGTAGGCGGCGAGCAGCCACTTGCCCTGGAGCCGCACGCACACCCAGGTGGCCCGGATGGCGCGCTGCGGCGCCACCTCGGTCTCGCCGGGGGCCAGCACGCCGCCCTCGGTGACCATGATCGCGGTGTCGGCGGTGTGGAAGTGGGTGACCAGCGGGCGGCCGGTGACCTTGGTGCCCTTGTAAGGACCCTGATAGGCCTGGGCCATGAAGCCCTGGATGTGCGCGCGCCCGTCGAGCAGGATGTCGCCCGGCAGCACCACGGTGCCGACCGGCGCGAACAGGTCGGCGAACTTCTTGGCGTCGTGCTCGGACCAGGCGACCTCGAGCTGGTCGACGAGCGCGTGCACCGCCGCGGTGTCGGCCGCGGTCTCCGGGGTGGTCTGGGTCATGTCTTCCGCCTTTGCAGTGGGTTGATCGAAATCGGATCAGGATGGCGGCCGGGTGCCGGCCACGGTCCCATCCTCCGATCCCCGCCCGGGCGCCGGCATCTTCGGGATTGCCGCGTGCCCGCCGGCGCGGTTCCGCACGTCAGGAGAAGCCCGGCCGTGAAGCCCGGCAAGATACTCGACTCGGATTCCCGGTGCGCCCCGTCTGCGCACGCCTCCCGTTCACCTCCGTTCCGCGGCCCGGCGCCGCCGGCGGGGCGCACCGGTGTCCGCCAGCTCGCGCCGATTTCCGTGTGGAAAGGGATCCGCTATGACCGGACAGAACGATGTGTACGCCGACCTGGCCGCCGAGGGGGACGCGCTGGACCGGCTGGTCGCCGGCCTCGACGGCGCCGGCTGGGCGACCCCGACCCCCTCGCCCGGCTGGAACGTCGGCCACCAGATCGCCCACCTGGCCTTCATCGCCCACCTGGCGGTGCTGTCCTCGACCGACCCCGAGGCCTTCGAGATCGAGGCGGCCCCGTCCCGGGTGGACTTCCAGGGCTCGGTGGACGCCAAGCTCGCCGAGTACATGGACGACAGCCCCGAGGCCGTCTTGCAGCGCTGGCGCACCAACCGGGAGAAGGGCGCCCAGGGGCTGGCCGCGATGGAGGGGCAGATGGTGCCCTGGCTCCAGACCCCGCTGCCGGCCTCCGTGCTGGCCACCGCCGGGATCATGGAGCTGTTCGGCCACGGCCAGGACGTCGCCGACGCGCTGCGGGTCAAGCGCGAGCGCACCGACCGGATCGTCCACCTGACCTACTTCGGCCTGCTGACCCGGGCCTTCGGCTATGTCGCGCACGGCGAGGAGCCGCCGACCGAGCCGGTCCGGCTGGACCTGGTCGCCCCCTCCGGCGCCAAGTGGACCTTCGGGCCGGAGGACGCCGCGGAGTACGTCACCGGCTCGGCCTGGGACTTCTGCCTGCTGATCCTGCGCCGCCGGCACCGTGCCGACCTGGACCTGACCGCCTACGGCGCCGAGGCCTCGCACTGGCTGGACGTCGCCCAGGCCTACCGCGGCCCGGCCGGGGAGGGCCGCCGGCCCGGGCAGTTCGCCGCCCTGGACGCCTGAGGGCCGCCCACCGCTGCCCGCCCGCCGCCCCGACGGGGCGGGCAGGCGCCGGCGGCGGGCGGACCGGACCGCACCGACTCGGAGAGGGGACACGCGTGGCCGCCACCATGGCCGGCTCGATCCGCAAGCTGCTGACAGCCCCCGACCTCGGGAGCACAAGCTTCGAGACGCTTGGATACGACACCGGACACGCTCCAGCCCGCACCCGACTGGAGACCAGCGCCCGGCAATTCATCATCGGATACGAATTCGGCATCGAACAGCGCGACCACGCCGGGCTCGTGGCCCGCCTGGAATCCCTGCAACGGGAATACCGCGGGTTCGCGTACGAGGGGGCCGTCATGGCCCTGTCGATGCGCGACGTGATGTCCCCGCTGCCGGGCCGGCGGCGCACCGAGAGCTTCCTGAACGGGCCCGGGTACGACGACGGTCCCGGCTCCCGGCACATCTTCATGGCCTACATCGGCCTCGGCTTCGCACTGGCCCGGCTGCCCGGCGCGATGTGGAAGCGCGCGCTGCCGCGGCAGAGCAAGCTGCCGGACCATCCCTCACTGCGCGGGCTGATCCTGGACGGCTACGGATTCCACATGGCCTTCTTCCACCACGGGAAGTGGGTCGACGGGCAGTACGCGCCGGCGCGCTACCGCTGGCCGGCTCCGCACACCATCACCCAGCGCGTGGTGGACCAGGGCGTGGGGCGCGCGATGTGGTTCGTCTACGGCGGCGACGTCGAGCGGCTGCTGGAGGCCGTGGAGCGATTCGGCCCCGAGCGGCGCCCGGACCTGATGTCCGGGGCCGGCCTGGCCGCGGCCTACGCCGGCGGGGTCGAGCCGGACTCGCTGGACCTGTTGTGGACCAAGGCCGGTCGGTACCGGCCCGAGCTGGCCCAGGGCGCGGTGTTCGCGTTGCGCGCCCGCGACGTGTCGAACCTGATCACGCCGGAGAACGAGGCCGCGGCCCGGCAGTTCTGCGGCTGCGGCGCGGCCGAGGCCTCGCAGATCGCCGAGGACGTCGCGCAGAAACTGCCGCGGGACGGTTCGCTGGCGACCTACGAGGAGTTCCGGCGCCGGGTGCGGCTCCGGTTCCAGTGAAGCCCGGGCCCGCCCCTGGTCTGCAATAGGCGGTCGGCGATCGGCGATGACGGTTCACCGTCGCCGATCGCCATCAGTCGTTCGCGCGATCACCGCAAGCTGGGAGAAGTCGGGCTTCGCCGCGCGGCGCTACGGTCACCGGAGTCGAGCAAGGCCCAGCGCAGACTCCGCGGAGGTACCCCCATGTCCCACATCGAACTCGGCGTGGACGAGAAGTTGTTCCCCGGAATCACCGGACCCCTGCTGTTCCGGCCCCTGACCGCCGGGCCCCTGACCGACCTCGCCGAAACCCTGCTGCGCGGCGAGAACACGCTCAGCCGCGGCGAGCGCGAGCTGATCGCCGCCTACGTCTCCAGCCGCAACGAGTGCGCGTTCTGCACCGACTCGCACTCCGCGTTCGCCGCGGCGCAACTGGACCAGGGCATGCCGCTGGTGCTCCAGGTGCGCGCCGATCTCGACCAGGCTCCGATCACGCCCAAACTGGCCGCGCTACTGCGGATCGCCGAAGCGGTGGCGGAAAGCGGCCGCAAGGTGACGGCGGAGCTGGTCGAAACCGCGCGCGCCGCGGGCGCGGGCGATGAGGAGATCCACGACACGGTGCTGATAGCGGCGGCCTTCTGCATGTTCAACCGCTACGTCGACGGCCTCGGCACCCTGCCCGCCGGCCGGGCCGAGGACTACGAGGCCGTGGCGGAGGTCGTGGTCGCCAACGGCTATCTCCCCCTGGCCGGGAGGGCTCCGTCGGCATAGCGCCCGGCGCAGGGCAACCAGGAAGAAGCCAGGCCCTGCAACTCCTGTAACGCTTGGGGTGACCCGACTGCGTCAGCACGTTCAGGCCCGTGTCCCGACCGAACGGCGCTCAGCGATCCGTCGCGCACCACAGGAGGAACCTTGAACGAGGCTGTCGAGCGCGTTGTGGACTACCTGTACGAACAGTACGACCAGCCGATCACCTTGGCCGACATGGCGGACGTCGCGATCCTGAGCCAGTTCCACTTCGCGCGCACCTTCCGCGAGGTCACCGGCGTCTCCCCCGGCAGATTCCTCAGCGCCATCCGCCTACAGCGGGCCAAGGGCCTGTTGACGACGACCGAACTGACCGTCACCGACATCTCCTACATGGTCGGCTACAACAGCCTCGGCACCTTCACCAGCCGCTTCACCAAGAGCGTCGGCGTCACCCCGATCCAGTACCGCTGCTTCGCCCAGGCCGACCTGGCCGTCGGTACCAGCACCGGCGCCGCCGGCCGCCCGCCCGAGGACGACGCAGCCGTGGGCGCGATGGCCGGCTGGATGAGCCTGCCCCCCGGCACCGAGGCACCACTGATGTACATCGGGGTCTTCGACGGCCCCATCCCCCAGCGCCTCCCGGTCGCCTGCACCACCGTCGAGAACGACACGGCGTTCCAGCTGGACGGCGTCCCCGAGGGCCAGTGGTACATCTTCGCCGCCGCGGTGAACCCCGACGAGGCCCCGATCGACGGGTACGGGGCGCGCGTCGCCCGCCTCGTGGCCCGCGAAGGCCCGGTGCACAGCGTGCGCGGCCAGACCACGATGGTGGACCTGCGCCTGCGCCCCTGCAGCCCGATCGATCCGCCGCTGCTCCTGGCGCTGCCGGTGGTCCTGGACCGCTACGACGCGCGGCAGCCAGTGGCCACTCCCGCATAGCGGCGGGGGTGCGGCCTAAGTGCGGACCAAGTGTGACTATCCGTGACCCGCCCTGAAGGCGCGCACCGGCCTATCGCGGCGCACGACATCCCACTGCCATGCGCCGCGATGCTCACCACCGGCTGGGAACCGCTACACCCCCAGCTGTTCAGCGGCGCGCGCGGTGCCCGCGACCCGCGCGGCGATCTTCGCGAAGGCCAAATCCCGCGAGGTGGAGGTGTCGTCGGCGAACGGCGAGAACCCGCAGTCGTCGCAAGTGCCCAGGCGCTCGACCGGGATATAGCGGGCCGCGTTCAGGACTCGGTCCTTGACTTCCTCGGGCGTCTCCACCCGGGGATCGATCGGGTCGATGACGCCGACGAACACGGTGGCCGACTCCGGCAGCTCCGCCGCGATGGCGGTCAGGACCCGGTCGGGGTCGGCCTCGCTGGCGAGTTGGACGTAGAACGAGCCGACGTGGAGGCGGAACAGCTGCGGAAGCAGGTCGGCGTAGTCGACGTCGAGGCTGTGGGTGGAGTCCTGATCGCCGCCCGGGCAGGTGTGCACCCCGATCCGGGCCCGCTCAGCCTCGCTGAACCTGTCCAGCACCCGGTTGTTGAGCGCGATGAACTCCTGGAGCACTCCCCCACTCGGATCGAGCTTGAGCGAGAGCCGCCCCTCGGTGAAGTCGAGCTGCACCTTGTGGGCCCCGGCGTCCAGGCACCCGCGAATGTCGGCCTCGGCCTCATCGGCAAGATCGGCGAGGAACTGCTCCCGCGAATAGCCGGCGATCCCCTCGGCCGGATAGAGCAGACTCAGCGCCGAAGGCGCGATGACGGCCTGCTTGACCGGGGTCCCCGCCGCATGCGCGAGAGCGGCCTTCAGATACCCGTCGGCACGCTGCTGGTAGCGGAACGGCCCGGCGGTGAGATACGGAAGCTGACGCACGTGTCCGTCAGCGAAAGGAATGACGACCCCGTCCGGACTGAGGTCTTTCAGCCCCGCGATCGGATAGGTGGCGAAACTCGGCTTGCCCTGCTCGCCGTCGGTGACGACCGGCGACCCCGCGGCCCGAAGCCGCTCGATCGTCTCGGCAACGGCCTGATCGACCGCACCGGCAAGGTCTTGCGACCCCAGCTGCCCCGCTTCGTGGGCTGACAGGGCGCCAAGGAGTTCGGCGGAGCGCGGGATGCTGCCGATGGGTTCGGTAGGTAGTGACATAGATGTAAAAATACTGATTTCCGACCACGCGGTCAACGACTTTACGTGATCGCTTCACGACCCAGCGTGGCCGATGATCAGGGTTCCCGTGGCCGGGCCGGCTTCAGCAGCTGTGCGTGTCAGTCGTCTGCGGGGTCGGGCAGCGTACTGGTGGGGCGGTTCCAGTTCGCGAATGAGGCGCTGGTTACCTGGGTGATGGTGGCGGTGGTGAGTTCGGTGGCGAGGACGCTGTCTCTGAGGAGCAGGACGCGGTGTGCCTTGCACAACTGCGTGGGCAGGGCGACGCACTGTTCGGCGGTGATGTCTTGGAAGCCGTTGTCGAAGGCAACCCGCACGAGCTGGTCGTAGCTGTTCGGGTTGATGATGGAGGAGCCCAGCAGCCAGACGTGGGTGAAGGGCGGCGTGTCGGGGAACGCCAGGTGGAGCAGTCCGGCACGGGTCGCGGCCGGCGTGCGGAGCCGGTACCAGGTGAAGGTGTCGTGGGCGTCGATACGTCCGAAGGTTCCGGTGCCTTGCTGCTGGCTGCCCAGCAGTGTCGTCCAGACCGACCCGTCGGGGCCCGCGATCAGCCCCACCGGCGTGGTCCCCGCTTCCGGCGGGATCGGGATCTGCCGGGTCTGCCCGGTCCGGGTGTCGACGGCCATCAGGGCATTGGCCTGGTCCTGGCTGACGAGGAACTCGTCCGTGCCGGGACGTTGGGCGACGAACGCCGGGTGGGGCCGGGTGGGGTAGAGCGTGTACAGGGACGGCTGCCTGTGGTTGATACGCAGGACTTGGTCGCTGAACTTGCACGTGACCCACAGGTCCGGGCCGTATTCACCGATGGAGTGCGGGCCGGCGGCCCCGGTCGGCACGTCGATCGTGCGTACCACCGCGGGGGCCTGGCCGGGCTGGTTCGGGCGGGGATCCAGCAGGAGCAGCTTTCCAGCGTGTTCCAGGGTGCACCAAACGAGTCCGGGGTACGCGCGGGACGGGCTCAGACCATGTGCGTCCGCATCGGCGGCGCCGAGCGGGAAGCCATAGATCTGTGCCGGTGTCCCATCGGATCCCAGCGTCACCTTCACGATCCCGCTGGGCTTCATCTGGGTGATCAGCAGGGTTCCGGTGCCCGGCACCAAGAGCATCTCGTGGGTCTGTTCGGCGTCGGGCAGCAGGTACTCCGCAGCTGAACGGCGTGACGGCTTCGGCGCGGGAGGCAGCTGAGCTGTCGGCATGCGGTCGGCCGTCGCCGCCACGGCCGGCGCGGCCTCGGTCACGGCGCCCAGGAACGGTGCCGCAAAGGTGGATGCCGCCAGGTACCGTCCCAGTGCGCGTCTTTCCATGCAGCCGACTCCCTTGGGTACGTCTCGAATCGTCACGAAAAGGCTAAGTGACGAACTCGATCCGTCCGGGACCCTCACCCGATCGGCGCAGCGCTGTCGGTGTCGCTGTCGGTGTCGGTGTCGGTGTCGATGGCGTCCCGAAAAGGACGATGGGTACCAGGGCCCTCAGCGCTACTTGTGCGCCGCTACGGCGCCGATCACGATGGGCAGCACCGTGAGAACCCACGCGAGCGGGCGAGCGTAATTCAGAGTTCGGCCGAACCCGTAGCGTTTGGGAACGACGGTCCGGGAATCGCCGCGGTTGTAATAGATGAGCCCGCCAAACCAGTGCTCATCGTCGGAACGCGGGCCACGCCCTCGTCCAGAGTCGATGAGAACGACCACCAGCACGCCGAGGACGGCGAGCAGGACTGGCGCGGTCCAGCTGGGCATACGGTCAGACTAACTCTGGCGAGCTGAACGGACCGTGAAAACAGCAGCGGTTCGACCGCGTCAGGCTGAGCTGCGCGTCCGCAGCACGTCTCACCCCTCGAATCCCGCTCGCCGACGAGCCCTCCGACGCCTGACCATCGCCGTCATGGACCTGAACATGCACCTGTTCGCTGTGTTCCTGCTCACCACCGTCGTCGCGATGATCAGCCCGGGACCCGACATGCTCTTCGTCCTCGGCTGCGGCATCCGGGGCGGGGCCCGGGCCGGGCTGCTCGCCACCGCCGGCGTCGCCACCAGCGAAGTCGTCCACATCGCCCTGGCCGCGGCCGGTCTGTCGGCGTTCTTCGCCGCGGCACCGACCGCCTTCACCGCACTGCGCATCACCGGCGCGGCATACCTGATCTACCTGGGCGTCCAGGCCATCCGGCACCGCGGCCAGGACCGCATGGAGACCGGCAGCGGAGTCTCGGGACGGCACGCCTATCTACGCGGCCTGCTGACCAACCTGGTCAACCCGAAGATGATCACGTTCACCATCGCGTTCCTGCCGCAGTTCGTCGACCCCCGGCTCGGGCGGGTCTGGCTCCAGTTCGCGATCCTCGGCGCGGTGTTCATCGCGCTGGAATTCCTGGTGGACGGGGCCGTGGGTGTCTTCGCGGGACGCATCGGAAGCTGGCTCGGCCGCCGCGAGACGGCCCGGCGGCGGCTGGACACGGCGACCGGCGGGGTGTTCATCGGCCTCGGAGTGCGGCTCGCGGTGGAGCGGTGATGGGAACCGGCGTACCTCGACAGCATCGGCGTGCCTTGATTCAGACCTGGTTGTTCCACATCCGGAACACGGTGCACTTGCCGTTCTTGTCGAACGTCACGGTCCACAAGTTGGCAAAGATGCCCAGCTCCTTATAGCGGCCGGTGCCCTCGATCGCCGCCGTGTCGCCGTTGATGGCGAGGACGGACCACTCGAATTCCCAGCCGCCCTCCTGCCAGGGTGCGCGGCTGAGCCAGCCGTCGATGATCGCCTCGCGGCCGATCCAGTCGGTCTCGTAGGGCCACTCGTGGTACTCGGCGCGCGGGGAGAACAGCGCGGTGATGTCCTTCTTGCTGCCGGTGGTCCAGGCCCGGATGTAGCCCTCGACCCAGTCTCGTACCTGCTGATCGGTCACCATCGATGTCACCTTTCCGTGCTGGACGTTGACAGCTTTCGCCCCCTTCACCCCTGGGCCGTGGGCCGGACGACGAGTTCGTTGACGTCCACCTCGGCGGGCTGGTCGATGGCGTACCGGATCGCCTCGGCGATGGCGGCGGCCGGGATCGCGATCCCCATCTGGTCCTCGACCGCGTCTTTGACCGCGCTGTCGCCGATGGTCCCGGCCAGCTCGCTGCGGGTCAGGCCGGGGCTGATCACGGTGACCCGCAGCTCGCGGCTCTCCTGGCGCAGGCCCTCCGACAGGGCGCGCACCGCGTACTTGGTGGCGCTGTAGACGGCGGCGGTCGGATCGACCCTCAGTCCTGAGACCGAGGAGATGTTCACGATGTGCCCGCTGCGCTGCTCCTGCATGATCGGTAGGACGGCGGCGATACCGTGCAGGACCCCGCGCAGGTTCACATCGATCATGCGGTCCCACTCGTCGACGCGCAGTGCGTCCATTCGCGACAGCGGCATCACGCCGGCGTTGTTGACCAGGACGTCCACGCGCCCATACCGGTCATGGGCGGCTGTGACGAAGGACTGCACGCTGGCCGGATCGGTCACGTCCAACGCGTGCGCGACGGCGCTGCCGGCCGTGCCTTCGAGGTCCTCGGCCAAGGCCGCGAGGCGGTCGGTGCGCCGCGCCCCGAGTACCAGGTGGTTTCCCGCAGCGGCCAGGCGTCTGGCGGTGGCCTCGCCGATGCCGCTGCTGGCGCCGGTGATCAGCACCACTTTCGGGGTGAGCGGGTGCGTCATGTTCAAGCCCTTCGGCGTATCGGCGTCCGGCATGGTGGTGCATCGTGCATCGGCCGGTACCGACCAGCATGTGTCCGATCCTGGGCACGTGGCAGGACGGGTCTTCCTGGGTGCGCGGCTCCTAGGTACCGGCGTCGTACGATCGAGACATGACCGGCAATGAACTGGGCGAGTTCCTGCTGGCGCGTCGCTCCCGCGTCCGCCCCGCTGACGTGGGGTTTCCCTGTTCCCAGGGCCGCCGGGTCACCGGGCTGCGGCGTGAGGAGGTCGCGGTGCTGGCCGGCGTCAGCGCCGACTACTACGCCCGCCTGGAGCAAGGCCGCGAACGGCATCCCTCCGGACAGGTCCTCGACGCCCTCGCACGGGCCCTGCGCCTGGACTCCGACGCCTGCTGGCACGCCTACCGCCTGGCCGGACTCGTGCCCACGCCCGAAGAACCCGCACCCGATGCCGAGACAGTCGCACCGGAGCTGCTGCGCCTGATGGGCTCCTTCCCCGACGCCGTGGCCTACGTCATCAACCGGCGCCTGGACATCCTGGCCTCCAACACCCTGGCCGACGCCCTGCTCTCCCCGCTCGCCGACTCGCGCGGCATGGCCCGTGCATTGTTCTGCGACCCCGCGGCCCGGGAACTGTTCGCCGACTGGCACAGCGTGGCCCGCGACACCGTCGCCGCACTACGGCTGGCCCACGGGCACGAGCGGAAGGACCCCCGCACAGCGGCCCTGATCGACGGCCTGCTCACCGACAGCCAGGACTTCGCCGCACTTTGGAGCCGCCAGGACGTCGCCCGCCTGGGCAGCAGGACCAAGACCTTCCAGCATCCGGACGCGGGGCGGCTGACGCTCACCTACCAGACCTTCGAGGTCCAGAACGTGCCGGGCCAGTGCCTGCTGGTCGGGACCGCCGAGCCCGCAAGCCCCGACGCCCGCCGCTTGGCCCTGCTCGACTCCACGGGCCTGGCCAGCAGGTTCGCTTCAAGCCTGGCTTAATGCGCGGACACCCGCAGCGACGCGATCTCCTATCCCACGAGAGCCGCGCCAGCTGAGAGCTGCCGCAGCAACAGCTCACGTACCGCGACGTCGGCTTCCACTCCGAGCGCGTGCAGAGCGGCGCCGGTCACCGGCGGCTCGGTCACGACTCGCAGCTCCACCTTCGCTTGCGAAGCGGCGAACCCGTCGCCGATCCGGCCGAGGAGGTAGGGGTCCGCGGCGCCGAGGACGCCGCCGCCCAGGATCACCGGGGTCGGTGTCCGGTCCAGGCCGAGCCTGCGCAGGGCCGACAGTCCCAGGGCGCACACCTCGTCGGCCTGGCGGTCCAGGATCGATCGCGCGATCGGGTCTGACGTCAGGGTGAACAGCACCGGTGTCAGGGTTCGCAGTTCGGCCTCGGCGAGGGCGCCGGCGTGGATCGCCAGGGTGACGTCCAGTGCGGTCGGCAGTCCGAAGTGGCCGGCGACCGCCGAGGCCAGGGCGGTGCGCGGTCCGCGGCCGTCTTCGCCGCGCACCGCGTGCCACAGCATCAGGGTCCCGATGTCCATGCCGCCGCCCCAGTCCCCCGACAGGATGCCCAGGGCCGGGAAGCGTGCGACCGAACCGTCCGGGGCGATACCGACACAGTTGATGCCGGTACCGCAGACCACTGCGATACCGGTCCCGTCCGGTGAGCCGGCGTGCAGCAACGCGAACGTGTCGTTGGCGACGTGGACCTCCCGGGCCCAGCCGCGCCGGGCGAAAGCCTCCTGAAGAGCCGCCTCCTCCTCCGGCAGGTCGGCGCCGGCCACGAACGCCGACAGCCGCTCGACGGGCCCTTCGACGCCGGCGCGAGCCCGTACCCGCGCGACCGTCTCCGTCAGCGCGTCGAGCGCCGCCGGAACGCCGGTGACCTGGGGCCGGAAGGGTCCGCCGCGGGCCCGGGCGAGGATCTTGCCGGTGGCGTCGCCCAGGACGACATCGGTTTTGCTGTTGCCGCCGTCCACGGCCAGGAACATCCGCGTCAAGGTCCGGCTCACAGCTTGGCCCACGGCAGGTAGTCGCGGTTGACCGACACCATCTCGGCGGCCAGCACCTGGGCCGGCTCGGTCTGTCCGATCAGCGGGTGGGCGATGAGAGCGTCTTCGACCCGGCCGATCCCGCCGTACAAGGCCGCTTGGAGGGCGAGTTCCTCATAGGCCGCGACGTGGGCGATCAGACCTGCCTGCAGCGGGTCGATCGGCGCGATCGGCAGCGGGTGCGCGCCGGCGCCGTCGATGCGGCAGGGCACTTCGATGACGGCGTCCGGCGACAGGAACGGCATGGTGTCGCCGTTGCGCACGTTGGCGACCTGAACGGTGCCGCCCGCCCCGAGCAATCCGGCGACCAGTTCGATCGCGGCCTCGGAGTAGTAGGCGCCGCCCCGCTGGTCCAGCAGCGCGGGCTTCTCCTCGAGTGCCGGGTCCGCGTACATCTGAAGCAGTTGCCGCTCCAGTGCCGCGACCTGGTGTGCGCGGGACTCCTGGACCAGCTGCTCGGCGACGACGGCGTCGTGGGCGTAGTAGAACCGCAGGTAGTAGGACGGGATGGCGCCGTGGCGCCGCATCACCTCGATCGGGATCTTCACTCGCTCGGCCAGCTGCTCGCCGCGCTCGGCGAAGATCCGCGGCAGCACCTCCACCCCGTCGACGCGGACCCCGCGTTCCCAGGTCAGGTGGTTGAGGCCGACGTGGTCGAGCTCGACCCGTCCGGGGTCGACCCCGAACCAGTCGCCGAAGGTGTGCTGGAAGCCCTTGGCGACGTTGCACAGCCCGACGGCCTTGTGTCCGGCGTCCAGCAGGGCCCGGGTGACGATGCCGACGGGATTGGTGAAGTCCACGATCCAGGCCTCGGGCGCGCGTTTGCGGATCCGGTCGGCGATGTCCAGGACGACCGGGACGGTGCGCAGCGCCTTGGCCAGGCCGCCGGCGCCGGTGGTCTCCTGGCCGACGCAGCCGCACATCAGCGGCAGGGTCTCATCGGTGTGCCGCGCGGCCTGGCCGCCGACTCGCAGCTGGAGCAGGACCGCGGCGGCGCCGTCCAGGTGCTCGTCCAGATCGGTGCCGGTGACCAGGCGGCCGGGATGCCCCTGCTTGGCCAGGATGCGCGCCGATACGCCCCCGACCAGGCCGACGCGTTCGGCGTCCGGGTCGATGAGGACCAGCTCGTCCACGGCGAGGGTGTCTCGCAGCCGGGCGAACCCGTCGACCAGTTCGGGGGTGTAGGTGGATCCGCCACCGACGACGACGATTTTCAACCTTTGACTCCTGTCAGGGTGACGCCTTCGATGAAGGCCTTCTGGGCGAAGAAGAACACGATGATCACCGGTGCCATCGCGATGACGGTGGCGGCCATGGTGAGGTTCCACTGGACGGCGTGGGCGGATTTGAAGCTGGCCAGTCCGACGGCGAGCGTCCAGTGGTCCGGCTTCTCGCCGGTGTAGATGAGCGGTCCGTAGTAGTCGTTCCAGGCGTTGAAGAACGCGAACAGGCCGACGGCCACGATCGCCGGACGCATCATCGGCAGGACCACGCGAAGCAGGACCCGTACTTCGCTACAGCCGTCGATCCGTGCCGCGTTCAGGTAGTCCTCCGGAATGGTCAGCAGGAACTGGCGCAGCAGGAAGATGGAGAACGCGTCCCCGAACGCGCAGGGGATGACCAGCGGCCAGATGGTGCCGGTCAGGTGCAGGCGTGCCCACATGATGTACATCGGGATCACCAGGACCTGCGGCGGCAGCATCATCATCATGATCACGGCGAGGAAGACCCCGTTGCGGGCCCGGAAGCGGAACCGGGCCAGGGCGTAGGCGACCGGGACGCTGGAGACCAGCGTGCACATGGTCACCAGTCCGGCGTAGACCACGGTGTTCTTGATCCAGGTACCGGTCGGAGCCTTGGAGAACACCGCCGTGTAGTTGGACCACTGCCAGTGCGCGGGCCACAGGTTCGAGGTCAGCGACTGCTGGTCGGTCATCACGGACGTGAGCAGTATGAAGACGATGGGCCCGACGAACGCGACGGCCAGTCCGCAGGCCAGCGCGTGTTCCGCGATCCAGATCAGGGTTCTGCGGCGCCCGGACCGGCGCCGGGCTACGTTGTGGGCGGATACGCCGCGAGCGGACCGGTCGCGCGCCGTGGGTGCCAGGGCGGTCACTGTGTCGCCTCCTCGGTGTTGAAGCCTGATGCCCGGCGCAGCAGCGCGACGGTGAAGACCATCGCCACGGCGAACAGGACGACCGCCAGTGCGCAGGCGTAGCCCATGTGGAACTGGGTGAACCCGGCGGTGTACAGCTGTTGGGAGAAGGTGAGCGTCGAACCGCCGGGGTACCCCGGCGGAGCCTGGATGCTGCCGTCAGCGGTCTGGGAAGCGACCATCGCCTGGGTGAAGTACTGCAGGGCCGCGATGACCGCGGTCACGGTCGCGAACAGCACGACCGGGGAGATGGTCGGCAGCGTCACGTAGCGGAACCGCTGAAGCGGGTTGGTGCCGTCGAGTTCCGCGGCTTCGTAGAGTTCGGCGGGCACGTCCAGCAGCGCGGCCAGGAAGATGACCATCATCGTCCCGCTTCCCCACAGCGTGAGCAGCGTCAGGGCCGGCTTGGACCAGACCGGGGAGTCGAACCACAGCGGGCCGTGCACGCCGATCAGGCCCAGGATCTTGTTCACCGGTCCGGAGGACGGGTTGAACAGGCACACGAAGGCCACGGTCGCCGCGACCGGCGGCGCGAGCGCCGGCAGGTAGAACAGCGTCCGGAACAGGCCCGCCCCGGCTTTGAGCCGGGCGGTGACCATGGCGACGCCGAGCGCGAAGAGCACCTGCGCCGGGACCATGACCGCCATCAGCCAGCCGGTGTTGCGCACCGCCTGCCAGATCTGCGGGTCGTCGCTGAACATGTAGCGGTAGTTGCGCAGGCCCACGAAGTGCGGGCTGGAGATCATGTCGGAGTTGGTGAACGACAGCCAGACCGTCATGACCAGCGGATAGGCCAGGAACACGGTGAACCCGACGATCCACGGCGACAGGAACAGCAGGATCCTGATCCGGGTACGGCGACGCTTGGCGCGCACGGCGGGTGAGGTCTGCGGGTCCGGGCCGGGCGGCCGTCGGGCCGCCCGGGTGACGAGTGACAAGGTGCCCATGGTGGCAGCCGGCTTTCCGGGGCTCACTGGCTGAGCTTGAGGGCGGCGTCGTTCTGCTTGTCCACCCCGGCCAGCCCGGCCTTGAGGTCGGGTACCTGGCCGTTCTGCCACTTCTCGGCGAAGGGGCCGAAGTCGGTCAGGTAGGCGCCACCGTCCGGGCTGGCCGGGGTGGTGGAGGTCGCCGGGTTCTTGAAGACCTCCAGGAAGGTCGCGAAGTCCGGGTCCTGGGCCAGCGTCAGCGCCGGGGAGTCCAGGGCCGCGATGGTGGTGGGGACGTTGCCGATGGCGTCGGCGAAGGAGGCGACGGCGTCGGTGTCGGTGGTGAGGAACTTGACCAGCTTCCAGGCCGCGGCCGGGTGCTTGCTGCCCTTGGGGATGCCGATGACGTTGCCGCCGACGTAGCCGGAGCCGTACAGCTCGGGCTTGTCGTCGGCGACCGGCATGGGCGCGGTGCCGTAGTCGACGTCTGACTTGTCGTTCTTGATGAACGCGGTGCGCCACTCCCCGTCGACCATCATCGCCACGTTCCCGGTCTCGAAGGCGTTCTGTGCCGACATCTCGTCGCCCATACCGGCTTTGAACTTGGCGAGCTTGCCGGCGCCGAACCAGTCGACCAGGTTCTTCTGCCAGGTGAGCGCCGCGGCGAAGGCGGGGTCGGAGGCCACGTTCGAGGTGCCGTCCGGCTTGAGCCACTTGCCGCCCCAACTGGTCACCAGGTGCTCGGTGACCATCTGGTAGGTCCCCAGGTAGGGCATGAACCCGGCGGTCTTGATCGAGCCGTCCGGGTTGAACACGGTCAGCTTCTTGGCGTCCTGGGCCAGCTCGGTCATCGTCTTGGGCGGCGCCGTGATCCCGGCGGCGGCGAACAGCTTCTTGTTGTAGTAGAGCCCGAAGGTGTCGGCCAGCCACGGCATCGTGCAGCGCTTGCCGTCGAAGGCGGTGTAGGACTGGACCGCCTGCGGGATCTGCGACATGTCCACGTGGTCGGCGGCGATGTCCGCGCTGAGGTCCTGGAAGGCTCCGCTGGCGCACCACCCGCCGACGTTGGCGGCGTTGAAGGAGGACGCGACGTCGGGGGCCGTGCCGCCGCGGATCGCCTGGTTCACCTTGTCATCGGTCTGCCCTGAGACGGCCTGCACCGTGATGTAGGGGTACTTCTGGTGGAACTTGGCCAGCACCGCGTTGACCGCGGCGACCTCGTGCGCCGAGCTCAGCCCGTGCCAGAAGGTGATGGTGACCGGGGTGGTGTCGTCGGCCCCGACGTCGGCCTTGGCCGGGGAGTTGGAGCCGCCGGCGGAACAGCCCGCGGCGGCGAGCGCCAGTATCGGTGCGAGTACGAACGCGGCCAGGCGGCGGCCGTGAGCCCTCGCGGGGACTACGGGGCTGTGTCGAACTGTGAAGCTGTGCCGGTGTATGAACATGGTGCCTCCACCTCGGGAATGAGTGGACCAGTGGTACAGAATTGGTCTGGATGACGGTCATGTTTGGGGAGTTCCAGGCGCTTCTAGCGCGGAAAGCTTACCAACCCTTGACCAGTTGGCTTATCGTGGGTCATTATTTGGCCAACGTCAAGGGCTCCGGACAACCAGTGCCGGACAAGGAACGGAACGGGCGATGAACGTGGGCGAGAGCCGCTGGCAGAAGCGCGAGCGTATTCGCGGGCACCTGCTGGACCTGGTCGAGGAGTACGGTCCGGGCCGGGCGATCCCCGGCGAGCGGCAGTTGAGCGAGGAGCTCTCGGTGTCCCGCCCCACGCTGCGCTCGGTCGTCGACGACCTGGTCCGCGACGGGCTCCTCAGCAGGGAGCACGGCCGCGGGGTCTTCGTCGCCAAGGCCAAGGTGGCCCAGCGCCTGGGGACGCCCGCCGCGCAGCCCGGCCAGCCGCTGGCCGTCGGCGGCGTGGACGGCGTCTGGACCAGCCGGATGGTGGACTTCCAGACCGTCGCGGCCGGCGCCAGGATCGGCCGGCGGCTCCAGGTGTCCCCGGCCGAGCAGGTCCTGCGGATCACCAGGCTGCGGCTGGCCGACGGTGATCCGATGTCCGTGGACACCCTGCACGTCCCGGCCGCCCTGGTGCCGGGACTGGCTTCCCAGGACCTGGCGGACGGCTCGTTCTACCGGATCCTGGGCCGGCGCTACGGCGTCCGGCTCGCCACCGCCACGCAGATCATCGAACCCACCGTCGTCGACGAGGCGGAGGCCGAACTGCTCGGGGTGCCGGTCCACACCCCGGCGCTGCTCTTCGATCGGGTGAGCGCCGACGCCGACGGCCGGATCGTGGAGTTCACGCACTCCGTCTACCGCGGTGACCGCTACCGCATCCTCACCCAGCTCTCGCTCGCCGCCGACGACGACAGCGGGCGGGTGGTGGGCGGCTCCTGGTCCACGGCCTCAGCCGTCCCCGGCGCCGACACGCTCGTCCTGGACTCTTACTGGTCCGGCTGAGCATCAGGCACTGCCCGCCGCACAAAAGGCACCACCGGAACCATCGCCACGCCCCGCGCGGACCACCCGGTCCGTGCGGTGATCCGCCACGCCTTCCGGAGGACACATGCTTCGTGCCAGAACACTGCGTCCCAGAACATTGCATGCCAGAACACTGCGGGCCAGAACGCCCCTGACCTTGATGGCCGCCTGCGCGACGGCGGGGTTGGTGGCCACGACCGCGAACGCGACTGCCGCCGCCAGCCGTGTGGCCGGTACGGCGCGCGCATCCGGCGTGCAGCTCCAGACCTGGCTCTACCCCGGGTCTCCCGGGGACTCGACGTGCACCGCTCAGGCCGAGTACGCCGACAACCGGGTCCTGACCGGCGCCTTGAAGCCCGAGTACTGGTCGGTCCAGTCCAACGGCTCAGTCCGGCTGGAGACCACCGCCGACGGGACGTGCAACACCTTCAGCGCGGCGAACGTCGCCGACCTGAAAGCCCACTCGGCGTATCAGTACCCGACCATCTCCGGCATGACCACCGCCGACGTCCACGCCCTGGTCAGCAGTTCCGGCAACCGGTCCAAGGCGGTGTCCCAGCTCACCTCGCTGGTCGTCGGCAACGGGCTGTCCGGCGTCGATGTCGACCTGGAGGACTACTGGTCCTGGTCGGCCTCGGACTTCACGAACTACAAGAAGTTCCTGACCCAGCTCGCCGCCTCGCTGCACGCCAAGGGCAAGCGGCTCCAGGTCGACGCCCCGGCGATGACCGCGGACGCCTCGTTCTACGACTACGCGCAGGTGTCGGCGACCGGCGTGGACGAGCTGGTCATCATGGCCTACGACGAGGAGTTCGACACGCCGCCGGGCGCCCGGTGCCTGGCGATCACCCCGTACGCCTGGCTGAAGCAGGTCACCGCCTACGCCCAGAGCAAGGTTCCGGACCACTCGCGACTGGTCATCGGCCTGCCGTCGTACGGCTACCACGCCCCCGACCCCTGCGATCTGACCAACGTCACCGGCAACATCCAGTTCAGCGACATGCGCAAGAGCCCCGGCTTCTCCACCGACCCGGCCGTCATCGCCGCTCGGCGCGACCCCTCCTCCGGGGAGATCCGCTGGGTCTCCGGCGGAGTCCTCTACGACTACGTCGACAGCGCTTCCCTGACCGCGAAGCTGAAGGTCCTCACCGGCTTGGGGGTCACCAAGGTCTCGGTGTGGTCCCTGGGCGGCGGAAACCCCTGGTTCGGCTGACCCCCACGCGATACCGAACACTCCCCCCACAGCGTGAAAGAGAGACCATGAGAAACCACCGCACCACCCACCGGATCACCCCGCGGATCACCCGCCGAACCGCCGGCCGCACGCTCGCCGCCTCAGCGGTCGGCGTGCTCGCCACCGCCGCCCTGACCCTCCCGACCGGCACCGCCTCGGCCTTCACCGGACTGCCGGTAGTCGGCTACCAGGAAGAGGGCGACGCCACCTCGCTCATCGACGCCAGCTCCGGCGCCCTGGGCTCGGTCGGCGTCGACGGTGTCAACATCACCTCCGACGGTACGAGCGTCTCAGCACCCGATGACGGCGCCCTGAACCAACTGGCCGCCGCGCACGCCGACGGCCTGCCCGCCGAGTTCCTCGTCGGGAACTTCAGCCAGGCCATCGGCGACTTCGACGAGTCGGCCGCCTACAACCTGCTGAGCAGCCAGGACAACATCGGCAACGTGGTCGCCAGCCTCAGCAGTGCGGTCAGCTCCCAGGGCTGGGACGGCGTCACCATCGACATCGAGTCCCTGCGATCCCGGGACACCGACGGCCTCACGGCGTTCGTGACCGCGCTGAAGCAGGCCCTGCCGTCCGGCAAGACCGTCAGCCTGGACCTGATGAACGGCCAGAGCGCGGCGGAGTACTCAGAGCTCGGATACGACCTGCCCGCCCTCGGCCAGGTCGTCGACCACCTGGTGCTGATGGCCTACGACCAGCACACGCAGGCCTCCGATCCCGGGCCGGTCGGCGCGCTGTCCTGGCAGCAGCAGGGCCTGGACGTGCTGGTGGGCGAGGTCCCGGCGGGCAAGGTGGACCTGGGCGTCGCCGGCTACGGCTACTCCTGGCCGCCCGGCGGCGGCGCGACCCAGGTCAGCGATCAGGGCGCGCGCGACCTCGTCGCCGCCGACGGCGCCACGGCGCAGTTCGACGACGCCTCCGGGGAGTGGACCGCGACACTCTCGGACGGCACCGTCCTGTGGTGGTCGGACGCCCGGTCCCTGGCCCTGCGCCGGACGATGGCCGCGAACGCCGGCCTCCACGGCCTGGCCGTGTGGGACCTGGCCCTTTCCGACCCGATCCAGCAATAGCCGGGCGCCTTTTGCTCCCGCCCCTGATGCTCCCGCCCCTGAGATCGGGAGCATCAGGGGCGGGACCGGCAGTATGGTTCAGGTGCCGCCGCGACGCAGTGCGGATGCAGTGGGGCCCCGCGCGGCGCGGAACAGTGATTCTTCCCTGTCAGTCCGCGACGCGGAGCCAAACGGTGGCGTCAGACGGCAGGAGCCCGTTCGCCAGATCAGTGCTCTGCAATAGGACGTCCTCGTGGGGAGGCAGCGGAATGTCTGTCGGCGACAGGTTCGCCACACAGCGGAAGCGGCCGTCCCGCACGAAGTCGAGCACTGATTCGCGGTTCGGCATCCACGTCAGCGTGCCGTCGCCGAGGGACGGGTCCTGACGCCGGATGCGCAGCGCGGCCCGGTACAGTTCCAGCATCGAGCGCGGGTCGCCGTCCTCGGCCTGGACCGTCAGGCCCGACCAGGCCGGCGGCTGCGGGAGCCAGGGGTCGGCGGGCGCGCCGTCCGGCGAGAAGCCGAACGGCGGTGCCGCCCCCGACCACGGCAGCGGCACCCGGCAGCCGTCCCGGCCCGGGTCCGATCCGCCGGTCCGCCGCCAGATCGGGTCCTGGCGCAGGTCCGCCGGGATGTTCTCGACCTCCCACAGCCCCAGCTCGTCGCCCTGGTAGACGTAGGCGGCACCGGGCAGTGCGAAGGTCAGCATGGCCGCGGCCCGAGCACGGCGGGTGCCGAGCCCGACGTCGACGGGGCGTCCGTGCTCGCGCCGGTCCAGGCCGAACGACGTGTCGGATCGGCCGTAGCGCGACACGTGCCGGTCCACGTCGTGGTTGGACAGCACCCACGTGGCCGGGGCGCCGACCCGGGCGTGGACCGCGAGCGTCTCCTCGATGACCGACCGCAGCTGTGCGGCATCCCACGCGCTGCACAGATAGGGGAAGTTGAACGCGCTGTGCAGCTCGTCGGCGCGGAAGTAGCGGGCGAAACGATCGGCGTCCGGGATCCACAGCTCGCCGATCAGCGCGCGGTCGCCGCCGTAGGACTCGGCTACCGCGCGCCACGCACGGTAGATCTCATGGACGTCGTCGCGGTCCTCGTACGGGTGCGGGTCAGGGTTCGAAGACAGGTCGGGGAGATCAGGGTCCTTCGTCACCAGGGCCGCGGAGTCGATCCGGATCCCGTCGGCGCCGCGGTCGAACCAGAACCGCAGCACGTCCTGGAATTCCTCACGGACGTCCGGCGAGGACCAGTTCAGGTCTGGCTGCTCGGGGGCGAACAGGTGCAGGTACCACTCCCCCGGCGTCCCGTCCGATGCCGTCAGGCGGGTCCAGGCCGGTCCGCCGAAGATGGACTGCCAGTCGTTCGGCGGCTGCGAGCCGTCCTGGCCGCGCCCGGGACGGAACCAGAAGCGCGAACGTTCCCGCGATCCGGGCTCGGAGTCCACCGCTTGCAGGAACCAGCGGTGCCGGTCCGAGCAGTGGTTCGGCACGATGTCGACGATGATGCGGATGCCCCGGGCATGGGCCTCGGCGATCAGGGCGTCGGCGTCGGCCAGGGTGCCGAAGGCCGGCTCGATGTCGCGGTAGTCGGCGATGTCGTAGCCCGCGTCCGCCATCGGCGAGGGATACCAGGGGTTGAACCACAGCGCGTCGACGCCGAGCGCGGCGAGGTAGGGCAGCTTCGCCCGGACGCCGGGCAGGTCACCGATGCCGTCGCCGTTCGAGTCGGCGAAGCTGCGGGTGTAGACCTGGTAGATCGTCGCTGATCGCCACCATGCCTCGGCCCGGGCCGGCGCCCCGCCGTCGGTGTCGGTGTCGGTATCGGTATCGAGGCCGGTGTCGGTATCGAGGCCGGTGTCGGTATCGAGGCCGGTATCAGTGTCAGTGTCGTGGAGCGTGTTCTCTTGGACGGTCGTCATGGAAAGACCCGCTTTCGAGCTCAGCCTTTAAGGCTTCCGGTGGTCAGGCCGGACATGATGTTGCGCTGGAAGATCAGGAAGAAGATCAGGGGCGGGATCGCCGCGATGGCCGCGGCGGCGATGACCACGTTCTGCGGTGACGTCGCGGCGGCCTGCGTGATACCGACGTTCAGGGTCTCCCGGGTCGGGCTGTAGCCGGCCTCGACGAGGAGCGGCCACAGGTAGTCCTTCCATACCGCGGTCACCGCGAAGATGGACACGACGCCGAGGATCGGGCGCGACATCGGCAGCACGACGGACCACAGCGTCCGCATCCGGCCCGCGCCGTCGATCGCCGCCGCCGCCAGCAGGTCGTCCGGGATGGAGTCGAAGAAGCGCTTGAGCAGGAAGATGCTGAAACCGTTGGCGACCGCCGGCAGCCAGATCGCCTCGGGAGTGCCGACCAGGTTCATGTGCACGATCGGCAGGTCCGAGACCGTGATGTACTGCGGCACCACCAGAACGGTCGCGGGGATCATCAGGGTCGACAGCATCAGGCCGAAGATGGCGTTGCCGAACACCGGACGCAGCTTGGACAGCGCATAGGCGGCGGCCACGTCGAACACGAGTTGGAAGGCCAGCGCGCCGAACGCGTAATACAGAGTGTTGAAAAGCAGCCGGCCCACGCCGCCGACGGTCCAGGCGTCAGCGTAGGTGCCGGGGTGGATCGCGTGCGGATACAGCGTCGGCGGGACCTGGACGGATTCATGCGTGGATTTCAGGCCGTCGGTGAACAGGAAGTACAGCGGGCCTAGGAAGATCAGCGTGAAGCCGACGATCACGGTCGTGGCCGTGAACCGGTAGACGATCCGGCCGCGGCGGCGGTTGAGCGCGCTGGTCGAGACGAGGGTTCTGGTCGACACGGTCTTTCGTTCCCTGTTCTCTAGTCCCGGTCCCTGCTGAGCCACAGATATCCGGCGGAGAACACGCCGAGCACGAGCATCAGCAGGACGCCGAGCGCCGAGGCGCTGTTGTAGTTGCTGGAGCCGGACAGGTTGAAGGCGTACTGGTAGATCAGGTTCACGACTGACACGGTCGAGTTGTTCGGCCCGGCCCCGCCGTTGGTGAGGATGAACGGCTCGATGAACAGCTGCATCGTGCCCACGATCTGGAGCATCAGCATCATCGACAGGATCAGCCGGGTCTGCGGGATCGTGACGTGCCGGATCCGGCCGAGAATGCCGGCGCCGTCCAGCTCTGCGGCCTCATAGAGCTCGCCGGGGATGTTCTGCAGGGCTGCCAGGTAGATGAGCGTCGTGCCGCCCATGTTCATCCAGGTCGAGGCGACGGTCACGGACACCAGCGCGCTGCTGGAGGATTGGACGAACTGCGACGTCGGCAAGTGCAGCATCCGGAGCAGGTGGTCGAACAGGCCGTAGTTCGGGTCGTAGAAGTACTGGAACAGCAGCAGTGCCGATGCCGGGGGCAGCATCACCGGGAGGTAGACCAGGATCCGGAGATACCCGCGGGCGTGCCGCAGCTCGTTGAGGATGATCGCGGTGACGAACGGAACCGCGAAGCCGATCAGCAGTGCCAGGAGGCTGAACTCGACAGTGTTCTTCCATGCCTGCGCGAACGTCGGGTCGTGGATGATCCGGGTGTAGTTCTGCAGCCCGGCCCAGGTGGTCTTCGGCTGCCGGGTGATCTTGTCGCGGTGGGTCTGCTGGAAGCTCATGATGATCTCGCGGATCATCGGGTACCAGGAGAACATCGCGAAGCACAGGACCGCGCCGATCAGGAAGCCGTGCGCGGCCAGATGCCGACGCAGGGTCCTGAGGAACCTGCCGTTCGGTCCGCCGTCCGGCCCTGCGGCCGGACGTCCGCCAGACCCGCCGCGGGCTCGGCCGGGATCGCGCCGCCCGGGTCTGCTGAGCACCTGCTCCGCCATCGCTGCTCCCTGCTGCTCTGCCGCCGTTGCAGTTGCCGTTGATGACCGTCGGAACTAACTCGCGTTCGCGAGCAGCGTGTTCACCTGGGTCTGGGCGGTCTTCAGCAGCGAGGAGATGTCGGCGTTCGGGTCCTGGAGCACACTGAGCATCGTCGCGTCGAGGGTCTTGTAGACGGCCTGCGCGTCGGTGGGCTCACCCATGCCCTTCTCCTGCGCGTCCACGAACGTCTTGAAGTGCGCCGTGTCGACGGTCTGGCTCGCGGCCTTCAACTGCTCGTTCTTCGCGGACGTCGCGCCGACCCAGTCCAGCGGCTCGGGGAAGCCGACCGGCAGCCCGTCGGCCTTGGTGCGGGCGTAATTGAACTGGCCTTGTCCCGGCGTCAGCTCGGAGAAGGCGACAAACTTGACGCCCGCGCGGATCTGGGCCGGGGTGTCGTGCTTGTTGAACGCGAGCGCGTCGCCGCCGGACAGCGAGCCGGCCGGGGTGCCGCTGGTGCTCGGCAGCGGGCCGACGCCGTAGTCGTCGACGTTGCCGCCGTCCTGCGGGACGATCACGTTGTAGATGTCGTCCGGCGCGGCGATGTACATGCCGAGCTTGCCGGCCCCCATCTGCTTCTGCAGGTCGCCCCATTTCAGCTGCTGCGTCGGGCTCATCGAACCGTCCACGAAGCGCATCTGGTGCAGCGCCTGCAGGACCTCGGTCGCCGGCTGCGCGTCGAACGCCGCCTTGCCGTCGCCGCCGACCATCTGGCCGCCGTTGGCGTCGACCTCCGAGGAGAAGTGCCAGCCGCCGTTGTTGCCCGCGCTGTACTCGCCGTAGCCGTAGATCCCGTTGCCGAGCGCGGCGATCGCCTTGGCGTCCTTCTCGACGTCGGCCCAGGTCGTCGGCGGCTGGTCCGGGTTGAGCCCGGCCTGCTGGAACAGCTTCCGGTTGATGATCAGGCCCTGGGTGTAGATGCCGGTCGGCAGCGCGTAGACGGTCTTGCCGGCGGTGACCGCCGCCATCGCCGACGGCGCGAGGTCGCTGAAGCCGGGAACGGTGGTGTCGTTGACGTAGGACGTGATGTCCGCGGCCTGTCCGGCGTCCAGCACCTGGTTCAGATCGGTGAAGTACATGTGGAACACGTCCGGCTCGGTGCCGGCCTTCAGCTGCGCGGTGAACGTCGCGGTGTTCTCGCACGGGTAGGTGTCGACACCGTGGATCGTGATGTCCGGGTTGGCCTTCTCGAACGTCGCGACGTCCTGGAGCCATTCGGCGCGCTGCTTGGCCTGGCTGGTCGGCGGCTCGCACGCGACCGAGATGGTGACCGGGCCGTCGCCGCCGGCCGGGGCGGCGGCGTCCTTGGAGCTCTTGCTGCTGGAGCACGCCGCGGCACTGACGCCGAGGCCTGCGACGAGCACGGCGGCGGCTATCTTGCGCGCCGCGGGCCGTCGGGCGGGACTCATCATCGAACACCTTCCATGTGAGGGACCTGCGCGTGGGAGTGATCCGCGGGAAACCTGGATGTGATGGCGAGCGCTTGCGATGTGGTGCCGAGTGGGCCACACCGTAGCGGCGGTCAAAGATGAGCGCAAGATGTCGATGAAAGAACGCAAGGCCGCGACTTCATCGCGACCCGTATAGACGAATCGGTAGATATCTACCCGTTCTCAGAGCCCAGACCTGGTCGGCAGAACGGGCCCGATCAAGGCTGGACGGCGCCGCGCGTCGCGAGAACCGTCACCGGACCCCCTCGGCACCGGTGCCGACGACACAGCCGGTCCCTCAGAAAGTGAACGGATCCCTGGAATTCTTTGCACCCCGGTGTCGTATCGTTGCGACCATGACTCCCACACCAGCCCGCCGCCTCGCCGAAGTCGCCAAGAAGGTCGGGGTCAGCGAGGCGACCGTGAGCAGGGTCCTGAACAACCGGCCCGGCGTGGCCGAGGGGACGCGCGAGGCGGTACTGACAGCCCTGGACGTGCTCGGCTACGAACGCCCCACGCAACTGCGCGGCGAGCGAGCGCGGCTGATCGGACTGGTACTGCCGGAACTGCAGAACCCGATCTTCCCGGCCCTGGCCGAGGTGGTCGGCGGCGCCCTGGCCCAGCGCGGCTTCACCCCGGTGCTGTGCACCCGCACCGCCGGCGGCCTGTCGGAGGCGGACTACGTCGAAATGCTGCTCGACCAACAGGTTTCCGGCGTCGTCTTCTGCGGCGGCCACTACGCCGAAGGGGACGCACCGCACGAGCACTACCGCCGGCTCCGGGAGCGTGGCGTGCCGGTCGTACTGTTCAACGCGGCCGTCGGCCACCTCGGTTTCCCCTGCGTGGCGACCGACGACGAGGTCGCCTCCGAGCAGTCGTACGGGCACCTGGTCTCGATGGGCCACACCCACCTGGGCGCCGTCGTCGGCCCGCAGGACCACATGCCCTCGCAGCGTCGCGTCGCCTCCCTGCTCAGGCAGGCCTCGCGCTCGTCGGGAACGGTGACGGTCCAGATCGCGCACGCGCAGTTCTCCATGGAAGCCGGCCGTGCGGCGGCCGCGCGGCTGCTCGCCGAGGGCGTCACCGGGCTGGTGTGCGGCAGCGACATCCTGGCGCTGGGCGCGATCCGGGCCGTCCGCCGGGCCGGGCTGGATGTGCCGGCGGACGTCTCAGTGATCGGCTACGACGACTCCGCGTTCATGAACTGCACCGACCCGCCGCTGACGACCGTCCGCCAGCCGATCGAGGCGATGGGCCGGGCCGCGGTGACCATGTTGCTGAACCAGGTCGAAGGCGCGCCGGCCGCCGACGAGGAGCTGTTGTTCGAGCCGGAGCTCGTCGTGCGGGGCTCGACCGGGCCGGCGCGGAGCGGCGCCGGGACCGCGCGGTGATCCACTGCCGATTAACGTCAAAGATCGCGTCGTTTCTTGCGTAGATCGGTTGTACGCTGACGCCCGTGGCCACGAAACTGACCGAGGTAGCCGCGTTCGCGGGCGTGAGCCTTGCCACGGTCCGCCGCGTCCTCAACGACCAGCCGTTCATAGCCCAGGAGACGCGCGACCGCGTCCTGACCGCCTTGGACGTGCTCGGACACGAGCGTCCGTCCAGGCTGCGCGGGAATCGGGCCGGCCTGGTGGGCCTGGTCGTGCCGGACCTGCAGAACCCGATCTTCCCGGCCTTCGTGGAGACCGTGTCGGCCGGCTTGGTGAAGCAGGGCCTCATGCCGGTACTGTGCACCCGCACCGCCGACGGCGTGTCTGAGGCCAACTACATCAAACTGCTGATGGACCACGAGGTCGCGGGCATCATCTTCATCGGCTCCTCCTACGCCGACGCCGGGCCGGAGCACGGTCAGGCCCTGCAAGAGCGCGGGATCCCGGTTGTCCTGATCAACCCGGCCGACGCCAACGACGGCGTCCGCCGGATCACCGTCGACGACGCCTCGGCCGTCGACCAGTCGCTGGAACACCTCCGCTCGCTGGGGCACAGCCGGATCGGCATGCTGCTGGGCCCGATGGGCCACATCCCCTCGGCGCGCAAACTCGGCGCGTTCGTCGCGGACTGGGAACGGCGCGCGGCGCCCGGCAGCGATCCCGGTGCGTGGCGGGAGTCGGTCGCGCACACGGGATTCTCGATGGAGGACGGCCGCACGGCCACGGCCCGGCTGCTCGGCGCCGGTGTCACGGCCCTGATCTGCGCCAGCGACGCGTTAGCGCTCGGCGCGGTCCGCGCCGCCTACCGGCAGCGCCTGAGCGTTCCCGGCGACCTGTCGGTGGTCGGCTTCGACGACTCGCCCTACATGATCGCCACCGATCCGCCGCTGACGACGGTCCGCCAGCCGGTGCGCGCCATGGGCGCCGCGGCGGTGGATGCCCTGAAGGCGCAGATCGGCGGGAACGCGGGCCCGCCGGAGGAGACGCTGTACGAGCCCGAGCTGATCGTCCGGGCTTCGACCGGGGTCGTGCGATCCAGCTGACAGCCCTGCCTGCTTCAGCGCTGAGTCGGGAATCTGCGTAGCAGTGCAAGAACAACCGCTGTTCCTGGTTGGTTTTTGCGTCGACCTCTGGACTTCGGCTTCTGGCGGTCGTACGGTTTCGCTGGTCTTCCAGCTCTTCGAAACTCCGTCGTAACCCCGCCACCAGCGCATTGGGTCACGCGACGGCACCCCCATGCCTCATGTCAGGAGTAGGGAGTACGCACGATGCTCCGTTCCACACTCAGATCCACCCCCGGGCACCGCCGCCAACGAACGCTCGGCCTGCTGACCGCCGCAGCCCTCGCCTGCACGACGGTCGCCATCTGGACGATCGCCCAGCCCGCATCCGCGACCAGCACCACGTACGAGGCCGAGAACGCGGCCCTGTCCGGCGGCGCGGTCGTCGGCAGCGACCACACCGGCTACACGGGGACAGGCTTCGTCGAGGGATACACGGACACCGACAAGGGCACCGCGAACACGACCTTCACGGTCACGGCAGGCAGCGCCGGAAACGAGACCGTCGCTCTGCGCTATGCCAACGGGACCAGCGCACAGATGTCGCTGTCGCTGTACGTCAACGGCACGAAGCTGAAGCAGATCCTGCTCCCGGCAACGGCGGACTGGAACACCTGGACCACCGAGACCGAGACGGTGCCCCTGAACGCCGGCACCGACACGATCTCCTACAAGTTCGACTCCAGCGACCTCGGGAACGTGAACCTCGACAACATCACGGTGGCGCCGGTCCAGGCTCCGCCGCCCGGACAGTACGAAGCCGAGAACGCCGCGCTTTCCGGCGGCGCGGTCGTCGGCAACGACCACACCGGCTACACAGGGACAGGCTTCGTCCAGGGATACACGGACACCGACAAGGGCAACGCGAACACGACCTTCACCGTGTCCGAATCGGCTGCCGGGTCGACTACCACGACCCTGCGCTACGCCAACGGGACCGGCTCGCAGATGTCGCTCTCGCTCTACGTCAACGGCACGAAGCTGAAGCAGATCCTGCTGCCGACTACAGCCGACTGGAACACCTGGACGACGGAGTCGGAGAACGTCAGCCTCAACGCCGGCAGCAACACGATCTCCTACAAGTTCGACAGCACCGACCTCGGGAACGTCAACCTCGACAACATCGTCGTCGCCCCGATCACCCCGCCGACGACTCCCACGAGCCCGACGTCATCGTCATCGCCGCCGCCGCCGTCAGGCCAGGCGTACGAGGCGGAGACCGCGTTCTTCTCCGGCGGCCCGAGCGTCGCGACGTCCATCGCCGGATACAGCGGTTCGGGCTACCTGACCGGCTTCACGTCACAGGGTGCGCGCACCGTCATCGACGCGTTCGTCCCAGCTGCCGGAACGAGTGCCGTCACCCTGCGATACGCCGACACCACCGGCGCGGCGCAGAGCATCTCGTTGTATGTCAATGGTCTGAAGCAGCAGCAGCTCTCACTCCCGGCCGGATCCGGCTGGCTCACCACGACGTGGAACCTGGCGCTACGCTCCGGTGAGAACCTCATCGGCTTCCAGAACGACGCCGGCGACACCGGGAACGTCGCCCTCGACGACATCACCGTCGCGAACGGGACTGCTCCAGCCGCCGTCGGCGCGACCGTTCCCTATACCGAATACGTCGCCTCATCGGCGCAGACGAACGGGACCGTCCTCGCGGCGAGCCGCAGCTACCCCAGCATCCAGTCGGAATCGACCGGCCGCCAGGCGGTCCAGCTCACGGCGACCGGCCAGTACGTCCAGATCACACTCACCCGGCCGGCGAACTCGATCGTCGTGCGCTACTCCATCCCCGACAACTCCGACGGCTCGACGGCGACCGCGCCGATCGCCTTGTACGCCAACGGGAACAAGCTCCAGGACCTCAGCCTGACCAGCGAGTACAGCTGGCTCTACGGCGGCGGCTACACCGACACGCACAGCCCGTCCAACGGCCCGGCGCACCACTTCTACGACGAGACCAGATCGCTGATCGGCGACTGGCCCGCCGGAAGCGTCCTCAGACTCCAGAAGGACTCCGCCGACACCGCCGCCTCCTACACCTTCGACGTCATCGACACCGAGCAGGTCGACTCGGCGTACAGCATGCCCTCGGGCTTCGCGTCCATCACCGACTACGGCGTCACCCCGAACAACGGCGCCGACGACACCACCGCGATCAACAACGCGCTGAGCGCGCTCACCGGCACCGGCAAGGGCCTGTGGTTCCCGGCCGGGACGTACGACATCTCAGGCCGCATCACCATCAACGGCGTCCCGGTGCGCGGCGCCGGCCAGTGGTACACCACCATCCAGTCCACCGCGGTGAACGGCAGCGGCGGCCTGTACACCTCCGGCGGCGTCAACCAGATCGCCGACCTGACGATCGACGGGGACCAGACCGATCGCAACAACGACTCCGGCGCCGCCGGCATCGAGGGCACGTTCCAGCCCGGATCGCTGATCTTCGATGTCTGGATGGAGCACCTGAAAGTCGGCCTGTGGGCCGTGCCGGCGGACGGGCTGTACGCGACCGGGCTGCGCGTCCGCGACGTCTTCGCCGACGGCGTCCACCTGCACGGCGGAAGCGCGGACTCGCGCGTCGACCAGAGCGCGGTCCGCAACACCGGCGACGACGAACTCGCGCTCGACACCGAAGGCGGCGACGTCACGAACTGCGTCCTGGCGGACAACACCGTGCAGAGCCCGATCCAGGCCAACGGGATCGGCGTCTACGGCGGCTCGGGCAACGTGGTGGAGAACAACCAGGTGTCCGACACCGTCGCCTTCGGGGCCGGGATCACCATCAGCACCCGATTCGGCGCCGGGTTCAGCGGCCCGACGACCGTCAGCGGCAACGTCCTGACCCGAGCCGGCTCCTACAACTCCGGCTGGGGATCAAGCCTCGGAGCCCTGTGGATCTACGCCAACCTCGACGACATCACCCAGCCGGTGACCGTCACCGACAACACCATCGACTCCGCGACCTACGAAGGCGTGCTTCTCAGCTACGCCAAACAGATCAGCGACCTGACCCTCGACCACCTCACGATCAACGGGGCGGGGACGTACGGCATCAACGTCAACGACGTGACCGGCGGGATGACAGCGGACTACGTCGCCGTCAGCGGCACCGGCTCCGGCGGTCTGAACAACCCCGGCACCGGCTTCACCATCACCCGCGGGCCCGGAGACACCGGCTGGTAGCCGGGCCCACCGGCAAGGAGGGAGCAACTACAGAGCACGCACATCAGGCTTGGAGGGAGCCGCCGCCGAACGCCTACCCGGCGGCCCCCCGCCCTTGCCGACCTGGACGGGACTATCCCCGGCGCCGGTTCACCGAGCGGTGAGAACGTGCGCCCAAGGCTCGTCGACATCGGCCAGGCCCAGGACGGCGACCACGTTGTCGAGCATTCCGGCACCGAACCAGCGCCGCACCGCGTCCTCATCGCCGAGCAGCTGCTGGACGGTGTCGACCTGCTTGGCGTAGCACCGACGCACGGCCTGCGCCACCAGCGGCTCGCCGACCGCGCAGTTCGCGTGCATGAGGAACCGCAGGATGTTCTGGTCCGCGACGAGCGCGGCGTAGGCACGGCGCGCCGTGTCCAACGCCGCCTCGGGCGTCAGCCCCGCCCCGCCCGACGCCGGCGAATGCGCGGCCAGGGTCTCGGTCATCACGACGGACACGTGGTCGACTGTCGCCGCGAACAACGCTTCCTTGTTCGGGAACAGACGATAGAGATACGGCTGAGAAACGCCGACCCACTCGGCGATCTCGTGTGTCGTCGTGCCGTAGAAACCCTTCAGCGCGAAGCATTCGATCGAGGCGGCCACAATGGTCCGGCGTCGTTCGTCGCTCTTCGTACTGGTGCCGGCGGCGGGCATGGTCATCAGTTAAACACGGCCCTTCCTCAGCCGCCAAAAGCCACGCTGAGCTCGGGGTCCGACGCGACGTCGGCGGGTGTCAGCGCCTCGATCGCCACCAGCGGGTTCCAGTAGTCGAGGTAGTGGGTGATGAGCGCGTCCTCATCAATCCGGACGACGGATATGCAGGTCTGCTCGTACGGCTTGCCCGTGGGCACGGCGGTACCCCTGGAGCGGAATTCGGCGATCGCGAGACTCGGATCAACCGTGTCGTGGAACACCAGGTCGACGAACTCCACGTCGAACGTCCCAGGGAAATGACTCATGTGCTCGAACAGCGCCACCCGCCCCGCTACCCGCCGGGGCACACCGACCGGCGCGTACGGAAACTCGAGCACCCCGTCCGGGGCGAACAGCTTCACCCATTCTTCGGTTCGCCCCGCGGCGGTGAGGCGCAGGTGCTCGGTCACGGCGTGCTGGGCCGCGGTGCGACGGTTGGCATTGGCGTTGACGTTGGCTTCCTGGACGGTCATGTTCACCCCTAAGTTAGTGGTCGCTCTATAACTTACCACGCGTCGATCGCCCGCCGCCCGACGAAGGGGATGAGAACTACCGCCGGCTGAGCACGTCCGCGACGCTCAACCGACCCGACTGCCGAGCTCCCCGGCGATCCGCACGGTCGCCGCGTTGGCGGGTGGAGTTTGCTGGGGGCTGGAGTTTGCGAGCCGAGTTACGGTTAGTCTGTGGATTTCAAAGCTTTTTACGGCCTTCGGTCATAGTTGTGCCGGTTCGGGGTTCGGGTCGGTGGGTGTGTTTGTCGGCTGCCGGTTTTCGCGTTCACAACCCCGCCGTACCTGAGGCCTCTTCAACTCCAGCAAGTCGGAGCAAGGGGCACAGGCCAGATCAAGAGCAAGATCAAGAGCCACAGGCAAGATCAAGGTCAAGAGCTGTGGTGAAGAGCCGGGCCTCCGGCGGGCCTCGACAACCTCAGGGAAACTAGCGCGGTTCCCCAGGGTGGTCGATCTAGTCTCAGCGGCTGCGGTTTGTGAGGTGGTGCGGTCCGTTCCCCTCGGTCGCGTCGTCAGCCCGGGGGGGTACAGCACCGGTGTCCGGGGGTAAAGTCCGCGCGCGGCGGTTGGGTGCCTGAGCTGCGGTTTCGTACGGCGCGAACTTGACCCCCGGCCACCGGCACTGTAGGCGAAGCCCTGCCGACGCGACCGAGGGGAACGAACCGAAAGCCAGCCGGAGAAATACAAAACGCAGGGAACGAGGACACCGGTTGGTTGATGCCGCTGCCGGTGAGGGTGTGGCGGCGGGCCGGTGGTCAGTTAGTCGAGAACATGCCCGGGTGCGGTAGGCGGCATGCCTTGGTCGCCAGGGCCATATGCCATCCGGCGGCAGCCATCGTGGCGATGGGTGGCCAGGTTTATATGTCATCCGGCGGTGGCCATCTTGGCGGCCAGGCGAGCCCGCGCCCACACCTGCGGCCGCACTCGCCAGTGCAGAATGCCCACCCTCGGGACTGCCGCGCCGCCGTTGCCCTGACCGGCGGCCGAATTCGGCGAGTCGCCGGTACCGAACCACTGGGCTTTGCCATTCTTCCGGCTGGTTTTCGGTTCGTTCCCCTCGGTCGCGTCGGCAGGGCTTCGCCTACAGTGCCGGTGGC
>NZ_JAAFYZ010000639.1 GCF_018274385.1 Catenulispora pinistramenti | reverse complement strand
GCAGCTCACACGCATGACCGCAAGCGCGCGGACTTTACCCCCGGACACCGGTGCTGTACCCCCCGGGCTGACGACGCGACCGTGGGGAACGGACCGCACCACCTCAGGAACCGCCGCCGCTGAGACTAGATCGACCACCCTAGGGAACCGCGCAAGTTTCCCTGAGGTTGCCGAGGCCCGCCGGAGGCCCGGCCCTTCATCACAGTGGTCTGGCGCGTTGCAGCGCCGTCGTGTCGGCGCGAAAATGACCCCGAGAGGTGCTGTCAAC
>NZ_JAAFYZ010000638.1 GCF_018274385.1 Catenulispora pinistramenti | reverse complement strand
AAAAACTGTGATGAAGAGCCGGGCCTCCGGCGGGCCTCGGCAACCTCAGGGAAACTAGCGCGGTTCCCTCGGGTGGCCGGGTGAGTCTCAGCGGCTGCGGTTTGTGAGGTGGTGCGGTCCGTTCCCCTCGGTCGCGTCGTCAGCCCGGGGGGTACAGCACCGGTGTCCGGGGGTAAAGTCCGCGCGCGGCGGTCGAGCATTTGACCTGCGGTTTCGCACAGCGCGAACTTGACCCCCGGCCACCGGCACTGTAGGCGAAGCCCTGCCGACGCGACC
>NZ_JAAFYZ010000637.1 GCF_018274385.1 Catenulispora pinistramenti | reverse complement strand
TCGTACGGCGCGAACTTGACCCCCGGCCACCGGCACTGTAGGCGAAGCCCTGCCGACGCGACCGAGGGGAACGAACCGAAAACCGACCGGAAGAATGGCAATCGAAGGGACCGACAACGCGGGTCGGGCGGTGTCGCCGCCGGTGAGGGCATGGCGGCGGACCAGTGGTCAGTTGGTCGAGAACATGCCCGGGTGCCGTAGGCGGCATGCCTTGGTGGCCAGGTCTGTCATCCGGCGGCGGCCATCGTGGCGATGGGCGGCCAGGTCTACATGCCATC
>NZ_JAAFYZ010000636.1 GCF_018274385.1 Catenulispora pinistramenti | reverse complement strand
CGAAGGCGCGCGCGCCCGGAGGCAGGTTCGGGGCCAACTCCGGGAGCGCGGCGAGGTAAGCCTGGGGTGACAGCGAGCCGTCGTCGATGGCGATGTATTGCATGAGGACGATGATGGCCGCTGCCGCACGGCGCCGAGGCGCCGTGCGGCAGCCTGCCGCCTGCTGCCTCACACCTTGAACCGCACCACCTGCGGGTCGTGGTCGCTGGCCTGGTCGGAGTACTCGGAGTTGACGTGCACCACCTGGTAGCTCAGGTCCTTGATGCCCTTGCTCACCAGG
>NZ_JAAFYZ010000635.1 GCF_018274385.1 Catenulispora pinistramenti | reverse complement strand
CCAGACCAATCTGCCATCCGGCGGTGGCCATCTTGGCGGCCAGGCGGGCCAGCGCCAGTACCCACACCGGCACCCACACCAGTACCCGCACCCGCACCCGCCAGCCCAGAATGCGCACCTTGGCACCGCCGCGATGTCAGCATCCTGAACCGGCGGCCGAACTCGCCGAGCCGCCGGTACCCGCACCCCCTGTTTTGTATTTCTCCGGCTGGTTTTCGGTTCGTTCCCCTCGGTCGCGTCGGCAGGGCTTCGCCTACAGTGCCGGTGGCCGGGGGTCAAGTT
>NZ_JAAFYZ010000634.1 GCF_018274385.1 Catenulispora pinistramenti | reverse complement strand
CAACCGGTGTCCTCGTTCCCTGCGTTTTGTATTTCTCCGGCTGGTTTTCGGTTCGTTCCCCTCGGTCGCGTCGGCAGGGCTTCGCCTACAGTGCCGGTGGCCGGGGGTCAAGTTCGCGCTATCAAAAACCGCAGCTCACACACATGACCGCAAGCGCGCGGACTTTACCCCCGGACACCGGTGCTGTACCCCCCGGGCTGACGACGCGACCGAGGGGAACGGACCGCACCACCCCACAAACCGCCACCGCTGAGACTCACCCAGCCACCCGAGGGAACCGCGC
>NZ_JAAFYZ010000633.1 GCF_018274385.1 Catenulispora pinistramenti | reverse complement strand
CGGTTCCCTCGGGTGGCTGATCTAGTCTCAGCGGCTGTGGTTTGTGGGGTGGTGCGGTCCGTTCCCCTCGGTCGCGTCGTCAGCCCGGGGGGTACAGCACCGGTGTCCGGGGGTAAAGTCCGCGCGCTGCGGTTGGCCATTTGACCTGCGGTTTCGTACAGCGCGAACTTGACCCCCGGCCACCGGCACTGTAGGCGAAGCCCTGCCGACGCGACCGAGGGGAACGAACCGAAAACCAGCCGGAAGAATAGCAATCGCAAGGAACGAGGACACGGCTTGGTGAC
>NZ_JAAFYZ010000632.1 GCF_018274385.1 Catenulispora pinistramenti | reverse complement strand
GCGGCTGCGGTTTGTGGGGTGGTGCGGTCCGTTCCCCTCGGTCGCGTCGTCAGCCCGGGGGGTACAGCACCGGTGTCCGGGGGTAAAGTCCGCGCGCGGCGGACATGCAGGTAGGCGGCGGTTTCGTACGGCGCGAACTTGACCCCCGGCCACCGGCACTGTAGGCGAAGCCCTGCCGACGCGACCGAGGGGAACGAACCGAAAACCAGCCGGAAGAATGGCAAAGCCCAGTGGTTCGGTACCGGCGGCCAGGCGGATTCGGCCGCCGGTCGGGGCGCTGGCAGC
>NZ_JAAFYZ010000631.1 GCF_018274385.1 Catenulispora pinistramenti | reverse complement strand
AGCCTGTGCAAGGCGTCGGTCGCGTCGAGAGACAACCCCACCCGGCAGAACCACCACCACCATCATTCACTGTCGCGTCGGCAGGGCTTCGCCTACAGTGCCGGTGGCCGGGGGTCAAGTTCGCGCTATCAAAACCGCAGCTCAGGCACCCAACCGCAAGTGCGCGGACTTTAGGGCTTGCAGATAAACAACACGCTGGTTTGATCTTAGGGTTGGTGTGTCGGGGTGGGTCCGGTGTCGGTGTCGGTGGCGAGTTGGTGGAGGTCGTTCAAGGTGGTGGGGTGGTCG
>NZ_JAAFYZ010000630.1 GCF_018274385.1 Catenulispora pinistramenti | reverse complement strand
GCGCCGTCCAGCAAACCCAGCACTGGCGGGCCCGCTACGCCACCCGCGCCGGCATCGAGGGAACCATCGACCAGGCCGTCGACCTCGGCATCCGCCGAGCCCGCTACCGCGGCATCGACAAAACCCGGCTACAACACGTCTTCATCGCCTGCGCCCTCAACCTGATCCGGCTCAACGCCTACTGGAACCACCACCCCCTGGACCGAACCAGAACAAGCCACCTCGGCAAACTCGCCCTCACCCTTGCCACCTGACGAATAAACCAACAGGGTCGGGAACGAACCGAAAACC
>NZ_JAAFYZ010000063.1 GCF_018274385.1 Catenulispora pinistramenti | reverse complement strand
CCGCCGCCTACCTGCATGTCCGCCGCGCGCGGACTTTACCCCCGGACACCGGTGCTGTACCCCCCGGGCTGACGACGCGACCGAGGGGAACGGACCGCACCACCCCACAAACCGCAGCCGCTGAGACTAGATCGGCCACCCTAGGGAACCGCGCTAGTTTCCCTGAGGTTGCCGAGGCCCGCCGGAGGCCCGGCCCTTCATCACAGCCCTTGACCTTGACCTTAGCTTGGGGTCTTGCTGTTGATCTTACCCTTGCCCGGACTTGCTGGAGTTGAAGAGGCCTGAGGTGGGGCGGGGTTGTGAACGCGGGAACCGGCAGCCGACAAACAGACTCGCCGACCCGAACCCCGAACCGGCACAACTATGACCGAAGGCCGTAAAAAGCCTTGAAACCCACAACCAAACCGCAACCCGGCCCGCAGAGCCAGCCACCAACAGATCCCGCCCAGCGACCGGCGCGTCGTGAACCACCAGGCAAAGGTTGCCTGACAAGGCACTGACGCGGAGACCGGATCTGACTGCGCAGCGCGAACGGCGCCGACTTCCGCCAGCGAAGATCAAGCCCCTGCGATCGGGAAGAGTTCGGCGAGCGATCCCCGGGCTTCGGCTGGCGAAGCAGCAGCTCAACTCGGCGAATCCACCCTCTGTGATCAGCCGAGCCGCAAAGCCCCAGCTTCAGTCTTAGCCCCAGCTTCAGCCTCAGTCTTAGCCCCAACCCCAACCCCAACCGCCGCAGCCTGAGCCGACCCCGAACTCGTCACCGGCCCAGCCCCGAAATCCGCCGCCCCCGGGTCCTCCACCTTCGCCACCGCCCGGCTCACCACCTGCTGCGTCAGGTCCGGGTCGCCGTCGCCGAAGCCGGTGTCGGCGACGTACAGCAGGGTGCTGCCGACCCGGGTCAGTACCAGGTCCACCTGGGCCGGGAGGTCGTCTATGTCGGCGGTGATGCGGATTGCGGCGCTGGCGTCGCCGGTGGGTGGGAAGGGGAGTTGCGCTACCAGGAAGTCGTAGGTGCTGCCGTCTTTGTCGGTCTCGGTGAGTTTGGTGCAGCTGCGCATCGCTTCGGTGACGGTGGCCAGGAGTCGCTGGGCTGCTTCGGGGGTGGCGAAGCCGGCCAGGCCGGTGGCGATGTTGGGGCCGAACTGGGAGCGGGTGAAGGAGGTGTTGGCGGTGACCAGGGCACCGGAGGGGTGGCCTTCGGTGTTCATCAGGTCCGTCATCGGGCGGCAGGCTGGGTCGGCGGACGACATGGTGCCGTTGGCGTCGTCGGTGCCGTCGTCGGTGATGAAGCCCGGTGGCATGTCGGCCAGGGTCAGCAGGCGGGCGTGCAGGTCCGCCGCGGTGGGCCGGGCCGGGGGCGCCGCCGGGTGCGAGGCGGCGGGCTTGGCCGCGCTCTTGCCGGCGCCGCAGCCGGCCGCGGTGCCCAGGGCCAGCAGCGCCGCGGCGGCGAGGGCGGCCGTTCGGTCACGAGCCATGGTTCGTCGTCCGCCGGGGTCGGGGCCGGTGGGTGGCTTGGTGCGCGGGGCCCTGTCGGTCACTGGGTCTGTCGTCACTCTTCCGGAGCAGTGGTCACCACGATGCCCTCGGGGGTCAGGGCGACCGTGTGCTCCCAGTGTGCGGCGTGGGACCCGTCCTTGGCCACGACCGTCCAGTCGTCGGCCAGCACCCGGGTCTTGTTCTTGCCCAGGGTCAGCATCGGCTCGATGGCGATCGCCATGCCGGTGGTCAGGACCGTGCGCTCGCCGCGGACCGGGTAGTTGAACACCATCGGCGCCATGTGCATGGCCGAGCCGATGCCGTGGCCGCCGTAGTCGCGGACGATGCCGTAGCGGCGGGGCTGCGAGCGGGTGTAGCCGTCGATCGCGGTGGAGACGTCGTTGAGGGCGACGCCCTCCTTGACCGCGTTGATGCCGGCCCACATCGCCTGCTCGGTGACCCGGGACAGCTCGGTGAGCTCCGGGGCCACCTCGCCGACCGGGACGGTGATCGCCGCGTCCGCGTGCCAGCCCCGGGTGTTCCAGCGGCCGGTCGCGGCCTGGGCCGGGTCGGCCGGGATGATCGCGCCGCAGTCGATGGAGATCAGGTCGCCCTCGCGCAGCGTGCGCGAGCCGGGGATGCCGTGCACGACCTCCTCGTTGACCGAGGCGCAGATCGAGCCGGGGAAGTCGCCGTAGCCCAGGAAGGACGGCGCGGCGCCCTGGGAGCGGATGGACTCCTCGGCGATCCGGTCCAGCTCACCGGTGGTGATGCCCGGCCGGACCGCCGAGCGCAGCAGCGCCAGCGTGCGGGAGACGACCAGACCGGCCTGCTTCATAGCCTGGAACTGCTCGGCGGTCTTCAGCTCGATGATGCCGTCGTCGTCACCGTGGGCGTGCATGTGTGGGATTTCCTTCGGGACTGCGGGAGGGTACGGCCGGGCTGTCGTGCCTCAGCCGCGGGCGGCGTCGACCGCCGCGAACGCGCGCTCGGTGATGACGTCGACCTCGCCGGTGGCGTTGATCGTGGTCAGCACGCCCTGCTCGCGGTAGTAGTCGATGATCGGGGCGGTCTCGGCGGCGTAGACCTCCAGGCGGGTGCGCACCACGTCCTCGGCGTCGTCCGAGCGCTGGTAGAGCTCACCACCGCAGATGTCGCACTTGTCGCCGGCCTTGGACGGGCTGTAGTCGACGTGGAAGATGTGCCCGGAGTCGTTGCGGCACAGCCGGCGGCCGGAGATCCGCTTGATCACCTCGTCGTTGTCCACCTCCAGGTCCAGCACGACGTCCAGGTAGGCCTTGCCGGCCGAGGGCGAGACGCCGTTGTCGGCCAGGATCTTGTCCAGCTCCTCGGCCTGCGCGACGTTGCGCGGGAAGCCGTCGAGCAGGAAACCGCCCGCCGCGTCCGCCTGGCCGAGCCGGTCGCGGACGATGTCTATGGTGAGCTCGTCCGGCACCAACTGGCCGGCGTCCAGGTACTCCTTGGCCTTCACGCCCAGCGGGGTGCCCTGCGAGATGTTCGCCCGGAAGATGTCACCGGTACTGATCTTCGGTACGCCCAGGTGCGAGGCGATGAACGAGGCCTGCGTGCCCTTGCCCGCACCCGGCGGTCCGACGAGAACGATACGCACTAGATGAGGAACCCTTCGGCGTCAGTGGGACGGACGGCCGAGTGCCGCCCGCTTCGGGTGAGGCGCGTCGACGCCGTCGTCATCACCGCCGTCACCGCAGGAAGCCTTCGTAGTTGTGCTGCTGGAGCTGGGACTCGATCTGCTTCACGGTCTCCAGGCCCACACCCACCATGATCAGGATCGTGGTGCCGCCGAACGGGAACTTACCGCTGGCGTGCAGCTCGGCCAGCGCGATCATCGGGATGATCGCGATGATCGACAGGTACAGGGCACCGGGCCAGGTGACCCGGGTGGAGACGTACT
The DNA here is from genome assembly GCF_018274385.1 of Catenulispora pinistramenti. Taxonomy (GTDB): domain Bacteria; phylum Actinomycetota; class Actinomycetes; order Streptomycetales; family Catenulisporaceae; genus Catenulispora; species Catenulispora pinistramenti. The sequence continues at coordinate 42,727 of NZ_JAAFYZ010000063.1, read as the reverse complement.
GCAGGTACTCGGCGGTGGGCTTGCCGGCCCGGATACCCGGGATGAAGCCGCCGTACTTCTTCATGTTGTCCGCGATCTCGTCCGGGACGAAGGTGATCGAGACGTAGAAGAAGGCGAAGCCGAGGATCAGCAGGAAGTACGCGATGGAGTAGGTCAGCGAGTAACCGTTGGTGCTCATCCCGAACTCCTTGTTCACCCAGTGCGCCCACCCCTTCTGGGCGTTCGGGTTCGTGAAGTTCGCGATCATCAGCGGCAGCTGGAGCAGCGAGGAGGCGAAGATGACCGGGATGACGCCGGCCTGGTTCACCTTCATCGGGATGTAGGTCGAGGACCCGCCGTACATCCGCCTGCCGACCATGCGCTTGGCGTACTGCACCGGGATCCGGCGCTGGCCCTGTTCGACGAAGACCACCGCGCCGACCATGACCATGCCCATCAGCAGCACGCCGAAGAACACCGGCCAGCCGTTCATGGTGGTGCTGGCCTGCTTGATGGACCACAGCGAGGACGGGAAGTTCGCGGTGATCGAGGTGAAGATCAGCAGCGACATGCCGTTGCCGATGCCGCGGTCGGTGATCAGCTCGCCGAGCCACATGATCAGCGTGGTGGCCGCGGTCAGGGTGATCACCATGACGCCCATGCCGGCCCAGTTGACCTTGGTGAAGATCACGTTCGAGCCGGAACACCCCGGGCCGAGCAGCGCGCTCGGGTTGTTCTTCATCAGGGTGAGCATCGTGGTCGACTGCAGGACCGCCAGCCCGATGGTCAGGTACCGGGTGTACTGCGTGATCTTCGTCTGGCCGGCCTGGCCCTCCTTCTTGAGGGCTTCCAGGCGCGGGATCACGACGGTCAGCAGCTGCAGGATGATCGACGCGGTGATGTAGGGCATGATGCCCAGCGCGAAGATCGACAGCTGCAGCAACGCGCCGCCGGAGAACAGGTTGATCAGGCCCAGCGCGCCGTTGCTCTGGCCGTTGGCCTTGCTGATGCCCACACACTGGCTCAGGGTGTGTGTGTCCACGCCCGGCGCGGGGATATGGGCGCCCAGCCGGAACAGGGCCATGATGGCCAGCGTGAAGAGCAGCTTCTTGCGCAGGTCGGGCGTACGAAACGCCCGAGCGAATGCGGTGAGCATGGTCCTCCTGCGCCTTGACGCGACAGATTGTCAAAGGGTCCTGATGACCGCGGTCCTGCCGGCTCCACGCTGGTACGCGGGGCTGGCGAGGGCACGCGGGGTCGGGTCGGGGTGATGGCCGACCTGCGCCATCTTACGCATAGCAGGAGCGCGATGGCGAGCGTCGGGTGGGGGGCTTGGGCGGTCGGTGGCTGACAGGTGACCGGGGGTGGAGGCGGCGAACCCTCACAGCCGGCTGATCCGGCCTTGCCACCGGGCACACGCAGGACGTCTTCGGCGCCCACGGCCCAGGTCCGGGCCGGGAAGACCGAAACCGTGCCGGTGTACCCGGCACAGGCGCACTACGCTGCGCGATCCCCTTTGTGTGCTTGAACATCGCCCGACCGATCGTGCGATCGGCTGGCAACGCGACGCTCGGCCTCACCTATCTATATAGACGCGCCACACATCGACATGGACACGCCACACGCGACAGGCGCGGGCCACACGCGTGATGGGCGCCGCCCGAACCTTCCGGCCCGGACAGCGCCCATCACGTTTAGTACTGCTCTGCTCAGATCTCCTCGGCGGAGCCGCCGGCGGCAGCCAGCTTCTCCTTCGCGGAGGCGGAGAAGGCGTGAACCTTCACCTGCAGGGCGACCGAGATCTCGCCGGTCCCGAGTACCTTGACCAGTTCGTTGTCGCGGACCGCGCCCTTGGCGATCAGGTCCTCGACGGTGACCTCGCCGCCGGCCGGGTACAGCGCCGACAGCTTGTCCAGGTTCACGACCTGGAACGTCACCTTGAACGGGTTCTTGAAGCCCCGGGCCTTCGGCAGCCGCATGTGCAGCGGCATCTGGCCGCCCTCGAAGCGGGCCGAGACCTGGTAGCGGGCCTTGGTGCCCTTGGTACCGCGGCCGGCGGTCTTGCCCTTGGACCCCTCACCGCGACCCACGCGGGTCTTCGGCGTCTTGGCGCCCGGGGCCGGGCGGAGGTGGTGGACCTTCAGTGTCATGTCAGTCGACCTCCTCGACCTTGACCAGGTGGCGAACGGTGTGGACCATGCCGCGGAACTGCGGCAGGTCTTCCTTCACCACGGTGTCGTTGATCCGCTTCAGACCGAGCGACCGGAGGGTGTCCCGGTGGTTCTGCTTGGTCCCGATCTTCGAGCGGGTCTGCGTGATCTTCAAACGGGCCATGTCTCTCAGCTCCCCACACCGGCGCGGGCGCGCAGGAGGGCGGCCGGGGCCACGTCCTCCAGCGGCAGCCCGCGGCGCGCGGCGACTTCCTCGGGGCGCACCAGGCCCTTCAGAGCCGCCACGGTCGCGTGGACGATGTTGATCGGGTTGTCCGAGCCGAGCGACTTGCTCAGCACGTCGTGGACGCCCGCGCACTCCAGCACGGCGCGCACCGGACCGCCGGCGATGACGCCGGTACCGGGGGCGGCCGGCTTCAGGAGAACGACGCCGGCGGCGCGCTCGCCCTGAATCGGGTGCGGGATGGTGCCCTGGATGCGGGGGACCTTGAAGAAGTTCTTCTTGGCCTCCTCGACACCCTTGGCGATCGCGTCGCGGACTTCCTTCGCCTTGCCGTAGCCGACGCCCACGGTGCCATCGCCGTCGCCGACGATCACCAGGGCGGTGAAGCTGAAGCGGCGGCCACCGCGCACGACCTTGGCCACCCGGTTGATGGTGACGACGCGCTCGATGTGCGCCGACTTCTCAACCGGCGCCTGGTCGCCGCGACGGTCCCGGCGCTCGCGGCGGTTGTTGCCGCCCTCGCCGCCGCCGCCCTGGTTGTTCTGACCACCGAAGCCGCCTCCGCGGCGCTGCGGACCAGCCATCAGAGGCTCCTTCCGTTCGTTGAATACCCGTTGTCTGCCTTGTTCGGCACAAGCCTCACAGCTCCAGCCCCGCTTCCCGGGCGCCGTCGGCCACCGCGGCCACCCGGCCGTGGTACTTGTTGCCGCCACGGTCGAAGACGACCGTGCCGACACCCTTGGCCTTGGCCCGCTCGGCGACGAGCTTGCCGACTTCCTTGGCCTTGGCGGTCTTGTCGCCCTCGCCGGTGCGCAGGCCATCCTCCATGGTGGAGGCGGAGGCCAGCGTCACGCGGGTGACGTCGTCCACGACCTGCGCCACCATGTGGCGCGAGGAGCGGGTGACCACCAGGCGCGGCCGCAGGGCGGTGCCGGCGACCTTCTTGCGGACGCGCAGGTGGCGCCGCTTGACGGCGTTGCGCTTCTTCGCCGAACCCTTGCCGATCTTGACTGCGAAAGCCATTACTTCTTCCCAGCCTTTCCGGCCTTGCGGCGGATGACCTCGCCGGTGAACTTGATGCCCTTGCCCTTGTAGGGGTCGATCTTGCGCAGCTTCTTGATGTAGGCGCAGGTCTCGCCCACCAGCTGCTTGTCGATCCCGGACACGGAGAACCTGGTCGGGCTCTCCACGGCGAAGGTGATGCCATCGGGGGCCGGGACCGGCACCGAGTGGCTGTAGCCGAGGGCGAACTCGAGGTCCTTGCCCTTGGCGGTCACGCGGTAACCGACACCGGAGATCTCCAGCTGCTTGGTGTAGCCCTGGGTCACGCCGATGATCATGTTGTTGACCAGAGTCCGCGACAGACCGTGGCGCTCCTTGGCGACCCGCTCGTCGTTCGGGCGCGCGACGACCAGATTGCCGTCCTCGCCCTTGGAGATCGTGATCGGGGTCACGACGGTGTGCGACAGGGTGCCCTTGGGCCCCTTGACGGTCACGTCCTGGCCGTTGATGGTGACGTCGACGCCGGTGGGAACCGGGATCGGCAGCCGTCCAATACGAGACATTGCTACTCCTCCTTCCCTTACCAGACGTAGGCGAGGACTTCGCCGCCGACGCCCTTGCGGGCGGCCTGGCGGTCGGTCAGCAGACCGGTCGAAGTCGAGATGATGGCGACGCCGAGTCCGCCCAGAACCCGAGGCAGGCTCGTGGACTTCGCGTAGACACGCAGACCCGGCTTGGAGATCCGCTTGATACCGGCGATGGAGCGCTCACGGTTCGGCCCGAACTTCAGGTCGATGGTGAGGGACTTGCCCACCTCCGCGTCCTCGACCTTCCAGGAGGCGATGTAGCCCTCCTGCTTGAGGATCTCGCAGATGTGCGTCTTGATCTTGCTCGACGGCATGGTCACCTGGTCGTGGTACGCCGAGTTGGCGTTCCGCAGCCGGGTGAGCATGTCCGCGATCGGGTCGGTCATGGTCATAGTTGGCCGTAGGCCTTCCTCGCCGTGGTATCCCCGCGCTGCTCACGCTCTTCCGATAGGAGCGCACATACACGGGGACCTGCGGCGTGTAGTAGTTACCAGGAGCTCTTCGTGACGCCCGGCAGTTCGCCGGCGTGCGCCATCTCGCGCAGGCAAACCCGGCACAGGCCGAACTTGCGGTAGACCGAGTGCGGACGGCCGCACTTGGAGCAGCGGGTGTAGCCGCGCACCTTGAACTTCGGCTTCGCGAGAGCCTTGTTGATCAGGGCCTTCTTCGCCATTTGCTCACGCCTCCTTGAACGGGAATCCGAGGAGACGCAGCAGCGCGCGACCCTCATCGTCGTTGCGAGCGGTCGTCACGACGGTGATGTCCATGCCGCGCACGCGGTCGATCTTGTCCTGGTCGATCTCGTGGAACATCGACTGCTCGTTCAGACCGAAGGTGTAGTTGCCCCGGCCGTCGAACTGCTTGGGCGACAGACCGCGGAAGTCGCGGATACGGGGCAGCGCGATCGACACCAGCCGGTCGCAGAACTCCCACATCCGGTCGCCGCGCAGCGTGACGTGCGCGCCGATGGGCTGGCCCTCACGCAGCTTGAACTGCGCGATGGACTTGCGGGCCCGGGTCACGGTCGGCTTCTGGCCGGTGATCGCCGCGAGGTCGCGGACGGCGCCGTCCATCAGCTTGGAGTCACGGGCGGCGTCGCCGACACCCATGTTCACGACGATCTTGGTCAGACCGGGGATCAGCATGACGTTCGGGAAGCCGAACTGCTCCTTGAGCGCCGGGGCGATCTCCGAGCGGAAACGCAGCTTCAGCCGCGGCTGCACCGCGGTCTGGGTCTCAGTCACAGTCATCAGATGTCCTTACCGGTGCGCTTGGCGTAACGAACGCTGCGCGTGACGGTCTTCTTCGAACCGTCGGCGAGCGTGCGCTCCTCCTCCACGCGGCGGTAACCCACGCGCGTGACGACCTTGGCGCCCTCGTGCTCGACGACCAGCATCACGTTGGAGACGTGGACCGGGGCCTCGACGGTGATGATGCCGCCGGTCTTGCTCCCGCGGACGGACTGGCCGACCTTGGTGTGCTTCTTGACCCGGTTGACACCCTCGACCAGGACCTTCTCGGTCTCCGGGAAGGCCTGGATGACCTTGCCCTGCAGACCCTTGTCCTTGCCGGTGATGACCTGGACCAGGTCACCCTTCTTGATGTTCAGCGACGCCATGGCTTACAGCACCTCCGGGGCGAGCGAGACGATGCGCATGTAGCGCTTCTCGCGCAGCTCACGGCCCACCGGGCCGAAGATGCGGGTCCCGCGCGGGTCCCCGCCGTCCTTGATCAGGACGGCCGCGTTCTCGTCGAAGCGGATGTACGAGCCGTCGGGACGCCGGCGCTCCTTGACGGTGCGCACGACGACCGCCTTGACGACGTCGCCCTTCTTGACGCCCGCGCCGGGCAGAGCGTCCTTGACGGTGGCGACGATGACGTCGCCGATTCCGGCGTAGCGGCGGCTGGAGCCACCGAGCACGCGGATGCAGAGGATTTCCTTCGCACCCGTGTTGTCGGCGACCCGGAGCCGCGACTCCTGCTGGATCACTTATCTATCTCCTTCGTCGTGCCGGTTCACCGCAGGGCCGCGGGGTTCGAATCCCGCGGCCGATCCGCGGTGCCTGGCCGAACGGACTGGTTACTTGGCCTTCTCGAGAACCTCGACCAGGCGCCAGCGCTTGGTCGCCGAGAGCGGCCGGGTCTCCATGAGCAGGACGCGGTCGCCGATGCCGGCCGTGTTCTGCTCGTCGTGGGCCTTCAGCTTGGTGGTGCGGCGCACGACCTTGCGGTACTTGGGGTGCGTCTTGCGGTCCTCGACGAGAACGACGATGGTCTTCTCCATCTTGTCGCTCACGACGTAGCCCTCACGCACCTTGCGCGCGCCACGCTCCTCGGTGTTCTCCACCGCCTGCTCGCTCACTTCGCCTCCTCAGTACTGATGCCGAGCTCACGCTCTGTCATCAAGGTGTAGATGCGAGCGATGTCCTTCTTCACGGCGCGCATGCGGCCGTGGTTCTCAAGCTGGCCGGTGGCCTGCTGGAAGCGGAGGTTGAACAGCTCCTCCTTGCTCTCACGGAGCTTCTCCAGCAGTTCGGCGTCGCCGAGTTCGCGCAGTTCGCGCGCGGTGGTCCCGGTCGCCATCAGATGTCACCTGCCTCACGCTTGATGATCCGGCACTTGAGCGGGAGCTTGTGCGTCGCGCGAAGCAGGGCCTCGCGTGCGCGCTCCTCGTTCGGGTACGAGAGCTCGAAGAGCACCCGGCCGGGCTTGACGTTCGCGACCCACCACTCGGGCGAGCCCTTACCGGAACCCATGCGGGTCTCGGCCGGCTTCTTGGTCAGCGGACGGTCCGGGTAGATGTTGATCCACACCTTGCCACCACGGCGGATGTGCCGGTTGATGGCGATACGAGCGGACTCGATCTGCCGGTTGGTCACGTACGCCGGGGTCAGCGCCTGGATGCCGTACTCGCCGAACGCCAGGTTGTTGCCGCCCTTGGAGGCGCCGGAGCGACCGGGGTGGTGCTGCTTGCGGTGCTTGACCCGCCGAGGGATCAGCATCGTCACGCCTCCTTGTTCTGAGCAGCCTCGGTCGAGGCCTCGGCCACCGGGGCCTCCGCCGTCGGAGCCGAAGCCTGAGCCTGGTTCTGCTGGCCGCCGTCGCGACCGCCGCCGGCGCCGCCTTCGCGACGCGGGCCACGGCCACCGCCGCCGCCGTCACGACGCGGGCCACGGCCACCGTCGCGACCGCCGCCGCCGCCGTCACGGCCACCGCCACGGCGGTCGCCATCACGCTGCGGACGCCCGGCACGGGCCTCGGCGGCGTTCAGCGCACGCTGAGCGGACAGCGAGGTGACATCGCCCTTGTAGATCCAGACCTTCACGCCGATCCGGCCGAAGGTGGTCTTGGCCTCGTAGAAGCCGTAGTCGATGTTCGCGCGCAGCGTGTGCAGCGGCACGCGACCCTCGCGGTACTGCTCCGAACGGCTCATCTCGGCGCCGCCCAGACGACCGGAGACCTGGACCTTGATGCCCTTGACGCCGGCCTTCATCGAGGACTGGATCGCCTTGCGCATCGCGCGGCGGAACGCCACGCGCTGGGCCAGCTGCTCCGCGATGCCCTGCGCGACCAGCTGAGCGTCGCTCTCGGGGTTGCGCACCTCGAGGATGTTCAGCTGGACCTGCTTGGCGGTCAGCTTCTCGAGCTTGCCGCGGATGCGGTCGGCCTCGGCGCCGCGGCGGCCGATGACGATGCCCGGACGCGCGGTGTGGATGTCGACGCGGACGCGGTCACGCGTGCGCTCGATCTCCACCTTGCTGATGCCCGCGCGGTCCATGCCGTCGGTCATCAGGCGGCGGATCGCGACGTCTTCCTTGACGTAGTCCTTGTACAGCTTGTCGGCGTACCACCGGGACTTGAAGTCCGTGGTGATGCCGAGGCGGAACCCATGCGGGTTAACCTTCTGGCCCACTATCGGGTCCTGCCCTTCTGCGCGACGCCCGCGGTCTCGCTGACCACGATCGTGATGTGCGAGGTCCGCTTGCGGATGCGGTAGGCGCGGCCCTGAGCACGCGGCCGGAACCGCTTCAGGGTCGGACCCTCGTCCACGTAGGCCTCGGTGATGACCAACTGGCCGTTGAGCTTCTTGTTGTTGCGGGCGTTGGCGGCAGCCGACGCGACGCACTTGAAGACCGGCTCGGCGGCGGCGTACGGGGCGAAGCGCAGGGTGTCCAGCGCCTGCTCCACGTCCTGGCCGCGGACCATGTCCACGACCCGGCGCACCTTCATGGCGGTCATGCGGATGTTCTTCGCCTGGGCAATAGCCTCGTTGCCCGCGAGGTCCTTGGCCTTGTTCTCAGCCACGGCGCGACCTCCGATCGTCCTTCACGTGACCCTTGAACGTACGGGTCGGGGAGAACTCACCGAGCTTGTGGCCGACCATGGCCTCGGTGATGAACACCGGGACGTGCTTGCGGCCGTCGTGCACGGCGATGGTGTGACCCAGCATGTCCGGCACGATCATCGAGCGCCGGGACCAGGTCTTGATGACGTTCTTGGTGTTCTTCGCGTTCTGGGCGTCCACCTTCTTGATCAGGTGGCCGTCGACGAAGGGGCCCTTCTTGAGACTGCGCGGCATCTAAACCTCCTCCTAGCGCTTCTTGTTGGACTTGCGACGGCGGACGATGTACTTGTCGGAGGCCTTGCCCGGCTTGCGGGTACGGCCCTCCTTCTGACCCCACGGGGACACCGGGTGGCGGCCACCGGAGGTCTTGCCCTCACCACCACCGTGCGGGTGGTCGATCGGGTTCATCGCCACACCGCGGACGGTCGGGCGCTTGCCCTTCCAGCGCATGCGGCCGGCCTTGCCCCAGTTGATGTTCGACTGCTCGGCGTTGCCGACCTCGCCGACCGTGGCGCGGCAGCGCATGTCGACGTTGCGGATCTCGCCGGAGGGCAGGCGCAGCTGCGCGAAGCCGCCGTCCTTGGCGACCAGCTGGACGCTGGCACCGGCGGACCGGGCCATCTTCGCGCCGCCGCCCGGACGGAGCTCGATCGCGTGGATCGTGGTACCGGTCGGGATGTTGCGCAGCGGCAGGTTGTTGCCGGGCTTGATGTCCGCGCCGGGACCGTTCTCGATCCGGTCGCCCTGGCTCAGGTTCTTCGGAGCCAGGATGTAGCGCTTCTCGCCGTCCGCGTAGTGCAGCAGCGCGATGCGCGCGGTGCGGTTCGGGTCGTACTCGATGTGCGCGACCTTGGCCGGCACGCCGTCCTTGTCGTGGCGGCGGAAGTCGATCAGACGGTACGCACGCTTGTGGCCGCCACCCTGGTGGCGGACGGTGATACGTCCGTTGCTGTTCCGGCCGCCCTTGCTGTGGACCGGGACGACCAGCGACTTCTCCGGGGTGCTCCGGGTGATCTCGACGAAGTCGGCGACCGAGGAGCCGCGGCGGCCCGGGGTCGTCGGCTTGTACTTACGGATGCCCATTAGGAAACCGGCCCTCCAAACAGCTCGATGCGGCCCTTCTTGCCGTCACCGGGATTGGGGTCCACGGTCACGATCGCGCGCTTGGTGTTCTTGCGCTGGCCCACGCCGAAGCGGGTCCGCTTGCGCTTGCCCTGGCGGTTGATCGTGTTCACCGACAGGACCTTGACGTCGAAGATCTCCTCGACGGCCTCGCGGATCTGGATCTTGTTCGTGTCCGGGTGGACGACGAAGGTGTAGGTGTTCTGGTCCAGGAGCGCGTAGCTCTTCTCGGACACCACCGGCTTGATGATGATGTCGCGGGCCAGGACGCCGCGGTCAGCGAACTTGCTGGTCACGCGTCGCTCCCCTCAACTTCGAGGGAGGACGCCACCGCGGTGGCGGACTTCCCCTTGGCGGGACCGGCCACGAACTGGTCGTACGCGCCGCGGGTGAACACGACGGCGTCGTTGACGAGCACGTCGTAGGTGTTCAGCTGGCCGACGTCGATCAGGTGCACGGTCGGGACGTTCCGGAGGCTCTTGTAGGAGACCTCGTCGGTGCGCTGCAGCACGACCAGCACGTTGCGGTGCTCGGTCACGCCCTTCAGCAGCGCCACGGCGGACTTGGTGTTCGGGGTCTGACCCTCCACCAGCGCGTCCACCACGATCACGCGGCCGTCGCGCGCCCGGTCGGACAAGGCTCCGCGCAGCGCGGCGGCCTTCATCTTCTTCGGGGTGCGCTGGGCGTAGTCGCGCGGCACCGGGCCGTGGACGACGCCACCGCCGGCGAACTGCGGCGCGCGGGTCGAACCCTGACGGGCCCGGCCGGTGCCCTTCTGGCGGTACGGCTTCTTGCCGCCGCCGGACACCTCGCCGCGGGTCTTGGTCTTGTGCGTGCCCTGACGGGCCGCCGCCAGCTGGGCCACCACGACCTGGTGGATCAGCGGGATGTTGGTCTGGACGTCGAAGATCTCGCCGGGGAGGTCGACGGAGACAACCTGCGTCATAGTCAGGCTCCCTTCTTGACCGAGGTCTTGACCAGCACCAGGCCGCCGTTGGGGCCGGGGATGGCGCCCTTGACCAGGATCAGGCCCTTCTCGGCGTCCACAGCCTGGACGGTGAGGTTCTGGACGGTCACGCGCGCCGAGCCCATGCGGCCGGCCATGCGCACGCCCTTGAACACGCGACCGGGGGTCGCGCAGGCGCCGATGGAACCGGGCGAGCGGTGCTTGCGCTGCACGCCGTGGCCCGCGCCGAGGCCCTTGAAGTTGTGGCGCTTCATGACGCCGGCGAAGCCGTGGCCCTTGGAGGTCCCGGAGACGTCGACGATCTGGCCGGAGGCGAAGGCCTCGGCGGTGATCTCCTGGCCGAGCGCGTACTCGGCGGCGTCGGTGGTCCGGATCTCCACGGTGTAGCGGCGCGGCGTCACGCCGGCCTTCGCGAAGTGGCCGGCCTCCGGCTTGTTCACCTTGGTCGGCTTCACGGCACCGTAGGCGATCTGCACGGCCTCGTAGCCGTCGATCTCCTGCTTGCGGATCTGCGTCACCACGCACGGCCCGGCCTTGACGACGGTCACCGGGATCACCCGGTTGTTCTCGTCCCAGACCTGGGTCATGCCGAGCTTTTCGCCCAGGACGCCCTTAATCTGCTTTCCCATGTGCCGGCCGCCTAGAGCTTGATCTCGATGTCGACGCCCGCCGGCAGGTCGAGACGCATCAGCGAGTCAACCGTCTTCGGGGTCGGGTCGAGGATGTCGATGAGTCGCTTGTGCGTGCGCATCTCGAAGTGCTCGCGCGAGTCCTTGTACTTGTGCGGCGAGCGGATGACGCAGTACACGTTCTTCTCAGTCGGCAGCGGCACCGGGCCGGCGACCTGCGCACCAGTGCGGATCACGGTCTCGACGATCTTCTTCGCCGAGGAGTCGATCACCTCGTGGTCGTAGGCCTTGAGCCTGATGCGGATCTTCTGTCCCGCCATGGCTGCTTGGTTCCTTATCCTTCGTCTTTCTTGGACCTGTTGTCCGGCGTCTGCGTCGGCCGACCCCGATCGGTGCCGAGGACTGCTCGCATCAACGCGCCCGGCGGATCGGGGTGGTTGTGGACCCACCCGACCACCGGGTTCGCACGCGTTCCACAGCCTGTGTGTCCCGCGAAGCTTGTCGTGCTTGTCCCGTGTCGTCCGGTCCACGCGGTCGGGCGTGTCGCCCGGTGGAGCGCAGTGATTCCGTGGGCGTGGCTCATCGCCTCGCCTGCAGAACCGGATTCCGCGAGAATGTGCTCTACCAGCTACGGAACCCCGGCCGAAGACGGCCTGGAGTCCCCGCGCACCCTGCGAGCGGGCGCGAACGGTCGAGCAACCTCAACAGTATGGCCCAGGCCTGGGGGTTTTGGGAAATCGGGGCGTGGGCATACCACGGTTCTATTTTGAGATGTGATATGGGGCACGCTGTCGCCCGGCCGGAATCGACGCCCCGACGCTGGTCACCCACCGGAATCGGGCCGGCACTGTCGACATTCGCGCGGGGCACTCCCCGCACCTGCCGATCCAGATACCGACCCGACTGAGGCGGCGCCGATCCGACTGACGTGGCGCCGATCCGGCTTCACGCCGCGACGCGCGGCTCCGGCGCCGCGGACACCGTGGCCGCGGTCACGTACTCCTTGTACTCCACCGCGTTCGCGGCCCGGCCGGTGAGCCAGTTGAAGAAGCCGGCGACCAGCTTGCGGGTCAGCATCTTGTAGGCCTTGTTGCGGCTGCGGATCTTCTTGTCGTCGACCGGCGCCAGGAAGTTGCCCGAGCCCTTGCCCTGCTTCTGGCCGATCTTGGCCCCCGGGCGCAGGATCCGCTCGTAGGCGGCGAAGGCCGCGGCGAAGTCGCCACCCGACCCGGCGAGTTCGCCGGCCAGCACGTTCGCGCCCATCATCGCCATGCCGGTGCCGCTGCCGCCGGGACCGGCGCACCAGGCGGCGTCGCCGAGGAGCACGACCCGACCGGTGGACCAGCGGTCCATGTGGATCTGGCTGAGGGTGTCGAAGTAGAGGTCCTCGGCCTCCCACATGTCCTTCAGGAGAGTCGGCACCTCCCACCCCGCGTTCGCGTAGGTGGCGGCGACCAATTCCTTCTGCGCCTCGGCGTCGCGGCGGTCGTAGACCAGGCCCGGGGCGTGGAAGACGAAGCCGACGCCGAGGCGGTCCCGATCCCGGGCGCTGGCGGCCATCACACCGCAGCCGGGAACGTTGTAGATGCGGCCTTCGTGGTCCAGGCCGAGGGTGTTCGGCGCGGTGAAGCCGGCGATCGCCCAGCCGAGGTCCTTACGGAACCCCTCCTCGGGGCCGAAGGCCAGCCGGCGCACACCGGAGTGCAGGCCGTCGGCGCCGACCACCAGGTCGTAACTGCCGGTCGCGCCACTGGCGAAGGTCACCTGGACGCTGTCCGGGCCCTGCTCCAGGCCGACTATCGACTCGTCGAAGACGTAGTCGGTGTACTCGCGGGTCGCGTCATACAGGATCCGGGCCAGATCCCCGCGCTCGACCTCGACCTCGCCGCTGAAGAAGGCCGAGTCGAAGGCCACCACCGGCCGCCCCGCGTTGTCGATCACCACCTGGTCCCCCATCGCGGTCTCGGCCGCCTTGACCGCCTCGAAGATGCCCATCGCCTTCAGCAGCTTCACCTGCTCACCGCGGAAGTCCACGGCGCCGCCGCTGTCGCGCAGGAAGGCCGAGCGCTCGACGACGGTCGTCTGGAAGCCGTGCCGGTGCAGCCAGTAGGCCAGCGCGGGACCGGCGATCCCGGCGCCGGAGATGAGGATGCTGCGGTTGTTCATGGCTGTGCTCCCTTGGATCGCCCGCCCTGTCGTGCTCGATGAGACGACTGTACAATCGTCTTGAACAATCGTGCAAGACGATTGTACAAACGTGTCGATCCGCGATTCCCGGCGGCGTGCGGCATACCGTCGCGCCATGGAAGCCGCCTACACCCTCGACGACGCCCGCGCCCTGTTCCCCGACCTGGTCGAGGAGGCCCGGCTGACGCGCCACCCGGTCTACGTCACCGACGAGGCCGGCGAGCCGGTCGTGGCGATCGTCGGAATGCGGTGGCTGGAGGAGTGCGAGAAGTTGCTGGCGCAGAGCGGGTCACCGGCCTGAGACCACCTCCAGGCCGTAGCGGTCGGCGAAGTACCGGTAGGGCCGCGGGTCGCCGGTGGCCAGCGGCAGGCCGTAGGACAGGCACCCGGCGGCGAGCCAGCAGTGGTTCAGCGCCGGCGCGCTCCCGGTCCGCTGCGCCGCCACCGTGATGCGGCCCCAGATCCGGGCCACGGTCTCGTCCCCGAGGATCATGCGCCGTGGATCAACCCACTGGCACAGCTCCTCGGCCCGGGAATGGCCCCACAACAGCCGCTCGGGCCAGGTGACCAACTCGGCCACCGTGGTGAACGGCAACACGACGGTCCGGCCCGCGAGCCCGCCCGGCGCCCGCTCGGCCACGAACAGGCGTGAGGCGACATCGGTATCGGCGGCGATGAGATCGGGGCCCGCGTCCGCACCGCGCTCCGGGCCGCCGTGCCGGTCAGCCGGCATGCTGCCGCCGCTCCGCACGCAGCCAGGCCAGGAAGGCCTCGTGCTCGCGATCGGAGGCGAACAACGTCGGCCAGCCGGCCAGCTCATCGAGCGTCATCGGCCGCACGCCGGCCACCCTGACCTGCCGGTCCAGATCGCTCCGCCGGAGCGGCTGGATCCGGGCCAGCCAAGCGTCGAAGGTCTCGCCGGGCAACGGTGGATACTTCACACCAACCTCCGAGGTTCGGGGAATTACATCTAGTTAATGTCCCCCCTGCCGCTCATGAGCGTGAGGCGGTCAGGAAATTCACTCGAAAGTAGAACGCTGCGATTCCGGTACGGTGCCGGACGTGATGACTGCTGACGACGTGCTCCTGGTCCACACCCTGCTGTCCGAGGCCGGTGCCGACCACTGGATCGGCGGCGGCGCCACGACATGGCCCGGCTGCGTCAGGCGTTCGGGATCGCCACTCACTTCTGAGGCAGACAGAAAGGCCCCCGGAGCCGAAGCTCCGAGGGCCTTCCCAGTACCGCGGTGGCCTGACGGCCAGAAGGTACTTACTTCGTGATCTTCACAACGCGGCCGGCGCCGACGGTGCGGCCACCCTCACGGATGGCGAACCGCAGGCCCTCCTCCATGGCGATCGGCTGGATCAGCTCGACGGCCATCTCGGTGTTGTCGCCCGGCATGACCATCTCGGTGCCCTCGGGGAGGGTCACGACGCCGGTCACGTCGGTGGTCCGGAAGTAGAACTGCGGACGGTAGTTGTTGAAGAACGGGGTGTGGCGGCCGCCTTCGTCCTTGGACAGGATGTAGACGTTCGCGTCGAACCCGGTGTGCGGGGTGGTCGTGCCCGGCTTGATCACGACCTGGCCGCGCTCGACGTCGTCGCGCTTGATGCCGCGCAGCAGCAGACCGACGTTCTCACCGGCCTGGCCCTCGTCGAGCAGCTTGCGGAACATCTCGACGCCGGTGACCGTGGTGGTCTGCTTCTCGTTGCGGATGCCCACGATGTCGACGGTCTCGTTGACCTTGACGACGCCGCGCTCGATGCGACCGGTGACCACGGTGCCACGGCCGGTGATCGTGAAGACGTCCTCGATCGGCATCAGGAACGGCTTGTCGATCTCGCGCTCGGGCTGCGGGATCGACTCGTCGACCGCGTTCATCAGCTCCATGAGCTTGGCGCTCCACTCGGGGTCGCCCTCCAGCGCCTTCAGCGCCGAGACGCGGATCACCGGCAGGTCGTCGCCCGGGAACTCGTACTCCGAGAGCAGCTCGCGGACCTCGAGCTCGACGAGCTCCAGGATCTCCTCGTCGTCCACCATGTCGGACTTGTTCAGCGCGACGACGATGTAGGGGACGCCGACCTGGCGGGCCAGGAGCACGTGCTCCTTGGTCTGCGGCATCGGGCCGTCGGTGGCGGCCACGACCAGGATGGCGCCGTCCATCTGGGCCGCACCGGTGATCATGTTCTTGATGTAGTCCGCGTGACCGGGGCAGTCGACGTGCGCGTAGTGACGCGCCTCGGTCTGGTACTCGACGTGCGCGATGGAGATGGTGATACCGCGCTGACGCTCTTCGGGCGCCTTGTCGATCTGGTCGAACGGGGTGTACGGGTTCAGGTCCGGGTGAGCGTCGTGCAGAACCTTGGTGATGGCCGCGGTCAGCGTCGTCTTACCGTGGTCGATGTGACCAATGGTGCCGATGTTGACGTGCGGCTTGGTCCGCTCGAACTTCGCCTTCGCCACGATGTCCTCCTGTTGGACGGTTGTGGTGCCGCCGAGGGATGGCTGCCCCCGGCGGCTCTACAGATTTGTTTAGGTGAACCGGCTTGGGCTACTCGCCGCGCGCCTTCTTAACGATCTCTTCCGCCACGTTCCGGGGAACCTCGGCGTAGGAGTCGAACTGCATGCTGTACGAGGCCCGGCCCGACGTCTTGGACCGCAGGTCCCCGACGTAACCGAACATCTCGCTCAGCGGAACCAGGGCCTTGACGACCCGGGAGCCGAACCGCTCCTCCATGGCCTGGATCTGGCCACGGCGGGAGTTCAGGTCGCCGATCACTTCGCCCATGTAGTCCTCGGGCGTGGTGACCTCGACCGCCATCATCGGCTCCAGCAGCGCCGGATCGGCCTTGCGGGCCGCTTCCTTGAACGCCATGGAACCGGCGACCTTGAACGCCATCTCCGAGGAGTCGACGTCGTGGTACTTGCCGTCCAGCAGCGTCACCTTGACGCCGGTCAGCGGGAAGCCGGCGAGCACGCCGAACTCCATCGCGTCCTGGCAGCCGGCGTCCACCGAGGGGATGTACTCCTTGGGGATGCGGCCGCCGCTGACGGCGTTGACGAACTCGTAGCCCTCGGCACCCGGCTCGCCGTCCGCAAGCGGCTCCAGCGAGATGATGACGGAGGCGTACTGGCCCGAACCACCGGTCTGCTTCTTGTGCGTGTACTCGACCTTCGGCACCGCGCGCCGGATGGTCTCGCGGTAGGCCACCTGGGGCTTGCCGACGTTGGCCTCGACCTTGAACTCCCGGCGCATGCGGTCCACCAGGATCTCCAGGTGGAGCTCGCCCATGCCGGAGATGATGGTCTGGCCGGTCTCCTCGTCCGTGCGGACCTGGAAGGACGGGTCCTCCTCGGCCAGCCGCTGGATCGCGGTGCCCAGCTTCTCCTGGTCGGACTTCGTCTTCGGCTCGACGGCCACGTGGATCACCGGGGCCGGGAAGGTCATCGACTCCAGGATGATCGGGTTCGCCTGGTCCGACAGCGTCTCGCCGGTCGTGGTGTCCTTCAGACCCATGACGGCGATGATGTCGCCGGCGCCCACCGACTCGATCTCCTCACGCTTGTTGGCGTGCATGCGGTAGATCTTGCCGATGCGCTCCTTGCGCCCCTTCACGGAGTTCAGGTAGGTGCCACCGGACTCCAGGACGCCGGAGTAGACCCGGACGAAGGTGAGCTTGCCCAGGTGCGGGTCGCTCATGATCTTGAACGCCAGGGCCGACATCGGCTCCTCGGAGGACGGCTTGCGGTGCAGCACCGTCTCCTCGTCACCGACTTTGTGGCCGTCGATGGCGTCCACGTCCAGCGGCGAGGGCAGGTACCGGACGATCGCGTCGAGCAGGGGCTGAACGCCCTTGTTCTTGAACGCGGTCCCGCAGAACACCGGGTTCAGCTTGGCGGCGAGGGTGGCGCGGCGGATCGCCACGTACAGCTGCTCCAGGGTGGGCTCCTTGCCCTCCAGGTACAGCTCCATCATCTCGTCGTCGGCCTCGGCCAGGGTCTCCAGCAACCGTCCGCGCCACTCGTCGGCGGCCTCGGTGTGGGTGTCCGGGATGTCGACCTCGTCGTAGGCCTCGCCCAGCTTGGTCTCGGCACTCCAGACCAGGGCCTTCATCTTCACCAGGTCGATGACGCCCTTGAAGTCCGCCTCAGCGCCGATCGGCAGCTGCATGACCAGCGGCACGGCCTGCAGCCGGGTCACGATCATGTCGACGCAGCGGTGGAACTCCGCGCCGGTGCGGTCCAGCTTGTTGACGAAGCAGATCCGCGGGACGCCGTAACGGTCGGCCTGCCGCCAGACCGTCTCGGACTGCGGTTCCACGCCGGCGACCCCGTCGAACACCGCGACCGCGCCGTCGAGCACGCGCAGGGAGCGCTCCACCTCGACGGTGAAGTCGACGTGCCCGGGCGTGTCGATGATGTTGATCGTGTTGTCGACGTTGTCCACCGTCCAGTGACAGGTGACAGCAGCGGAGGTGATCGTGATGCCACGCTCCTGCTCCTGCTCCATCCAGTCGGTGGTGGCAGCGCCGTCGTGGACCTCGCCGATCTTGTAGCTCATCCCGGTGTAGTACAGGATGCGCTCGGTCGTCGTGGTCTTGCCCGCGTCGATGTGGGCCATGATCCCGATGTTGCGGACCTTGGCCAGGTCAACGGCGTTGGGGGCCATTTCGCTCAGCTCTTTCCGGTCTCGACTACCAGCGGTAGTGCGCGAACGCCTTGTTGGCGTCGGCCATCTTGTGCGTGTCCTCGCGGCGCTTGACCGAGGCACCCAGGCCGTTGGAGGCGTCCAGGAGCTCGTTCATCAGGCGCTCGGTCATCGTCTTCTCGCGGCGCTGCCGGGAGTAGCCGACGAGCCAGCGCAGGGCGAGGGTCGTCGAGCGGCCGGCGCGGACCTCGATCGGCACCTGGTAGGTGGCACCGCCGACGCGGCGGGACTTGACTTCCAGGGTCGGCTTGACGTTGTCCAGCGCGCGCTTGAGCGTGATCACCGGGTCGGTGCCGGTCTTCTCCCGGCAGCCTTCCAGGGCGCCGTAGACGATGCGCTCGGCGGTGGAGCGCTTGCCGTCCAGCAGGACCTTGTTCACCAGCGAGGTGACCAGGGGGGAGTTGTAGACCGGGTCGATGACGACCGGGTGCTTCGGGGCAGGACCCTTGCGAGGCATTAGCTCTTCTCCTTCTTGGCGCCGTAGCGGCTGCGGGCCTGCTTGCGGTTCTTGACGCCCTGGGTGTCGAGCGAGCCACGGACGATCTTGTACCGAACGCCCGGCAGGTCCTTCACTCGGCCGCCGCGCACGAGCACGATGGAGTGCTCCTGCAGGTTGTGGCCGACGCCCGGGATGTAAGCCGTGACCTCGATGCCGGAGGAGAGCTTCACACGGGCCACCTTGCGCAGAGCCGAGTTCGGCTTCTTGGGCGTGGTGGTGTACACGCGGGTGCAGACGCCGCGGCGCTGCGGGGACCCCTTGAGCGCAGGAGTGTTGTTCTTCACAACCTTGTCCTGCCGGCCCTTGCGGACCAACTGCTGAATGGTAGGCACTAGGTCAGGCCTTCCCTTTCTTTCTAAGTCTCCGCGTGGGCGACCCCGGGCGCGGAGTGCTACTACCTCTCGGTTTCGCGTCGAGTTCCTGCTGGTTGTCCACCGACCGCGACGGTCCGCCCGCGGGGCGGGCGTCTTGTCCGGGTATCACCCGGGACGTCCGGTCCACGAGGTCGGGTGTGTCGCGACCTACAGACCCCTGCTGACTCCCGGTTGGGCTGTGCGGTGAACGCCAGCTCATACCCGGATGGTGCGCAGGCAGGAGTAGCCGGGGGGACACCCCTGGCACGGCGACGAGCCTACCCAGGGCATGCCGGTGAGGTCAAAACGGGGAGAGGGACCCTAGCACCGGAGGGGGCCACCATCAAGGCGGCTGGTCCGTGCGCCGGGCACCTCCACGTCAGTCCCCGCCCCGAACTTATCTATTCTCGCATGCCGGACACCCTCGCGTAACCGATTAACGAGGCGGGTGACAACAAGCGGCAGATGGGTCAACGGCTGGGGCACAGGAGGTATTCCCGCGCCACGCCCGCGCCCTGCCGTCACCTGAGCAACAGCGGCCGTCAGGTGAGCAACAGTGTCAGCACACCCTTGATTCCGGCGTGCGCCACGAAGTAGTAGTGGAAGACCAGATAGGCCAGGATCGCCAGATCGGCCAACCCCAGCACCCGCGCCAGATCCGCGAGCCCGGCCCCGGACCGCGCCCCCTCGGCCGCCAGTATGTTCCGCTTGGCCTGGGACCCCCACCGCGCGGCGAAGACCGCGGCCAGCAACGCCACGACGATCGGCAGGTTGTAGAACGGCGTCCACGACGACCAGGCGAGCACCGCGGCCGCCATCGCCAGCACCGCCCGAAGCTCGAGCCTGGCCCCCCGCTCCGGCCCGCCGTAGCCGCCCTGCCGCGGCACCGGGCTGGGCGAGGGTCGGCTGCCGGCCGCACTGTAATTGGGACGCCCGACTTCGGGCTGGTCGTTCATCGGCGTGGCCGCCTTTCGGGTCACTGACTCCAGGTTCAGGGTACCCACGATGGAACCTGAAGCACCGCTCAAGCATCAAAGGTCTGTATCGTCCGCACACCGGGGGGACCCATGACCTTCCAGCAACACTTCGACGCGCTTGATGTGACTACTCGCGCGGCGTTGGTTTTCCGTTACCGCGAGGGGCTTCCGCTCTCGCACGTGGCTCAGTTGGTCGACCGGCCGGCCCGCAAGCTGGGCCCGCACCTGGAGCGGTCGCTGAGCTCGCTCAGCGACGCCGGCGCGCTGACCGGGGCCGGCGCGCTCGATGAGGCCGAGGACGCGCAGGACGCTCTGCGCCGGCGGCTTGAGGAGCTGCGCGGGGATCCGGCGCTGTCGTCGTTCAGCTTGGTGTCCGCGGTGCGGGCCGAGCGGAACCGGCGGGGATTGTTGCGGGGGCGGGTGATGGGGCGGTTCGCGTAGCGGCCCGGTCACCGGCGTTGAAGCTGGCGCGGGCGGTAGACGTCGGCCCGATGCGCGATTCGGACGATATCGATGACGATCGTGTCGTCGTTGATCTCGTAGATCACGCGATAGTCAAGGCGCCGGGCGCTCCATCGCCCTTCGAGGGACCGGCCGAGCGGTTTACCCACTCGGCGCGGGTTCTCGGCCAGGACATTTTCGATGAACGCGATGGCCGCTTCGACGGCCTTCAGCGGCAGTCGGTCCAGATCTCGCTTGGCAGAACGCCGGTAGCTGATCCGGTAGGTCATTCGCCCTCGGCCCGACGTCGTTCAGCGATGTAGGCCGCCATCTCCTCGCTGGAAATGCCACTTCCGGGGTTTGCCCGCGCTTCGGCGAGATCCTCGTGGATTCCTGGCTGCGACAGCCAGAAGAGGGTCTCCTCGATGCTCTCCCACTCCTCAACCCCTATCAACATCGCCTCGCTCCGGCCGTTGACCGTGATCGTGATGTGCTCGTGCTCCACGCTGGCCCGGCGGACGTAGTCGGACAGATGTGCCTTCACTTCGCTCAGCGGCTGAGTCGTCATGGTCAGAATTCTAGTCAGCCGATGCGGAAGCGCAAACCGAAGGGCGGCCGCTCCCCCACCGGGGAACGACCGCCCTTCAGCGCTCTACTGACTCAGACCTCAGCCGCTGTACCCGCCGAAGTCGTACTCCTCCAGCGGAACAGCCTGGCCGGAGCCGCTGCCGAAGCTGTACGACGAGTAGTCGTCGTCGTAGCCCACCAGCGTGTACATCTGGGCCTTCGCCTCTTCGGTCGGCTCGACCTTGATGTTCCGGTAGCGCGGCATGCCGGTCCCCGCGGGGATCAGCTTGCCGATGATCACGTTCTCCTTCAGGCCGAGCAGCGAGTCGGACTTGCCGTTGATCGCCGCGTCGGTCAGGACCCGGGTGGTCTCCTGGAAGGAGGCCGCCGAGAGCCAGGAATCCGTGGCCAGGGAGGCCTTGGTGATGCCCATCAGCTGGTTACGCGCGGAGGCGGTCTGGCCGCCCTCGGCGATCACCTTGCGGTTCTGCTCCTGGAAGCGGCCGCGCTCGACCAGCTCGCCGGGCAGCAGTTCGGCGTCGCCGGCCTCGATGATCGTCACCCGGCGCAGCATCTGCCGGACGATGATCTCGATGTGCTTGTCGTGGATCGGCACACCCTGGCTGCGGTACACCTTCTGCACCTCGGCCACCAGGTGGATCTGCACCTGCCGGTCGCCCATGATGCGCAGCACGTCGTGCGGGTTGACGGTGCCCTTGGTGAGCTCCTGCCCGACCTCCACGCGCTGGTCGTCGGCGACCAGCAGCATGGTGCGCTTGCTGACCGGGTAGGCGACCTCCTCCGTGCCGTCGTCCGGGGTGACGATGAGCTTGCGGGTCTTGTCGGTGTCCTCGATCCGGACCCGGCCGGCCGCCTCGGCGATCGGCGCCACGCCCTTGGGCGTGCGGGCCTCGAACAGCTCGATGACACGCGGCAGACCCTGCGTGATGTCGTCGCCGGCCACACCGCCGGTGTGGAAGGTGCGCATGGTCAGCTGGGTGCCGGGCTCGCCGATCGACTGCGCGGCGATGATGCCCACCGCCTCGCCGACGTCCACCAGCTTGCCGGTGGCCAGCGAGCGGCCGTAGCACATCGCGCAGGTGCCGACCTTGGACTGGCAGGTCAGGACCGAGCGGACCTTGACCTCGGCCACCCCGGCCGCGATCAGCTTGTCGATCGCGACGTCACCGAGGTCGACGTTGGCGTCCAGGATCGTCTTCTTCTCGACGACGACCTTCTCGGCCAGGTTGCGGGCGTAGACCGAGTTCTCGACGTTCTCGTCCTTGATCAGCTGCCCGTCGGCGCCGCGGGCGGCGATGGGCATCAGGATGCCCCGCTCCGTCCCGCAGTCCTCCTCGCGGATGATCACGTCCTGCGAGACGTCCACCAGACGCCGGGTCAGGTACCCGGAGTCGGCGGTGCGCAGCGCGGTGTCGGCCAGGCCCTTGCGGGCGCCGTGGGTGGAGACGAAGTACTCGACCACCGACAGGCCCTCGCGGAAGGACGCCTTGATGGGACGCGGGATGGTCTCGTTCTTGGCGTTGGAGACCAGTCCACGCATACCGGCGATCTGCCGCATCTGCATGAAGTTACCGCGCGCGCCGGAGTCGACCATCATGAAGATCGGGTTGGTCTTCGAGAAGTTCGCCTGCATCGCGTCGGCGACGTCGTTCGTCGCCTGGGTCCAGATCTGGATGAGCTCCTGGTTGCGCTCCTCCTTGGTGACCAGACCGCGCTCGTACTGCTTCTGGATCTTGTCCGCGCGCGCCTCGTAGCCCTCGAGGATCTCGGCCTTCTTCGGCGGCACGACGATGTCCTCGACGGACACGGTGACCCCGGAGCGGGTGGCCCAGTAGAAGCCCGCGGCCTTCAGGTTGTCCAGGGTGGCCGCGACGGTCACCTTCGGGTAGCGCTCGGCCAGGTCGTTGACGATCGCCGAGAGCTGCTTCTTGGCCACCTCGCGGTTCTCGTACGGGTAGTCCAGCGGCAGCAGCTCGTTGAACAGCGCCCGGCCCAGCGTGGTCTTCAGGCGGAACGGCTGGCCGGTCTCCCAGCCCTCCGGCGCCACCCAGCCACGCGGCGGCACGGCCTCGGAGATCCGCAGCTCGATCGGCGCCTGCAGGTCCAGCTCGCGGTTGTCGAAGGCCATCATGCCCTCGGAGATCGAGCCGAACGCCCGGCCCTCGCCCTTCATCCCGTCACGGTCCATCGTGAGGAAGAAGATGCCCAGGACCATGTCCTGCGTCGGGGAGGTGATCGGCCGGCCGTGCGCCGGGGACAGGATGTTGTTCGAGGACAGCATCAGGATGCGGGCCTCGGCCTGTGCCTCGGCGGACAGCGGCAGGTGCACCGCCATCTGGTCGCCGTCGAAGTCCGCGTTGAACGCGGTGCACACCAGCGGGTGGATCTGGATCGCCTTGCCCTCGACCAGCTGCGGCTCGAAGGCCTGGATGCCCAGGCGGTGCAGCGTGGGGGCCCGGTTGAGCAGCACCGGGTGCTCCCCGATGACCTCCTCCAGCACGTCCCACACCACCGGCCGCGCGCGCTCCACCATCCGCTTGGCGGACTTGATGTTCTGCGCGTGGTTCAGGTCCACCAGCCGCTTCATCACGAACGGCTTGAACAGCTCCAGCGCCATCTGCTTGGGCAGACCGCACTGGTGCAGCTTGAGCTGCGGGCCGACCACGATGACCGAACGGGCCGAGTAGTCGACGCGCTTGCCCAGCAGGTTCTGGCGGAACCGGCCCTGCTTGCCCTTGAGCATGTCGCTCAGGGACTTCAGCGGACGGTTGCCGGGACCGGTGACCGGACGGCCGCGACGGCCGTTGTCGAACAGCGAGTCCACGGCCTCTTGGAGCATCCGCTTCTCGTTGTTGACGATGATCTCCGGCGCGCCCAGGTCCAGCAGCCGCTTGAGCCGGTTGTTCCGGTTGATCACCCGGCGGTACAGGTCGTTCAGGTCGGAGGTCGCGAAGCGGCCACCGTCCAGCTGCACCATCGGACGCAGGTCCGGCGGGATCACGGGCACGCAGTCCAGCACCATGCCGGAGGGCGAGTTGTTGGTCGCCCGGAAGGCCTCGACGACCTTCAGGCGCTTGAGGGCGCGGGTCTTCTTCTGGCCCTTGCCGTTGCGGATGGTGTCGCGCAGCGACTCCGCCTCGGCGTCCAGGTCGAAGGTCTCCAGCCGCTTCTGCAGCGCGGCCGCGCCCATCGAGCCGGAGAAGTACGTGCCGTAGCGGTCACGCATCTCCCGGTACAGGATCTCGTCGCCTTCCAGGTCCTGGACCTTCAGCGACTTGAACCGGCTCCAGACCTCGTCCAGGCGGTCGATCTCGCGCTGCGCGCGGTCGCGCAGCTGCTTCATCTCCCGCTCGCCGCCCTCGCGGACCTTGCGGCGCTGGTCGGCCTTGGCACCCTCGGCCTCCAGGGCCGCCAGGTCCTCTTCCAGCTTCTTCTGCCGGGCCTCGACGTCGGCGTCGCGCCGGTTCTCGACCTGCTGGCGCTCGACGGAGACCTTGGCCTCCAGCGAGGGCAGGTCCCGGGTGCGCCGCTCGTCGTCGACCTCGGTGATCATGTAGGCGGCGAAGTAGATGACCTTCTCCAGGTCCTTCGGCGCCAGGTCCAGCAGGTAGCCCAGCCGGGACGGCACACCCTTGAAGTACCAGATGTGGGTCACCGGGGCGGCGAGCTCGATGTGGCCCATCCGCTCACGACGCACCTTGGCCCGCGTGACCTCGACACCGCAGCGCTCGCAGATGATGCCCTTGAAGCGCACCCGCTTGTACTTGCCGCAGTAGCACTCCCAGTCCCGGGTCGGGCCGAAGATCTTCTCGCAGAAGAGTCCGTCCTTCTCCGGCTTCAGGGTGCGGTAGTTGATGGTCTCCGGCTTCTTCACCTCGCCGTAGGACCAGGTGCGGATGTCGTCGGCAGTCGCCAGACCGATACGGAGCTCGTCGAAGAAATTAACGTCAAGCATGTGGTTTCTATCCTCCTCGATGACTCGTTCGATCAGACCTCTTCGACACTGGACGGCTCACGCCGACTCAGGTCGATGCCCAGTTCCTCGGCCGCCCGGAAGACGTCCTCGTCGGTGTCGCGCAGCTCGATCATGGTGCCGTCCTTGCTCAGCACCTCGACGTTGAGGCACAGCGACTGCATTTCCTTGATCAACACCTTGAAGGACTCCGGGATGCCGGGCTCGGGGATGTTGTCGCCCTTGACGATGGCCTCGTAGACCTTCACGCGGCCGAGCACGTCGTCGGACTTGATGGTGAGCAGTTCCTGCAGCGCGTAGGCGGCGCCGTAGGCCTCCAGGGCCCACACCTCCATCTCGCCGAACCGCTGGCCGCCGAACTGGGCCTTACCGCCCAGCGGCTGCTGCGTGATCATCGAGTAGGGGCCGGTGCTGCGCGCGTGCAGCTTGTCGTCCACCAGGTGGTGCAGCTTCAGGATGTACATGTAGCCGACCGAGATCGGGTACGGGAACGGCTCGCCGGAGCGGCCGTCGAACAGCCGGGCTTTGCCGGACTCGTTGACCAGTCGGACGCCGTCGCGGGTCTTGAGGGTGTTGCCCAGCAGACCGGTGATCTCGTCCTCGCGGGCGCCGTCGAAGACCGGGGTCGCGACCTTGGTCTTCGGCTCGGCCTTGTCCGCGCCGATCGAGCGCAGCCGGTCCTGCCACTCGGCGGTGCCGTCGCCGATGTCCCAGCCGGTGGCGGCGATCCACCCCAGGTGGGTCTCCAGCACCTGCCCCGGGTTCATCCGGGAGGGCACACCGAGCGGGTTCAGCACGATGTCGACCGGGGTGCCGTCGTCCAGGAACGGCATGTCCTCCACCGGGAGGATCTTGGCGATGACACCCTTGTTGCCGTGCCGGCCGGCCAGCTTGTCACCGTGGGTGATCTTGCGCTTCTGCGCCACGTACACCCGGACCAGCTGGTTCACGCCCGGGGGCAGCTCGTCGCCGCTGTCCCGGTCGAAGATCCGGACACCGATGATCTTGCCCTGCTCGCCATGCGGCACCTTCAGCGAGGTGTCGCGGACTTCGCGGGCCTTCTCACCGAAGATCGCACGCAGCAGCCGCTCCTCCGGGGTGAGCTCGGTCTCGCCCTTGGGCGTGACCTTGCCGACCAGGATGTCGCCGGGGACGACGTCGGCGCCGATCCGGATGATGCCGCGCTCGTCGAGGTCGGCCAGGACCTCCTCGGAGACGTTCGGGATGTCCCGGGTGATCTCCTCCGGGCCCAGCTTGGTGTCCCGGGCGTCGACCTCGTGCTCCTCGATGTGGATCGAGGACAGGACGTCGTCCTGCACGAGGCGCTGCGACAGGATGATCGCGTCCTCGTAGTTGTGGCCCTCCCACGGCATGAACGCCACGAGCAGGTTCTTGCCCAGGGCCATCTCGCCGTCCTGGGTGCACGGGCCGTCGGCCAGCACCGAGCCGATCTCCACCCGCTCGCCCTCGGTGACGATCACCTTCTGGTTGAAGGAGGTGCCCTGGTTGGAGCGGCGGAACTTGGCGATCCGGTAGACGCTGGTGGTGGCGTCGTCGTTGGCCACGCTCACCAGGTCGGCGGACACCTCGGTGATGACGCCGGCCTTGTCGGCGGTCACCACGTCGGCGGCGTCGACCGCGCACCGGTACTCCATGCCGGTGCCGACGTACGGCGAGTCCGACTGCAGCAGCGGCACGGCCTGGCGCATCATGTTCGCACCCATCAGGGCGCGGTTGGCGTCGTCGTGCTCCAGGAACGGGATCATCGCGGTGGCGACCGACACCATCTGGCGCGGGGAGACGTCCATGTAGTCGATGTCGCCCGGCAGCATCATCTCGATCTCGCCGCCCTTGCGGCGGCACAGCACGCGCTCGTCCACGTAGCCGCCGTCGTCGGTGACCGGCGCGTTGGCCTGCGCCACGACGTACCGGTCCTCCTCATCGGCGGTCAGGTAGTCGATCTGGTCGGTGACCCGGCCGTCGACCACCTTGCGGTAGGGGGTCTCGATGAAGCCGAAGGCGTTGATCCGGCCGTAGGAGGCCAGCGAGCCGATCAGGCCGATGTTCGGGCCTTCCGGGGTCTCGATCGGGCACATCCGGCCGTAGTGGGACGGGTGCACGTCGCGGACCTCGAAGCCGGCCCGCTCCCGGGACAGACCGCCGGGGCCCAGCGCGTTCAGGCGGCGCTTGTGGGTCAGACCGGACAGCGGGTTGGTCTGGTCCATGAACTGCGAGAGCTGGCTGGTGCCGAAGAACTCCTTGATGGAGGCCACGACCGGCCGGATGTTGATCAGCGTCTGCGGGGTGATGGCCTCGACGTCCTGCGTGGTCATGCGCTCGCGCACCACGCGCTCCATGCGGGCCAGACCGGTGCGGACCTGGTTCTGGATCAGCTCGCCGACGCTGCGCAGCCGGCGGTTGCCGAAGTGGTCGATGTCGTCCTCTTCGACGACCACGTTCGGCGCGCCCTCGACCTGCGGCGGCATCTCGGTCTCACCGGCGTGCAGCTTCACCAGGAAGCGGATCGCGTTGACGATGTCGTCCTCGGTGAGCACCGTGTTGTCGATGCCGCTGGCCTGCCCCAGCTTCTTGTCGATCTTGTAGCGGCCGACCTTGGCCAAGTCGTACCGCTTGGGGTTGAAGTACAGGTTGTCCAGCAGGGTCTGGGCCGCCTCGCGCGTCGGCGGCTCGCCCGGGCGCAGCTTGCGGTAGATGTCCAGCAGCGCCTCGTCCTGGCCGGCGGTGTGGTCCTTCTCCAGCGTCTGGCGCATGGACTCGTACTCGCCGAACTCCTCCAGGATCCGGGCGTCGTCCCAGCCCAGGGCCTTCAGGAGCACGGTGACGTGCTGCTTGCGCTTGCGGTCGACGCGCACGCCGACCATGTCGCGCTTGTCGATCTCGAACTCCAGCCAGGCACCCCGGCTCGGGATGATCTTGGCGTTGAAGACGTCCTTGTCGGAGGTCTTGTCGATGTCCTGCGAGAAGTACAGACCCGGGGAGCGCACCAGCTGGGTCACCACGACACGCTCGGTGCCGTTGATGATGAAGGTGCCCTTGTTGGTCATGAGCGGGAAGTCGCCCATGAACACGGTCTGGCTCTTGATCTCGCCGGTCTCGTTGTTCGTGAACTCGGCGGTCACGAACAGCGGGGCGGCGAAGGTGAAGTCGCGGTCCTTGCACTCGTCGATGGAGTACTTCGCGGGCTCGAAGCGGTGGTCGCGGAACGTCAGCGACATGGTGCCCTGGAAGTCCTCGATCGGGGAGATCTCCTCGAAGATCTCCTCCAGACCGGAGGTGGTGGGTACGTCCAAGCCTGCGGCCTGCTGCTCGGAAACGCGACCCTTCCAGGTGGCGTTGCCGACCAGCCAGTCGAAGGACTCCGTCTGCAGCGCGAGCAGGTTCGGAACCTCGAGCGGCTCTTTAATCTTCGCGAAGGAGATGCGGCGGGCGGCGTTCTTGGTGATGTTCTGGGCGGTGCGCGAGGCGGCCAAGAGGGGTCCTTCCGGGGCTCGGACTGGACTGGCTGTCCTTAGCGCTACCGGATGAACCTGTATCCCTACCCGCCGACGGATCCAACGAAACCCCAGGTCGGCTGCGGTATTCACCGCGTGGGAGCCGATTGGTTCGAAGGTTTCGCGAGGCCGTTAAACGTACAGGGCATGCAGAAAGGCAGCGCAAACGAACAGTGTAGCCATCTTGGCCACGCCTGTCCAGCCCGTGCCTTAATAGGCCTGACGCGGGCCGGCCGGCCCGGTTCTGACGGGCCACCGACGCGTCGGGCAACAGACGGACAGACTAGCCGGATCGACCGACAGTTGTCGCCGCCGACACGGGCGGGACGTCCGTCCTTCGCACCTTTTTTCTTCCCGGGCCGTGCCTCGCGCTGCCGCGGCCTGGCGGGTGCGTCTTATGGAGCTGACGTACGGAGCTGACGTACCGCAGAATCCCGCGTAGCTGGGCCGACGTCAAGAGGCGGGCGCCGATCATTGCCCGCGCGCATCCGCCGCTCATGGTCATCACACTGGTTACGGCGGACAGCACGAAGGACCCCCGGGAAACCCCGGGGGTCCTTCGAATGGCTCGCGCCGTGAAGTGGAACTACTTCACGGAGACGCCGGCGCCGGCCTCTTCCAGAGAAGCCTTGGCCTTCTCGGCGGCCTCCTTGGTGGCCTTCTCCAGCACGGCCTTCGGCGCGCCGTCGACGAGGTCCTTGGCTTCCTTCAGGCCCAGCGAGGTCAGCTCGCGCACGACCTTGATGACCTGGATCTTCTTGTCGCCGGCCGACTCCAGGATGACGTCGAACTCCTCCTGCTCGGCCGGGGCCTCGGCGGCGGCGGCCGGACCGGCCGGACCGGCGACGGCGACCGGGGCGGCGGCCTTGACGTCGAAGGTGTCCTCGAACAGCTTCACGAACTCGGAGAGCTCGATCAGCGTCATCTCCTTGAAAGCCTCGAGCAGCTCGTCCTTGCTGAGCTTCGCCATGATAGGCGTCCTTTCTCTAAGTGAGGTCTAGCTTGGTTTTGCCGGGTGCCTATCAGGCGTCGGCGGACTTCTTGGCCGACAGCGCGTCCACGGTGCGGACGGCCTTGGCCAAAGGAGCCTGGAAGAGCGCCGCCGCGTTCGCGAGGGACGCCTTCATCGCGCCGGCCGCCTTGGCCAGCAGAACCTCGCGGGACTCCAGGTCCGCGAGCTTGGCGATCTCAGCCGGGGTGAGGGTCTTGCCCTCCATCACCCCGCCCTTGATCACCAGAAGGGGGTTCGCCTTGGCGAAGTCACGAAGACCCTTGGCCGCCTCGACCGGGTCGCCCTTGATGAAGGCGATGGCCGAAGGACCCTTCAGCGCCGCCTCGTCCAGACCGGTGACCCCGGCCTCCCGAGCTGCGACCTTGGTCAGCGTGTTCTTCACCACGGCGTAGTCCGTGGTCGCACCGAGCGCACGCCGAAGTTCCTTCAGCTGCGCGACAGTGAGCCCGCGGTACTCGGTCAGCACGGCGGCGTTCGAGTCGCGGAAGTGATCCGCGATCTCGGCGACCGCGGCCGCCTTGTCAGGCCTCGCCATACGGGCCTCCTTCCGGGGTGTCAGAGCCGACTCCAGCCTCGACACGAAAAAACGCCCGGCGCGTCAGCGCGGGCGTCACAGATCAGGTGGACCATCCTGCCGGACGATCAGACTGCTTCACTTATCGCGCCTCGGCGGGTCGCTCCGTGGGAGGAGGCCTTCGACTGGTCCGGGCCGTTCGGCTCGGAGCAGCGACCAGCGGTCTTCGGCTGCGTCAAGATTAGCACGGGCTCGGGGGTGGTTCTGACCACCGACAAAGCGTCGAGCCCCCGTCCCGACCGGGACGGGGGCTCGACTTTTCAATGCCCTGCTGTGCGCCAGGCGTCAGCTCACGCCTCGTCGTCGCCGGCGACGTTGCGCACCCGGTTGGCGTCGACCTGGATGCCCGGGCCCATCGTCGTGGCGAAGGTGATCTTCCGCAGGTACCGGCCCTTGGCGGCGCTGGGCTTCACCCGCAGCACCTCCTCCAGCGCGGCGGCGTAGTTCTCGGCGAGCTGCTGCTCGGAGAAGGACACCTTGCCGATGATGAAGTTCAGGTTCGAGTGCCGGTCGGCACGGAACTCGATCTTGCCGCCCTTGATGTCGTTGACGGCCTTGGCCACGTCCGCGGTGACGGTGCCGGTCTTCGGGTTCGGCATGAGCGAGCGCGGGCCCAGCACCCGGCCCAGGCGGCCGACCTTGCCCATCAGGTCCGGGGTGGCCACGACCGCGTCGAAGTCCAGACGGCCCTTGGCGACCTCGTCGATCAGCTCGTCGGAGCCCACGATGTCGGCGCCGGCCTCGCGGGCCGCCTCGGCCTTGTCGCCCTGGGCGAAGACCAGGACGCGGGCGGTCTTGCCGGTGCCGTGCGGGAGCACGACGGTGGAGCGGACCATCTGGTCGGCCTTGCGGGGGTCGATGCCCAGCCGCATCGAGACCTCGACCGAGCTGTCGAACTTGGTGACCGAGGTCTCCTTGGCCAGACGGATCGCCGTCAGCGGCGGGTAGAACTCCTCGGCGTCGATCTTCGCCGCGGCGTTGCGGTAGCCCTTGCTGCGCTTCATTACTGCTCTCCTAGTGATGGTGAGATGTGGTCTTCGCGAGCCGCGCGCGGCTCTGCCACTGGTGTCGCCGGTACTGCTGCCCGCCGGGCGCGAGGCCCGGGCCGGGTACTGCTGTGGAGGCGTGTCGCCACCGAGCCGAGGGCTCAGTGGTCCGCCACGATCACGCCCATGGACCGCGCGGTCCCGGCGATGATCTTCATGGCGGCCTCGACGTCGTTCGCGTTCAGGTCCGGCATCTTGGTCTCGGCGATCTCCCGGACCTGGGCCTGGGTCAGCGTCGCGACCTTGTCCTTCTGCGGGACGCCCGAGCCCTTCTCGATCCCCGCGGCCTTCAGGATCAGCTTGGCCGCCGGCGGGGTCTTGGTGATGAACGTGAACGAGCGGTCCTCGAACACCGAGATCTCGACGGGCACGACCTGCCCGCGCTGCGCCTCGGTCGCCGCGTTGTACTGCTTGCAGAACTCCATGATGTTCACGCCGTGCTGACCCAGGGCCGGGCCGACGGGCGGGGCCGGGTTCGCCATACCGGCCTTGATCTGGAGCTTGATGACCGCGGTGAGCTTCTTCTTGGGAGGCATTCCCATACTCGTTTCTGTAGACGTCGCCGATAACCCCTACCAAGGGCACGACGGATGAGGGTCGCCACAAGGCAACAGCTGACAAGCTTACCGGACCGGCCGCCGTGCCCCGGACGCGGTGAGGCCCCCGCACCGGTCAGAACCGGTCCGGGGGCCTCACTACAACCTCACCGGCAACACCGCTCCTAAAAAGGAGAAGCCGTATACCGCGCTATCGTGCCGCCGACCGCTACGGCTGCACCGGCTTGGGCAGCGCCTTCGCCACCGAACCGCCCGGCAGCGCCGAGGCCAGACCCGCGGCATCGGCGGCCGACATCCCCGCACCGGCGGCCCGCGTCGCGGCCAGCTTCTTCCCGCCGGCGTCCGTCACTCCCGCGGGACCGGCGATGGCCTGCGCCAGCTGCTGGTCGATCCCGCCCGGCACCGCGGCCGGTCCGCCGAACACGAAGCCGCCGTACAACTCGCCCCGGTTCGCGTCCAGCAGCGCGGTGTCCTGACCGGACAGCCCGGTCTTGGGGTTGACCAGAAGCAGCGGCCCGTTCATGGACCCCATGGCCGCGCCGCCGGACAGCGCGTCCGGCCACGCCAGGCCGGTGGCCACACCGGCGGCCTGCATGGTCGGGAAGAACGCCGCGGCCACCAGGTACGAGGTCTGATACCGGTCGGTGCCGACCAGCGGCAGCCGCCAGTACCCCTGGTGCTGGGAGTCGATCGCCTTCAGCGCCTGCCCGCCGACCCCGGCCAGCAGGATCCCGGAGTTCGGGTCGAAGTCGGTGCCGAAGCGGTGCAGGTACGCCTGCGTCGCGGCCGGCATCTTGGTGTCGTTGCTGAGCACCACCACCGAACCGGGCTGGGCCCCGGCCGCCGCCCCGGCGGACAGCGCGTCGGCGAAGTCGTTGCCGGTGGCCACCAGGATCTGGCTCGGGTGCGGGGCGACCACCTCGGCGATGCGCACCGCGGTGTCGTAGCGGTCCGTGCCGGCGATCCGGTCGACGCTGAAGCCCAGCGCGTGCACCGAGTTCGCGACCGCCGGGGACAGCGCCTGGACGCCGCCCAGCAGGTAGACCGTGGCGCCGGGACGCAGGATCCGCTTGAGCTCGGCGCCGGCCTGCGGGGACAGCGTCTTGGTCCCGGTCAGCAGCAGCGGACCGTTCTCGCGGGCGGCCAGCGCCGAGCCGGCCAGCGCGTCGGCCGGCACGTCGTCCCGGGACAGCACGGCCGAGTCGGCCTGCGTCCGGTAGGTGTCGTTGGCGTCGCCGTTGTTCCGCCACTGCGACTGCGACACCGACGCCGCGGTGCCCAGCCGGTCCGCGCCGGCCAGCCGCAGCACCTGCTTCGGGAACTCGCTGCGGTAGGCGAGATGCTCCCCGCCGGTGAGCGCGCCGTGGACGGTGACCGTGGTCTCGGCGTTG
Organism: Catenulispora pinistramenti; assembly: GCF_018274385.1. Taxonomy (GTDB): domain Bacteria; phylum Actinomycetota; class Actinomycetes; order Streptomycetales; family Catenulisporaceae; genus Catenulispora; species Catenulispora pinistramenti. Next base: position 9,883 of record NZ_JAAFYZ010000063.1, on the reverse strand, counting down.
GCCGTGGCCTTCGGGTCGGTGTTCACCGCGACCGAGCGCACCTGGGCGGTGCCCTGGGTGGCGCCGGCCGGGACCGAGTTCTCGTCGAAGGCGATGGTCTTGCCGTCCGGGGCGAACGCCGGGTTGGCGACCGTGACCGTGGGCGCGGCGTCGGCACCGGTGCCCGGCGCGGCGACGAAGGTCTGCTGGACCGGCGTGGCGAGCCCGCCGGCCGGCACCGTGGTCGGCACGGTCCAGATCTGCGGCACGTTGTTCTTGTCGGCCTGCACGAACGCGACCGTGGCCCCGTCCGGGGACACCGACGGCGCGCTACCGGTGGCCGCGACCTGGTAGGGCACGTAGTTCCCGGCCGCGGTGCGGACCCAGATCCCGTCCGAGGTGCTCTGGCCGCCGGCCACCTTCTCCCGGGCGAAGGCCAGCGTGCCGACCCCGTAGTCCGGGCTGGAGTCCGAGGTCCCGGCCGCCGAGGTCTTCGGCAGCGGCCAGGACTCCGGCGTGCCGTCGTCGGTGGCCGAGCCGTTGGCCCAGGTGGCCATCAGCTGCGTCGGCCCGGCAGCCGGGGCGCCCTGGCTCAGGTCGTAGCCGGCGAACACCAGCAGGCTGCCGGCATAGGACCAGACCGGGTGCGCGCCGCCGGCCGCGCCCCGGGCGACCGCCTTGAGGCCGGAGCCGTCGGCGTTCGCGGTGAAGACCTGGCCGTTCGCCGAGAAGGCGTACTTGCTGCCGTCGGGCGACCAGGAGACGTCGGTGCCGGCCCACGGGACGTGGGTGACGTCGCCACCGACGGTCTCCAGGGAGCCGTCGGTGTGGCTGATGGTGAGCGGGCTGCTCGAAGGGACGCCGGGAACTGTGGCGTCGGCCTGCGGCGCGAAGGCCAGACCGGCCAGTGAGGCCGATACGACCGCGGCGGCGGACAGCCGCCGAGACATGCGGACAGACACGTGTGATCCCCCCACGGAATCATTGGGAAATGTCAAGGGCGCCCCACGTTAGTGGAGCGCCCTAGCACGTGCCTATGAGAATCACATGAAGATCGGTCGTATCTTCCGGTGATGCTTTTGACGGAGTCGCAACCCCTTGTCAGCAGCGGATCAACAGCGGATCAACTGTTCTTCTGGATCTGGTTGAAGCTCAGCTCCACCGGGGTCTCCCGGCCGAAGATCTCCACCAGGCCCTTGACCTTCTGCGAGTCGGCGTTGATCTCGTTGATCGTGGCCTGCAGCGTGGCGAACGGGCCGTCGATGACCGTGACCGAGTCGCCGACCTCGAAGTCCAGCACCTTGACCTCGGCCGGCGCCTTCTGCTTGCCGCTGACCTCCTCGGGCTGCTCCTCGAGCAGGATCTTCACGACCTCGTCCAGGGTCAGCGGGTACGGCTCGTGGGCGTTGCCGACGAAGCCGGTGACGCCGGGGGTGTTGCGCACCACGCCCCAGGACTCGTTGGTCAGGTCCATCCGGACCAGCACGTAGCCGGGGAACTTGTTGCGCTTGACCCGCTTGCGCTGGCCGCCCTTGATCTCGACGACCTCCTCCATGGGCACCTCGACCTGGAAGATGAAGTCCTCCATGTTCAAGGTGGTCATGCGGGTCTCGAGGTTCTGCTTCACCCGGTTCTCATAGCCGGCGTAGCTGTGGATCACGTACCACTCGCCGGGCGCGCGGCGCAGGGCCTCGCGGAACTCCTCGATGGCCTCCGGGCTGCCGGGCGCGAACTGGCTGCCGGCCTCGTCCTCCGGCGCGGACTCCGCCCCGGCCTCCTGCTCGGCGCCCTCACTGGCGTCCTCGGGCTCACCGGTGGCGACCTCCGCCTCGACGGCCTCGGCCTCGTCGTCGTTCTCCACGAGAACAGTCGCCTCTTCGAGGTCTCCGTACGTCTCAGACACGGTCGCTCATACTTCCTTTTGCTAGGGGTGGTGGGATCGGTACGGCTGCTCAGCCGAACACCCACATCACCAGTTTGCTGAACCCGTAGTCCAGCGTAGCCACGATCCCGACCATGATCGCGACGAACACGATGACCACCGTGGTGTAGGTGACCAGTTCGTTGCGGGTCGGCCAGACCACCTTGCGCAGTTCGGCGATGATCTGCCGGTAAAACAGGCCCATGCGGCCCAGCGGGGACCGACGGCGCTCGGGGCGGCGGTCGCCACCGCGGCCGCGGTCCGGCTTCGACGTCGCGGAGGTCGAGCTCGTCTCGGTCACCTGGTCCTCATCACTATCGGCGAAAGTGGCGGGTTGGCGCGGAAAGGCTTTCCGCGAACACGCTTCGCGCCCAGGTGAGCCCGTTTCCGGGCTTTCCTGGGCGCCTAAGCAGGGCCGGAGGGACTTGAACCCCCAACCCCCGGTTTTGGAGACCGGTGCTCTACCAATTGAGCTACGACCCTTTGCCTAAGCGTGCTCCACAAACCTACCTCGCCGAGGTGGGGAAGGGGAATCCGCCGATCGAGAGTGTACGGGACGCGCGTGCCGGATTGCGAACGGGTTCGCCCGCCGGCGCCGGCCGCCGTGTCGCGGGCGTGCGCGGGTGTCTCCTTTCGTGGAACGTCACCCCGGGCGGCCCGCCGGTGATGGGACCATGGGGGCATGACAGCCTCCGCAGCAGACGTTCCCGCCCCGACCAGCCGGATCTCCCGGCGGGTCGGCGCCATCGCCGAGTCCGCGACCCTGGCCGTGGACGCCAAGGCCAAGGCGCTCAAGGCGGCCGGCCGGCCGGTGGTCGGCTTCGGCGCCGGAGAGCCCGACTTCCCGACCCCGGCGTACATCGTCGAGGCGGCCGTGAAGGCGGCTCAGAACCCGAAGTACCACAAGTACACGCCGGCCGGCGGGCTGCCGGAGCTGCGGGAGGCGATCGCGCACAAGACGCTGCGCGATTCCGGCGTCTCGGTGTCGGCGAACCAGGTACTGGTCACCAACGGCGGCAAGCAGGCCATCTACAACGCCTTCGCGACCCTGCTGGACCCGGGCGACGAGGTCATCGTGCCGGCCCCGTACTGGACCACCTACCCGGAGTCGATCAGCCTGGCCGGCGGCGTGCCGGTGCCGGTGGTCACCGATGAGAACAGCGGCTACCTGGCCACCGTGGCGCAGTTGGAGGCGGCCCGGACCGAGCGCACCAAGGTCCTGCTGTTCGTCTCGCCGTCCAACCCGACCGGCGCGGTCTACAGCCCCGAGCAGGTCGAGGCGATCGGCAAGTGGGCGCTGGAGCACGGCCTGTGGGTCCTCACCGACGAGATCTACGAGCACCTGGTCTACGGCGACGCCCGCTTCACCTCGATCCTGAAGGCGGTCCCGGAGCTGGCCGGGCAGACCGTGATCGTCAACGGCGTGGCCAAGACCTACGCGATGACCGGCTGGCGGGTCGGGTGGGTGATCGGCCCGGCCGACGTGGTCAAGGCCGCGACCAACCTGCAGTCGCACGCCACGTCCAACGTCTCCAACGTGGCGCAGGTCGCGGCGCTGGCCGCGGTCTCCGGCGATCTGGCGGCGGTGAACGAGATGAAGCTGGCCTTCGACCGGCGCCGGCAGACCATCGTGCGGATGCTGAACGAGATCCCCGGCGTGGTGTGCCCGGAGCCCAAGGGCGCCTTCTACGTGTACCCCTCGATCAAGGGGCTGCTCGGCAAGGAGATCCGCGGCCAGCGGCCGGCCAGTTCGGCCGAGCTGGCCGGGCTGATCCTGGACGAGGCCGAGGTCGCGGTGGTGCCCGGCGAGGCCTTCGGCACCCCGGGCTACCTGCGGCTGTCCTACGCGCTGAGCGACGCCGACCTGGTCGAGGGCGCGTCCCGGCTGCAGAAGCTGCTAAGCGAGGCGCGCTGAGGCGCCCTTGTCGACCGATGGCGGGCCCCGGCGGCAAGCCGGGGCCTTCGTCGTGATCCGCAGCACTACTCCGCTTGATTCCCCCGATTTCACCGTTCGAGCGTTGATAATGGCGGGATGGAGAAATCGGATGTGACGGACTTCTCCGCCGCGACCGAACACTCCCCCGCTCCCTCGAACTCCTTCATCGGCCGCGTCGAGGCCTTCATCCGCCGCCCGCACTGGGACCCGCCGGACGACACCTGGGTGGTGCGCCGCTGGCCGGACCTGACCGGCTACTGCTTCGCGACCCTCTTCTTCTGGCTGTCGCTGACCCCTTCGCTGCTCCCCCGGCCGTGGATCATGCAGGGGCTGCTCGGCGGGATCACCGGCATCGCCGGGTACGGCGTCGGCTCGCTGCTGAGCACCGCGGCGCGCGCGCTGGCCCGGCGGCTCGACCGGCCGTTCAGCGCGCACCTGCGCAAGCGCGGCTGGCAGTTCATCCCGCTGGTGCTGCTCGTGGTGAGCATCGCCGTGGTGGTCTGGGGTGCGCGGGCCCAGCGCCGACTCCAGCTGCTGATGGGCCTGAGCCAGTCCTCGACCTGGAACGCCGGGCTCATCATCGGCCTGTCGCTGGGCACGTTCCTGTTCCTGCTCGCCGTGTGCCGCGCGGTACGGCTGCTCGCCCGCAAGCTCGTGGCCTGGTTCGGGGCTCTGGTGCCGCTGCCGCTGGCCTACGCGGCCGGGCTGCTGGTCTGCGCCACGCTGGTCGTGGTCGGGACCAAGAACGTGCTCTGGGACCGCGGGTTCATCGGATTCATCGACCACGTCTCGCGGCAGGCCAACGAGGGCACCGAACCCGGGATCCACCAGCCGGTCTCGCCGCAGGTCTCAGGGAGCCCGCAATCGCTGGTCTCCTGGTCCAGCCTGGGCACGAAGGGCCGCACCTTCGTGGCCACCGCGCCGACGACCCAGGAGCTGACGGCGTTCTCCGGACAGCCCTCGCTCCCGCCGGTCCGGGTGTACGTCGGCGAGCAGGTGGAAGCCGCGGACTTCACCGCGGCCGCGGCTCTGGCGGTGCGCGAGATGGACCGGACCGGGGCCTGGGACCGCAAGGTGATCAACCTGGTCGGCACCACCGGCAGCGGCTGGGTGGACCGGAACATCCCGACCCCGCTGGAGTACATGTACAACGGCGACACCGCGACCGTGGCGCTTCAGTACTCGTATCTGCCGAGCTGGATCTCATTCCTGGTCGACAAGGAACGCGCCGGACACGCCGCCCGCGCGCTCTACCAAGCGGTCCACACCCGGCTGCTCACCATCCCGGCCGACCACCGGCCCAAGCTGGTGCTCTCCGGGGAGTCCCTGGGCGCCTACGCCATGGACTCGGTCTTCACCAGCCCGCAGGCCCTGATCGACGGCGCGGACGGGGTCTTCTTCGAGGGTCCGCCGGCCGCCAGCAAGGTCTGGCAGCAGATCGTCGGCCACCGGGACCAGGGCTCGCCGATCTGGCGGCCGATCTATCAGAACGGGAAGAGCATCCGGTTCGGGCAGTGGCCGAGATCGGACCTGAAGTACCCCTCGTCCGCGCCCTGGGACCACCCGCGCGTGGTCTTTCTGCAGAACGCCTCGGACCCGGTGGTGTGGTGGACGCCGGACCTGCTGACCGACAAACCGGCCTGGGCCTCGCCGCCGCTGGGGCCGGATATCAGCCCCCAGCTCCGCTACTACCCGATCGTCTCGTTCTGGCAGACCACGGTCGACCTGGCGGTGTCCTTCGGTATGCCGGCCCAGCACGGCCACAGCTACGGCACCGGGGCCTGCGTGGGCTGGGGCGCCGTCCTGCCGCCGCCGGGCTGGACCGCGGCCGACACCGAGAACCTGGAGAACGTCATGGCCGCGATCAACCGGAAGTGGAGTTGACGCCCGGAGCCGGCCGTTGGCTGGCCGACCACCTGCGGCGCCCGCTGGGCACCGGCCAGGCGCTGATCTTCGCGGTACTGCTGCTGGCCGCGCTGAACTGGCTGGAGCACCGGGTCCACTGGTTCAACAGCCTGCCGGACCTGGCGATCGCGGCCATCGTCACCGGGCTGTTCGCCGGGCTGGCCTGGTGGTCCGGACACGCGCTGGAAGAGCTGGGCCTGGACCGCCAGTCCTGGCCGCGGGGCCTGAAGTGGTCCGGGATCATCATCGCCGGGGTGGCCGTGGTCTACCTCGGCGGAGCCCTGCTGCCGGTCACCCGCTCGCTGTTCACCGACCAGCGCTACGCCTCGCTGACCGCCTGGCAGGTCGTGGTCCGGGTGTTCGTCGACGTGCCGTTCGCCACGGTGCTGGCCGAGGAGGTGGCGTTCCGCGGCGTCCTGTTCGGCCTGGCCTCCCGCCGCTGGCCGCCGCTCGGCGCCACCGCCTTCAGTTCCCTGATGTTCGGCTGCTGGCACATCCTGTCCTCGCTGCACCTGAACACCGAGAAGCCAGCGCTCACCTCGCTCCTGGGACCCTCGGGGCTGGGGGCGGCGCTGGCCGATCTCGGGACTGTCGTGTTCACCGGCCTGGGCGGCGCGGTGTTCTGCGAGCTACGCCGGCGTAGTGGCAGCCTCCTGGTGCCGATGTCCTTCCACTGGGCCACCAACGCCCTGGGCTACGTCTTCGGCTTCCTGGTACGGGTGGGCGTCATCCCCGCCCTGTGAGGCCGCCGGACGCCGGCCGGGCACCAGCAACATCGCCAGCGTCGCCACCGCCAGGACCGCCGCCCCGGTGTAGACCGCGGGGATCAGGCCGCTGATGAAGTGCTGGGGCGCGGACTGGGTGGCGGTCGGGTTGTAACCGCCGTGAGCGGCGAACACCACGCCCATCACCGCGATGCCCAGCACGCCGCCGAGCTCGCGCATCGCGTTGTTGACGCCGGAGGCGATCCCTTCCTGATCCCGCCGGACCGAGCCCAGGACCAGGTTGGCGATCGGCGCGAAGAACATCGCCATGCCGATACCGCCGATGATGAAGGCCGGGAGCAGCGAGGTGTAGCTCACCGTGGCCGAGGCGACCGAGGCGACCCAGGCCAGTGCCACGGCCTGCAACCCGAGGCCGACGGTGACGATCCACTTGCCGCCGATCTTGTCCGACAGGATCCCGGCGATCGGCGCCACCAGCATCGGCATCCCGGTCCACGGCAGTACCCGCACCCCGGAGGCCAGCGGCGAGTCGCCGAAGACGGTCTGGAACACCTGGGACAGGAAGAAGACCGCGCCGAACATCCCGAAGGACATCAGCAGGGCGCTGACGTTGATCAGCGGGAAGCTCCGGCCGCGGAACAGGTGCATCGGGACCATCGGCGCTTCGGTCCGCAGTTCCCAGAGCACGAAGGCGGCCAGCAGCACGGCCCCGGCGATGAACCCGGTCAGCACCAGCGCGTTGGTCCAGCCGACGTCCCCGCCGCGGATCAGGCCCAGCACCACGCCCAGCAGCCCGCCGGTGGCCAGCACGGTCCCGACCACGTCCAGCCGCCGCGCCGGGCCGCGGCTCTCGGTGAGGCCGAACCAGGCCAGCGGCAGCAGCACCACCCCCAGCGGCACGTTCACCCAGAAGATCCACTGCCACGAGGCGGCCTCCACGACGGCCCCGCCGATCACCGGTCCGAGCGCCACGGCCAGCCCGCCGATGGCACCCCAGGCGCCGACGGCCGCACCGCGCTTCTCCGGACGCACACTCGCCGACAGCAGCGTCAGGCTCAGCGGCACGATCACGGCACCGCCCAGGCCCTGCACGGTCCGCGCGGCGATCAGCACCGCGATGTTCGGGGCCAGCGCCGAGACCACCGACGCGGCGGTGAAGACGGCAAGTCCGGCGACGAACAGGTTCCGGCGGCCGAAGCGGTCACCGAGCGTCGAGCCGGTCAGCAGGAACACCGCGAAGGTGAGGGTGTAGGCGGAGACCGTCCATTGCAGGCCGGACAGGCCGGCGTGCAGCGACTCCCGGATCGACGGCAGCGCGATGCTGACGACCAGGTTGTCCAGCTGCGCCATGAACATGGCCACGCCGGTGATCAGGAAGGTGCGGACCGGGTGGCCGATGGTGGCGGCCCGCAGGCTGTCGGTCGGTCGGCCCCGGACGGGGCCGGCGGTCTCGGTGCTCATGCTGATACTCCCACATCAGAGATCGGATAGTTAGCAGTCACTAACTAGTCAAGGCAGTGATTGGTCACTAACTTCACCGGGCAGAGTTCTGGGCAGAGTTCTGCCCGGCGGGCGAGCCGGGGCTGGGATGTCCGGATGGATTCGGCATACCGGGGGTGGCGCCTCGGGTCGGCGCCGATGGCGATCGCGGCTGGTCGCCGCGGTGTTCAGTTGTCGGTCGGGGCTGTGCTGGTCGAGGCTGTGCCGGTCGGGGCTGTGCTGGTCGGGGCCGTGTTGGTCGAGCCTGTGCCGGTCGAGCCTGTGCCGCCCAACACCCTCTCGACGTAAGCGGCGTATTCGGGACTGGAGGGACTGTCGCCAGCCGGCCCGCGACCCGCCGCCGCCCGGGCGTCCAGCTCCTCGGCGGAGTTGGCCGTCTCGGCGGCCTCGTCCCGCAGCACCTCGAGCACGGGTTGCCAGTCCGAGTCGCGGTCCATGTCCCACCCCATCGCGGCGATGGTGTTGCAGAGCATGCCTCTGGCGAAGAACTCCACGCGGGCCTCCAGCGGGGCACCGGAGATGTTCTCCACGTGCTGCCACAGCCGGCGCATGAGGGCGCGGACCGCCTTCTGCACCTCGGGGTCGTGGCACGCGGCAAACTGCTGGAGTTGCAGGTTCAGCAGATCACGGTCCGCCATGAGCAGGTCCTGGTAGGCCTGGCCCATCGCGGCCAGCGCCGCGTGCCCGTATTTGCCGTCGGCCGCCTTGGTGAACACTTCCTGCACCCGCCGCGCGGAGTCCTCCAACGCGGCGATGAACAGGTCGCGCTTGGTCGGGAACAGCCGGAACAGGTAGGGCTGCGACACCCCGACCCGCTTGGCGATGTCACCGGTCGAGGTGCCTTCCAGCCCGCGGACCGAGAACTCGGTGACCGCGGCCCGGACCACTTGGTCGCGTCGCTCGTCGGCACTCATGCGGGGGCTCATGGGAAGTAAGTTAGCACTCACTAACCACGACGGCAACCCCACTGCCGAGAGCAATGCCGCCAGGTCAGGACTGGTTGCGGGGCATCGGGCCGGGGACTATGCCGTCGGTACCGGCCGCAGACGCACCACGGCGGCGCCCCGCGCCAACGCGCCGCGCAACTGGTCCCGGTCGACGTTGCCGTCGGCGTCCAGGCTGACCCCGGAGCGCTTACGGTGGCTGGGATTGCCCGCGATGACGACCCGGTACGGCTCGGCGATCTCCTCCTCGTCGGTGATCACCTCCCAGTCCGCGACGGTGTCGCGGCCGCGCCAGGTGATCGGTACCGGCTCCCCGGGGACCAGATTGCGGCGCCACTTGGCGGCGGTGCCGATCAGCAGGTCGCCGCCGGACTCGACGTAGCCGACCGGATTGGCGTAGACGCGCCCGGACTTGCGGCCCGTCACGGTGACGATCAGCATCTTCTTGCTGACCATGCCGTGGAGGGGCGAGCGCAGGATCGACCGCATAGTGGCATCGAGCATGGACATCGGTCAGTACTCCCTACTATTCGGAAAACCAGACTGGTCAGAAGCCGGACTGGCTCAGCACATCGGCCTTGTCGTAGTAGTCGTCACTGGACGAAGAGGTCGGCCAGGCGCTGCGGGTTCTTGCTGTTCCAGGCGGCGGCCCAGTCGACGGCGACGGCCGGCAGCCGGTGGTGTCCGCGGTCGTGGTCGGCCGACGCGGCGGCGGCCGGCTTCGCGGTGCCGACCCCGGCGGACCCTGTGGATGCGGCGGATGCGGCGGACGTTCCAGCGATGCTGAGGACCCCGACTGCGATGCCGGTGGCCACGGCGCGACGGATGATGGACATAGTTCCCTCCCAGGGATGACAGTGCGCTGGCATGGCTGATAGACCGCTGAGGTCAGCAGCCCGCAGAGGTGAGATGAGTGGTCTGAGTTCGGTCAGGCGCCGTCTGCGTCGTCGGCCTCGGGGGCGGGCTCCGGGTG